>DATLNC010000289.1:0-5405 GCA_035536935.1 Thermoanaerobaculia bacterium
CATCGAGCACTACCAGCGGCGCGGCGTGGTTTTCAAGCAGGGCTATGGCATGACCGAGGTCGGCGTGAACTGCTTCTCGATGACGGTGGAGGAGTCGGTGCGCCATCCCGGCTCCATCGGCAAGCCCCTGATGTTCACCCAGGCCCGCCTCGTGGACGAGCAGGGCGAAGTGGGGGAGCTTCTGATCCGCGGACCCCATGTCTGCCGAGGATATTGGAACAATCCCGAGGCCACAGCCGCTGCTCTGGACTCCGACGGTTGGTTCCACACCGGCGACCTCGCGCGCCGCGATGCTCAGGGCTTCCACTGGATCGCCGGCCGCAAGAAGGACATGATCATCAGCGGCGGCGTGAACGTCTACCCTGCGGAGATCGAGGGGGAGCTGGTTCTCCATCCTGGCGTGCGGGATGCCGCCGTGGTCGGAGTTCCGCATCCCACCTGGGGTGAGATGGGGGTGGCTTTCGTGGTTCCCGGCTCGGATCCGCCGACCGCGGAGGCCCTCGCCGAGTTCCTGGGAGGCCGGCTGGCGAAGTATAAGATTCCCCGCGAATTCCGCTTCGTGCAGAGCCTGCCGCGCACCGCCTACGGCAAGGTAGTGAAGGGGGAGCTGCGGCAAAGGTATCTGGAGGACGCTTGCTGACGTATCGAACCGACGGCGAAGGGGAGCCGGTGCTGCTGCTCAACGGCGGCATGATGACCATTGGAGCCTGGGAGCCCATCGCGGTGGCCCTGGCTCCACGCTTCCAGGTGATCCGCTGCGATTTCCGTGGCCAGCTCCAGTCCCCGGGAGAGCCCGAGCCGAGCCTGGAAGCCCACGTGCGGGATCTGGTGGAACTGCTGGACGGCATCGGGATCGAGCGCGTCCACGTTGTGGGCACGTCCTACGGCGGGCTGGTGGGGCTGCTCTTCGCCATCCTCCATCCCGAGCGCACGGCCTCGGTGACCGTGATCGCCGCGACCGGGCGGATCACGCCGGAGTTCTGGGAATCGACGGCCAGATGCCGAGAGCTCGCCCTGGAAGCTGCGGCCGGCGGCGACGGCGGGCGGGTCCTGGAGTACATCCTGCCGGATACCTATACCCCCGAGTACCTGGAGAAACAGGCGAAGGCACTGGAGTTCCATCGCCGGTGGGTTGCGGCGCTGCCCATTGTCTGGTTCCGCGGCGTGGCCGCGATCCTCGCCTCCGTGCAGGGGGTCGACCTGACTCCACATCTGGGTGACATCCGCTGCCCCGCGCTGATCGTCGCCGGCGAGCGGGACCTCATGTTCCCGCTGGAGCAATCCCGGGCGCTGGCCGAGGCGATCCCCGGAGCCCGGCTGGAAGTCGTGCCCGGCGCCCCGCATGGGATGGTCGTCGAAAACCCCGATGCCACAGCCCGACTTCTGCTCGATTTCATTGCCGGAGTTGTAAATGCCTGAGCCTCGCTACGCCTCCCTCGTCTCCACCGGCCTGTACCTCCCGGAGCGCGAGATCTCGAACGACCTCCTGCGGGAGCGCTTCCCCGGAGACTTCCTGGACAAGATGGAGGCCTCGACCGGCATCCGCCGCCGCTGGTGGGCGCCCGACGACTGGGCCACCTCCGACCTGGCTCTGAAGGCAGCGCAGCAGGCTCTGGAAAATGCCGGCCGGCGTCCCGAGGACGTTGACCTGATCATCCTGGGCACCGACTCGCCCGACTATCTGACCCCTGCCACCTCCGTCGTGCTCCAGGGCAAGCTCGGAGCGAAGAACGCCGGCACGTTCGACGTGGGCTGCGCCTGCGCCTCGTTTCCCACCGGCTTCGCCAACGCCGCTGGTCTGATCGCCGCGAATCCGTCCCTCAAAACCGTCCTGGTCGTCGGCGTCTACCTGATGCACCGGCTGGCCGCGCCGGACGATCCCACGGTGTTCTTCTACGGCGACGGAGCGGGCGCGGCTGTGCTGGAGCCCTCGTCCGAGCCCGGCTTCGTGAACGCCGCATTCCAGGCGGACGGCACCTATGCCAACTACTGGGGGATCTTCTCCGGCGGCACGGCCGAGCCGGCCACGGCGGAATCGGTCGAGGCGGGCCGGACGACCGTCAAGCTCGTCCAGCGCTATCCCCCCGAGATCAACCACGAAGGCTGGCCGCGACTGGTGCGCCGCCTCGCCAAGGAGGGGGGATTCGGGCTCCAGGACATCGATTTCCTGATCTTCACCCAGGTGCGCAAGCCGTCGATCGAGCTGGTCATGGCGGACCTCGGGCTCCCCATGGAGCGCACGCACACGATCATGGAGGAGTGGGGCTACACCGGCTCGGCCTGTGTGCCGATGGCGCTCCACGACGCGCGCGAGAAGGGGAAGATCAAACCGGGCGACCTCGTTGTCCTGATCGGCTCCGGAGTGGGCTACAACCAGGCCGGCGTCGCATTCCGCATGAAGGAGAAGGTATGAAGGGGGAACGGGCTGTTGTTCTGCTTACGGATACTCTTGTAATTGATCCCATCCCCCCTCTCCCCAACCCTCTCCCCCGCCTGCGCGGGGGAGAGGGGGTCTGCACAAAGATTCTCTCGCTTCGCCTGAAATACTTTCGGCCCTCCCATCACCTCTTAGGTAGAGGGAGGGTCTCACCGTGGAACATGCCATCTCCAGGGACAGCCTGGAGCGCTTCGCAGCCGGGGCCGCCACCCGTGAAGAGGGGCGGACCATCGCGCTCCACCTCCTGAAGGGCTGCGTCACCTGCGCGGCCACCCTGCGCACCCTCCACCGCGAAAAGCCTCCCATGGATGCCTACGGCCTGTCGCTGGACCGCTTCGACCGCGGCCTCCGCGCCGAGGTCCAGGCTCCGTCCGGCATGCTGACGGTCCTCAGGGCGGTGCTGAAGGAGACCGAGCCCCGCCTGGAGGAGATGCTCGCCCGCCGCTAGGGGCTGTTCCGGCCCGTGTTAGAATCCTTCTGTCTTCCGATTTAGCTTTTGGTGAAACAGGGATGCCTGGACTCCCCATCGCGGCGACTCTGCGCAAAAACACCAGCGAGGTGCTGGAGACGATCTCGCGTGTGCTCGAGCCTTACATCGGCAGGCTGATGGCGCGCACGTCCGCTACCGCGCACTGCAACGACCTCGGCATCCGCGCCGCGGTCGTGGACGGGCAGCAGATCGAGGCGCTGCTCGAAAAGCTGGGGCTGGCGCTGATCATCTTCCTGGGTAGAGACAAGGCCGCGACCGTGGTGGAGGCGATGCGGAGAGCCATCGAGTCTCTGGGGGAGGCCCGCTGATGAGATCGCGCTGGCTCGGTCCGGCCCTGACCGTGCTCCTGGTGGCTCTCGCCGCGGCGCTGCTCGTGGGAAGCAGGGCCTTCTCTCCGCGGGTCGTCCTTGGGATTGGCACCTTCGGAAAGTTCCTCTACCTGCTGGTGGCTGCCGTGATTTCGACCCGGGTGGTGGGGAAGTTCGAGCCGGGGACGCCCTCGCGCATCGCCTGGAGCCTGCTCTCCGCGGGCCTCATCGCCCTCTGCCTGGGGCAGGCGTGCTTCGTGTTCTACCAGTTCGTCCAGAAGATCGAGGTGCCCTTCCCCTCGCTGGCGGACGTCTTCTTCGTGGTGTCCTATCCGCTGCTGATCGCGGCGCTGGCGATGTTCCTGCGGGCCTACTCGGCGAGCGGGTTCCCGATCGGACCGGCGTCGGAGCGGGTCTGGCTGGCGGCAGGAGTCACGGCTGTCTGCCTCGCCATCGGCTACCCGATCCTGATGCCGCTGGTGAGGGAGCCGGGAGAGCCGCTGGAGACTCTGCTCAACCTGCTCTACCCGATCCTGGACTTCCTGCTCTTGATCCCGGCCGTGCTGCTCATCCGCATCAGCCTGCGGTTCCGTGGCGGCGCGGTCTGGAAGGTCTGGGCCACGCTCCTCGCGGGCTTCGTCTTCCTCTGCGCCGCGGACACCCTCTTCGCCTATTTCTCCCAGCTCGACCGCGCCGACCTGGTCGACCTCGTGGACGCCACCTACCTTCTCGCCTATGGTCTGCTCGCTCTGGGTGTGGTGTACCAGCGGGACCTGCTGGACTAGTACCTCGTCACAGTCCGAGTGACGGATAGCGTTTCATGTAGGGGCGGATGCCCCTACAGACGAATGACCCATCTTTTCCGACGTGACAAAGCACTAGGCAGCAGAGCTTTTCGTCAGCATCGCTGGGGAAAAACCCCCGTGTTTCACCACGGGTTGACGCGAAACACCCCCGTGTTTCGTCAGCTCACGACGGGGATTTCCTGATCCAAGCCGGGAGACTCGCCCCCCGGGAGCTGCGGCGTGGCCATCCGTCAGGGCAGGTGTCCCCCGTGGACGGCGTTAATCTGAAAAGCTCTCCGAGACGCCCCGAACCACCAGGGGACGGCTGCGAGCGGGATTTGCGGCGGGATCAACCGGATAGGAGACGCTGCGGACCGTCTTGCCAGCGTCGCATCCAGGCTTTGCGACGCTGCGATCGGGGAAGGAGAGGCTGCCTTCCCGATGGGGGACGCTGGCATCCCGGGGGGAACCGCTACGATCCGACGGGGAAACACAGCCATTCCGATGGGCGGTTCTCCCATCCAGATGGGAGAGGTCCCCATCCCGATGTGCTACGTGCTCACCTGCAAGTACGAGGCGCCGATCCAGAAGCGCGGCCCGCCCATCCAGGTGGCGGACACTCCCATCCAGATGGCGACGATCCCCATCTGGATGGGAAGGCTCCCACCCGGATGGCGACGGTCCGCATCCAGGGTTGTGACGCGCCCATCGCGGGTTGCGGCGCTTCCCATCCAGGTTTGCGACCCGCTACTCGGGATCGTAGCGTTTCCCCCCGAGATCGTTGTATTGCCCTTCCGGATGGGGTTGACTCTCTCCGGGATGCGAAGCGCCCGAAGTGTGTAGCGAGGTATCCCCGCCGGCTGGAGGAGAATCGCGCCTCGGCGACCGCATCATCCCTGTCCGGGATCAGGTCGTCGCCGCGCTGGATGAATGAGGTCCCGATTCGGGTTTGCCGTCGCGGACCTGATCGGCACCGTCTCCTCGGGCAAGGGGAAGACGTTCCGAGCGCATTGCGGTGAACCCCACGGAGTTGGCGCAGACTCCTGGCGGGATTGCGCGGGCTCCAGGATGTCCCTATGTAGTGCGTCTGATATCCGTTCACTTTGAAGGTCCGACTCAGACCAGCCCCGGCAGGGGCGACGGCATGTAGCCCGGGGTCAGAGCGAAGCGGCGACCCCGGGTACTGAGCCCCAAAGGATTTCGAGCCCCGCGAGGGGCGACGGCAGAGCCCGGGAGCCATCGGGGCTTGCGCCCACTCGCCCTGCCGTCGCCCCTGCGGGGCTTGAGAAATAATGGGTCCTTGACCCGGGGTCGCCGCGCCTGCGGCGCTCTGACCCCGGGCTACATGCCGTCGCCCCTATCGGGGCTGATCTGTTGCCGCTTAA
>DATLNC010000290.1:0-47092 GCA_035536935.1 Thermoanaerobaculia bacterium
CGCCACCGGCCGTCCAGCGCACCAGGTCTCCGGTGCGATAGAGGCGCGCGCCAGCCTCGGCCGCGAAGCGGTCCGGGATGAAGCGCTCGGCGGTCAGGTCCGCACGGTGCAGGTAGCCACGCGCCAGACCCGCGCCGCCCACCCACAGCTCTCCCGGAACTCCCACGGGCTGCGGCGCGCCCTCCGGCGCCGCGACATAGGCCCGGACGTTGGCGATGGGCGGACCGAGCAAGGGACGTGGGGTGTCCGGTCCGATCTTCCGGATCGTGGTGTCCACCGTACACTCGCTCGGGCCATAGACGTTGAAGAACTCCGTTCCCTCGAGGCGGCGCAGGCGGTCCCAGAGACTCTGGTCGAGGGCTTCGCCGCCGACCAGCACCCGTCCCGGGACCGGCTGTCCAGCCCCCCACTCGGCTTCGACCAGAGCCCGGAGTTGGGCGGGCGTGCAGTCGAAGACGTCCACTCGCTGCTCTGCCAGGAAGGCGCCCAGGGCCGCAGGGTCGGCTCGGATCTCGTCCGGCACGATGCACAGTGTCCGACCGTGGGCGAGCTGGATGACCTGCTTGATGGAGCCGTCGAAGAACAGGGGGGCGTTGACGCTCACCCGCAGGCCCGGACCGCAGCCGGGATAGATCTGTCGCTCCAGAGCGGCCAGAAGGTTGAGCACCGCACCGTGCCGGATCGAAATGCCTTTCGGAACGCCGGTGCTTCCCGAGGTGTACACCACGTAGGCCGCCTGCTCGAGGTCGACTGGCAGCCCGAGGTTGTCCTCCCTCTCCCAGGAGAGCTCCTCAACCTCACGATCCACCCAAATCACCGGCGCGTCGGAATCGGACAGGGAGGATCCCGCGGTCTCCCGGGTCAGGACCGCCATCGGAGATGCCTCGCGCAGGACACGGGACAATCGCGCGGTGGGCTGCGCGGGATCGAGCGCCACGAAGGCGGCGCCCGCCTTGAGGGTGGCGAAGAGACCGACGATCAGATCCACTGAGCGTTCCATGAAGAGTGCGACCAGCGATTCGGCATCCGCCCCGAGTTTCCGCAGCCGCCAGGCCAAGCGGTTCGCCCGCCGGTTCAGCTCCGCGAACTCCAGGCGCTCGCCGCCGCAGATGACCGCCAGACTCTCGGGTGTTTTCGCGGCCCATGCCTCGATCGACTCGTGCAGCCGCAGGTCCAGGGGCACGTGCTGCCGCCTATCGTTCCACTCAACCAGGATCTGCTCCGCCTCGGAAGAGCCCAGCAGCGACAGCTCCAAGACAGGCGTTGCGGGATAGACCACCGCCGCCGACAGCATCCGCTCGAAATGACCGGAGAAGCGCTCCATGGTCGAGCTGTCGAACAGGTCGGCGGCGTACCCTAGAGAGCCCAGGATCTCGCCGCCGCGCTCGTAGACCGACAGCCGCAGGTCGAACTTCGCCCCCATCGCGCTCCCACGCACGGGGCGCAGGTGCAGGTCCTCCAGGACCAAAGCCTCTTCCGGGACGTTCTGGAGGGTAAGCATCACCTGGAAGAGGGGAGAGTGCGCCAGGCTCCGCTCGGGCGCCAGCTCCTCGACCAGGCTCTCGAACGGGACCTCCTGATGCGTGTGGGCGCCGAGGCAGACCTCGCGCACCCGCCGGAGGAACTCGTGGAATCCCGGGGCTCCGGAGAGATCGCCCCGCAGCACGAGCGTATTGACGAAGAATCCGATCAGGCCCTCCGTCTCCAGGTGGTTGCGTCCCGCGATCGGCGTCCCCACCGCGATGTCTTGCTGGCCGCTGTACCGGGCCAGCAGCGCCTGGAATCCAGCCAGCACCACCATGAAGAGCGTCGCCCCCTCGCGGCGGGCCAGCGCGCGCAAGATCTCGGACAGCTCCGCCGACAGACGCAGGCTGCGGCTACCCCCCCGGAAGCTCTGCGCCGGCGGGCGGGGACGGTCCGTTGGGAGCTCAAGCAGCGGCGGCAGACCGGCGAGCTGCCCGCGCCAGTAGGCAATCTCCCGCTCCAGGCTCTCGCCCTGCAACCAGCTCCGCTGCCAGGCCGCGAAGTCCGCATACTGCACCGGCAGCTCGGGCAGCGGCGAAGGCCTCCCCGATGCGAAAACCCCGTACAGGGTTGTCAGCTCCCGCACCAGGATCCCCAGCGACCAGGCGTCGCTGACGATGTGGTGCATCGTCACCAGCGCCACGTGGTCCTCCGCTCCCATCCACAGCAGCGATGCCCGCAGCAGCGGACCGCGGGCGAGGTCGAACGGCCGGCCCGCCTCCTCTCCCACCAGGGCCGGTGCCAGAGCCTCTCGCGCGCGCGCCGGCACACCCGAGAGATCGACCACCGGAAGAGAGAAGGGACCGGACGGCTCGATAACCTGGATCGGCGCGCCGTCCACCATGGCGAACCGCGTGCGCAGCGCCTCGTGGCGGCGCACGATCTCGCCGAGGCTGCGCGCCAGCACCTCCGTCTCCAGCCGCCCTTCCATCCGCAGCGCTATCGGCATGTTGTATAGCGAGCTGTCCGGCTCGAGTTGATCGAGGAACCAAAGCCGCTGCTGCGCGAAGGACAGTGGCAGGGCTCCCTCGCGCGCCGCCGGCAACAGCGGCGGCGTGGCGAGACCCGCCCCGGCCCGCAGCACCGACTCCAGGCGCGCGGCCAGGCCCACCACCGTCGGCGACTCGAACAGAGCCCGCAACGGCAGCTCCACCCGAAACACCGAGCGCACCCGGCTCACGACACGGGTCGCCAGCAGCGAGTGCCCGCCGAGATCGAAGAAGCTCTCCTCGACGCCTACCCGCTCCAGCCCCAGCACCTCGGCCCAGATCCCCGCCAGCACCTCCTCCACCGGTGTGCGCGGCGCCAGACCGTTCTCCGCACCCTGCCGATCCGGTGCCGGCAGGGCTTTGCGGTCCACCTTGCCGTTGGCGGTGTGGGGTAGGGCGTCAAGCGCCACGAACGTCGACGGGATCATGTGCTCCGGCAGATGGCGGCGCAGGTGCTCGCGCAGCGCAGCCGCCTCCGCGCTGCCGGCCACGTAGGCCACCAGACGCTTGTTCCCGGGCTGGTCCTCCCGCGCCACGACCACCGCTTCGCGCACTCCGGGATACGCTGTCAGCGAGGCCTCGATCTCCCCCAGCTCGACACGGAAACCTCGCACCTTGATCTGGTGATCGATGCGGCCCAGGTACTCCAGCTCTCCTTTGGCCGTCCACCGCACGAGGTCCCCCGTCCGGTACAGCCGAGCCCCCGGCTCGCCCGAGATCGAATCCGGGATGAACCGTTCCGCCGTCAGGTCGGGAAGGCCCAGATAGCCCCGAGCCACGCCATCGCCGCCGATCAGGAGCTCGCCGATCGTCCCGGCGGAGAACCACTCCCGGCGCTGTCCGGCCACGTAGACCCCGACACCGGGGATCGGCCTTCCGAGAGGAATCGCGGATCCCGGCTCCAGATCCGTCAGGTCGCGATACGTCGCTACTACCGTCGTCTCGGTCGGGCCGTAGCCATTGATCAAGCGGACGCGCCCCGCCCTTCGTTGCCAGGCCACGAGCCGGTCGGCCCGCGCCTCCTCGCCGCCGATGATGACCAGCCGCAAAGAGGGGGGCAGCTCGAGTCCTTCCTCCAGGCCCCCGACCAGCTCATGCCAGTAGGCTGTCGGGAGATCGATTACGGAGACGTTGCGCTGCGCCAGCTCGCGGAAAAAATGGGCGGCCGAGCTCGTCGCCTCGTCCGACCGCAGGACCAGGGTTCCCCCCACCGCAAAGGTCGCAAAGATCTCCTCGACGCTGATGTCGAAGTTGATCGAGGCGAATTGCAGCACGCGGTCGTCGGGCCGGATCCCGAAAAAACGGCTCGCGCGCAAAGCATAGGCAGCCGCCGACCGGTGCTCCACCACGACACCCTTCGGAACCCCGGTCGAGCCCGAGGTATAGATCACGTACGCCATGTTTCCCGGGTCGGCCGCATCGCCCTCCGGGAGAGCGGGCTCGCGGTCCCCCTCATTCCAACCCTCGACAAGAAACACCCGGGAACAACGGCCTGCCGGGAGCCTTTCGAGCCACCGCTCCTCGGTCACCAATACGGAGGCTCCGGAGTCCTCGAGCATCATCGCCAGGCGCTCAGGGGGGTACTCGGGATCGAGAGGCAGATAGGCGCCTCCCGCTTCGAGAATCGCGAGCATGCCGACGATCAGCTCCGGGGAACGCGCGAGGGCCAGACCTACCCGGCTTTCCGGGCCGACTCCCCAATCCCTGAGCGTTCGAGCCCAACGGCGAGCGCGGCGGTCCAGCTCTCGATAGGTCAGGGACGTTCCTTCCCCTTCCACCGCCACGGCCTCTGGCCTACGCTCCGCCTGGAACCGGGCCAGTTCGTGCAGGCAGAGGCGGCGCTCGGTGAGCGACGAAAGCGCATCCTCGCGAGGGTCGTTCCATTCCACCAGAACCTGCTGCCGTTCCGCCTCGCCCAGCAGGACCAGATCCGTGATCCGTTGCTCCAAGCCCGTCAGGAGGGACTCCAGCAGGTTCCTGTAGTAGCTAGCCAGGCGTGCGATGGTCGTGCGGTCGAACAGGTCGGTGGTGTACTCGATCGACCCGACGATCCCGTCCTGGGTCTCTCCCATCGAGACCGTCAGGTCGAACTGAGCGGTCTCGCTCTCCATCGCGATCCTGGCAACCTCGAGCCCGGGAAGGCTCGTGGCTTCTCCCCTGCCACTGTGACTTTGGCTTTGCAGGCTGAACATGATCTGAAACAGCGGGTGGACCGACAGGCTGCGCTCGGGCTGGAGCTCGGAGACGAGCCTTTCGAACGGCAACGCTTGACGGGCCTGCGCTTCCAGGACCGTCTCCTTCACCCGCGCCAGCAGGGCCCGCACCCCGGGATCGTCCCCCAAGTCTGTCCGGATGACCAACGTATTGAGGAAGAACCCGATCAGCCTCTCGGTTTCGACGCGGTCGCGTCCCGACGCGGGCATTCCCACGCTGATGTCGCTCTGGCCGGACCACCGGGCCAGCAGGATCTGGAAGGCCGCCAGCAGGACCATGAACGGCGTCGCCCCTTCGCGCTGGGCGAGCAGGGCGACCCGCTCCGCGACGCCCGCCTGCAGACGGAGCGGCACGGTCGCGCCCCGGAACGTCTGGGCGGCCGAGCGCGGCCGGTCGGTTGGCAGCGCGAGGACGGGGGGAGCGCCCTGCAGTTGCAGCCGCCAGTAGGCCAGGTGCTCCTCCATCAATGCGGGGGTCAGGGACCGGCGCTGCCAGGAGGCGAAGTCTCCGTACTGGATCGGAAGCTCCGGCAAGGGTGAAGACTGGCCTTGCAGGAAGGCGCCGTAGAGGGGCACGATCTCTCCTACCAGCAGCCGCGCGGACCAGGCATCCGACACGATATGGTGCATGGCCAGTGCGGCGACATGCTCCTCCGCCGCGGTCTGGATCAGCAGCACCCGGAGCAGCGGCCCGCGGGCGAGGTCGAACGGACGCCGCGCCTCCTCGGCGGCGAGCTGCCGGGCGCACGCGCCGCGCAGGGCTTCCGGCAGGCCCCGCAGATCCACCACGGGCACCCCGACCTCCAAGCGCGGCGCGATGCGCTGCAGCGGCTCCTCCTCCTCGGCCGACTCCTCGAACGTGGTGCGCAGCACCTCGTGCCGGCGCACGATCTCGCCGAGTGCCGCCTGGAGAGCCCGCCGGTCGAGAACGCCGCGGAGCCGCAGCACGGCGGGCACGTTGTAGGCGGCGCTCTCCGGCTCCAGCCGGCTCAGGAACCAGAGGCGCTGCTGGCCGAAGGAGAGCGGGACCGGTGCTCCCGGAGGCCGGCGCGGGATCGAGTGGGCGGTCGGCACCGTCCCTTCCGGCCGGGGCTTGCCTCCTTCCAGAATCTGCCGCAGGAGCTGCTGCTTCGCCGCCGACAGCTTGCCGCCGCGCTCCGACAGATCCTGCCAGCGCTCCGACTTCTGGCGCTCCGCGCCGCCCCGTGCGGCCGGCTCGGCGCGGGGAGCCGGCGCCGCGGCGCTCCGGGTGCGGGCCGCGGCCCGCACCTCGTGCCCTTCAGCCCCGGTGAGGAGAGGGATCTCCGCGAGGGAGCGCTCGCCCTGGCTGGCGAGGGCCTCGAGCAGCAGGCGCAGGTGCGCGGCCATGCGCTCCATGCGTAGAGCGTCGAAGAGGTCCGTGCGGTAGCGCAAGCGGCCCTGCAGGCAGCCGTCGTTCTCCTCGAAGGCGAGGGCCAGATCGCGCTCGATCTCCTCCTCGCCGCGGACCTCCAGGGGCTCGACGGCGAGGCCCAGGTCCTGCTGCTTCGGCCGCGGGAAGCTCTGGAAGGCGAACATGACCTGGAACGGGGGCACCTGCCGCGGGCCGCGCCCCTGGTACAGCAGCTCCACGAGCCGGGCGAAGGGGAGGTCCTGGTTCGCATAGGCTCCGAGCGTCACCTCGCGCACGCGGCGCAGCAGCTCGGCCGCACCCGGCTCCCCCGCGAGGTCGACCCGCAGCACCAGGTTGTTCACGAAATACCCGATGACGCGGTCGAGCTCGGGCCGGCTGCGCCCGGACACGGGATTGCCGATCCGCAGGTCCGTCTGCCCGGTGTAGCGGTGGAGCAGCGCGCAGAACCCGGCGAACAGGGCCATGAAGAGGGTGATCCCTTCGCGCCGGCCGGTGGCGCGCAGGGCCTGTGTCAGCTCCTCGGAAAGCTGGAGCGTGACGCTCCCGGGCGGCACCGTCTCGCGCCGCGAGCGCGGCCGGTCGGAGGGCAGGTCGAGGGCGACGGGTTCGCTGGCGAGCCGCTCCTTCCAGTAGGCGAGCTGCTCCTGCATTGCCTCGCTCTCCAGCCAGCGCTGCTGCCAGACCGCGAAGTCCGCGTACTGGAACGGCAGCTCGGGGAGAGCGACGGGACGGCCGGTGGCCAGGGCGTCGTAGGCCTCGACCAACTCCTGCAGGAAGACGCCGGCGGACCAGCCGTCGGCCACCATGTGGTGGAAGGTGACGAGTGCCGCGTGGTCCCGTTGCCCGAGACGGACGAGGAGGACCCGGATCAACGGGCCCGAGGCGAGCGCGAAGGGGCGCAGCCCCGCCTCGCGGATCAGCCGCGTGGATTCGGCCTCGCGCCGCGAATCGTCCAGATGACGGAGGTCCACCAGCGGCAGCGGCAGCGGCAGGCGCGGGGCGATGGTCGGGACCGGGCGCCCGTCCTTGACAGGGAAGGTCGTCCGGAGCGCCTCGTGGCGGCGCACCAGGTGCTCGAGGCTCCGCTCCAGGGCCGGAACGTCCAGATCGCCGCGCAGGCGGACAGCCTCGGGCAGGTTCCACGCCGGGCTCCCCGGCCGGAGCTGGTCCAGGAACCAGACCCTCATTTGTCCGTAGGAGAGCGGGAGCGGTCCCTCCCGGGGCACGGGCACGGGCGGCGGGAAGGGCGAGCGCTTCCCGCTCTGCCGCACTCGCTCTATCACGGCGGCGAGCGCCGAGACCGTTGACGCGTCGAAGATGCTCTGGAGAGGCAGCTCGATCTGGAGGGCCGCCGAGATCTGCGCGATCGCCCGCGCCGCCATGAGCGAGTGGCCGCCCAGCTCGAAGAAGTCATCCTCCACGCCGACCCGCTCGACTCCGAGGACGCCGGCGAAAACCTCGGCCAGCAGCTCCTCGACCGGCGTGCGGGGAGCCTTGTAGCGGCCCTCCCGCGAGCCGTCGCCGGCATCCCAGGCGGGGAGGGCTTTGCGGTCCACCTTGCCGTTCGGCGTCCGCGGCAGCTCGTCGAGCCGGACGAAGCCGGCCGGCACCATGACGGCGGGCAGCGACGCCTCGGCGAAGCGCCGCAGGGCGCCCGTCTGGGGACCGGAAGACCCGGCAGACGGCTCGGGCACGTAGTACGCGACCAGGCCAATCTCGCCGGGCCGGATCGCCCGCCCGACCACGGCCATCTGCTTCACCTCGGGATGCTGGGACAGTACCGCCTCCACCTCGGCCGGCTCGACGCGCACACCCCGCACTTTCACCTGGTGGTCGATCCGCCCGAGGAACTCCAGGTTGCCGTCGGCGAGCACGCGGCCGAGATCGCCGGTCCGGTAGAGCCGCGCGCCAGGAGAGGGCGAGAACGGATCGGGCAGGAAGCGCTCGGCCGTGGCCCCCGGCATGCCGAGGTAGCCGCGGGTGACGCCTGCGCCGCCGATGCACACCTCGCCCGGAGCGCCGGCGGGCACCGGCACGAGCTGCCGGTTGAGGACGTACACCCGGGCGCCGGTGATGGGACGCCCCGCGGGGACCAACGCTTTCTCCCCCAGCGGCCCGACGACGGGGAGCCAGGTGGTGGTCATTGTGCACTCGGTGGGCCCGTACTGGTTCACGACCAGCACGCCGTCGCCGAAAACCTGCCGCGCGCGCACGCAGTCTGCCGGCAGCAGCGGCTCGCCGCTGATCAGCACCAGCCGCAGCGGTGCCACAACCTCGTCCGGGGCAGCGTCGAGCAACGCCCGGAAGAGGGTCGGCACGATGCTGAGGATGCAGGTGACGCGGTTCTCGCGGAGAGCCGCGAGCAGGGCGGCGGGGCTCCGCGCCTTCGAGCCGCTCACGACCACGATGCGCGCGCCAGCCCCGAGCGGCCCGAGGATGTCGCGGACCGAGGCGTCGAACGGCAGCCCGGCCACCTGGAGCACCGTATCCGCCGGGCCGAGCCCGTACGTCTCGCGCACGTAGCGCAGGTAGTTGGCCACCCCCCCGTGCGCGGTGGCGACGCCCTTCGGCTTCCCCGTCGAGCCGGAGGTATGGACCACGTAGGCCAGCCGGAGCGGATCCGCCGACATCTCCGGGGCCTCGTCCGGCAGGACCTGCAAGTGCGCGGCGTCCCGGTCCAGGCAGAGGGTTTCGACATCGGCCGGCAGCATGGAGAGCAGGGCCTCATGGGCCACGATCAGGCTCACCCCCGCGTCGGCGATCACCTGCGCCAGCCGACCGCGGGGGCTCTCCGGATCCAAGGGGACGTAGGCCGCGCCGGCCTTGAGGACGCCGAGGAGAGCGATCACCATGTCGGGAGACCGGAAGAGACACAGCCCCACCCGGCTCTCCGGGCCGGTGCCCCGGCCGCGCAGCCAGTGCGCCAGGCGGGCCGCCGCGCGGTCGAGCTCGCCGTAGGTCAGGCTCTTCCCCTCGAACACTACGGCGACGCCATCCGGCGTGGCACTCGCCTGCATCTCCACCAGCCGGTGAGCCGGCAGCGTCTCCTCGGGAGCGGGCTCGGCGCCGAGCCATGCCTCGCGCTCGGCCGCGCCGAGCACGTCGAGCTCGCCGATCCGCGAATCCGGCGCGGCCACGGCGGCGTGGGCCAGGGCCAGGAAGCGCTCCGCCAGCAGCTCCACCTCCTCCCGGCTCAGCACCGTGGTGTCGTAGTCGAAGCTGGCCGCGAGCCCCTCGGGGCTACGGCGGCATGACAGCCGTAGCGCGAAACGCTCGGCGCAGCTCCGCACGTCCGCGAGCGAGACGCCCAGGCTGCCCGCGCCGGCCGCGCCCGGGAGTTCCAGCAGCTCGAAGGCCACGGGGAAGAACGCCTGCGCGGCCGGCACGCCGTCCCAGGCGAAAAGCTCCTGCCATTGGCCGGCCTCGCGAGCCGCGGCATCAACCTGCCCGAGTAGGTCGAGGAAGCGGACGTCCTCCTCCGGCCTGGAGGACACCGGCAGGAGCCGTTCCAGGGGGCCGACCGCGTTCTTCAGCTCGCCGTAGTGGCGCCCGTCGAAGCGCACGCCGACGACGGCGTCGCCCTCGGCTCCAAGGCGGCCGAGAAGGGCCTGCCAGCACGCCAGAAGGAGCGAGGAGAGCGGGTATCCAGCCCGCTCGGCGAGCGCCGCCAGACCCTGCTCGGACCTCTCCGGCAGCCGTACCTCCAGCCGCTCAGGTAGGAAGGCTGCCTGGGGGGGCGGTTCGCGCAGGGCGAGCGGCGGCGAGAGCGGAACGGCCGGCCGCCGGCGGCGCCAGAAACCCTTGCCCTCCTCGGCCCCCTCGGCTTCGAAGGACTCGTTCTGCCACTCGGCGAGATCCGCGTACTGCAGCACCTCCCCGTCCTCGGGGGACGGTTCCCGTCCAGCACAGGAGAGCCGGATCTCGTCGGCCAGGATCAGCAGGGTCGCGGCATCGGCGCACATCGCCGGCAGGGTGAGCACGAGCGCATGTCTCCGCGCCAGGCTGGCGAGCACCGCGCGCAGAGAGGGTCCGCGCGCCAGGTCTAACGGCCGGCGCAGCTCCTCGCGGGCGAGCCCGGCGAGCGCATCCGTCCACGGCCCGGCGCCCTGCAGGTCAACGAGCTGCCAATCGAACCGGTCGTCGTCGCCGATGAGCTGCACGGGCAGGCTGAGCCCCGGCGGACGTTCGAAGGTCGTGCGCAGGATCTCGTAGCGGTTGACGAGCCCCCGGATCACCCCCTCGAGAGCGGCGGCCTGAAGGTCCCCCTCCAGCAGGAGCGTGCATTGGGACCGGTAGGCACCGGTCCCGCCATCGAGAGACCAGATCCGCTTCTGCTGCGGCGACAGCCGGAAGCCCTGGCTCGTTGCTGCTTCGAACAGGCTCATCCCGGCTCCTTCAAGCTTGTACTGCCTTGCGCCTCGCCTGTCCCAGGCTCCGGCGCCGGCTTTCCCTGTGCAGTTCCTGGGTTGTGGCCCGGCGGTGGCGCTCGGCTTCGGCAAGGGCTGCAAGGATCTCGCCGGCCGTGGCATCCGGCTGTTCCCCGCAAAGCGCGAGAAGCTCCACAAAGCTTTCGCAGATTCCCGCAACCGTCGAAGCTTCGAACAGCGCCGGGCTGTAGCCGAGGGCGCCGGAGAGATCGCCGCCCGAATCCGTGAGATACAGGCCCAGGTCGTACTTGACGGGCATTCCCCCCTCGATGTCGAAGGTCTCGACCGTGAGCCCGGGCAGGGGTGGAACGCCGATGGGCTCGTTCTGGAAGTTGAAGGTCACCTGGAACAGCGGCCAGCGGCTGAGGGCCCGATTGGGGTTCAGCTCCTCCACGAGCTTCTCGAAAGGGAGATCCTGGTGCGTGTAGGCGCCGAGCACGGTCTTCCGGACCCGGCCGAGGAGCTGCCGGAAGCTCGGGTTGTCTCCCAGGCCGGTCCTCAGCGCCAGAGCGTTGATGAAGCAGCCGATCATCCCCTCGGTCTCGGTGAGCTTGCGGTTGGCGATCGGAGCGCCCACCACGACATCATCGACGCCGGTCAGGTGGAAGAGCAGGAGCTGGAAGCCCGCGAGCAGCGTCATGAAGACGGTCGCTCCCTCGGTCCGCGCGAGATCGCGCAGCCCGGCAGCCAAGGAGGCCGGAACGGTCAGGGGGTAGCGGCGACCCGGCGGATGGTCCTCCTCGGCAGCGCGGTCAGAAAAGAGCTGCGGTGCCCTGCCTCCGGGAGGGAGCTGCCCCTTCCAGTAGGCGAGCAGCCGGTCCAGGACGTCCCCCTGGAGCCATTCGCGCTGCCAAGCAGCGAAATCGGCGTACTGGAGTTCCAGGTCCGGCAGGGGGGACGGCCTGCCCGTCGCGGCGGCCTCGTAGAGGGCGGCCAGCTCCCGAACGAAAACGCCGACCGACCACAGGTCGGAGATGATGTGGTGCATGGCCACCGCCGCGACGTGCTCGTCCTCCCGGAGACGGAGGAGGACCATCCGCAGGAGCGGCGGCCTGGCGATGTCGAAGGGGCGCAGGGCATGGGCGGAGACGAGGCGGCTGGCCTCCCTGTCGCGGGCGCCCTCGGGCAAGCCGTCCAGGTCCACCACCGGCAGCCCGATCAATACCACGGGCACGATGGCCTGTACCGGCTCGCCGTTCACCGCCGGGAAGCCGGCCCGCAGCACCTCATGCCTCCGCACCAGCTCACGCAGGCTCCCCGCCAGCGCCCGGACGTCGAGCCGGCCGCGGAAGCGCAGGCCGCCCGCGTTGTTGAACAGCGGGCTCTCCGGCTCCCGCACATGGAGGAACCAGTGCCGCTCCTGCGGGAAGGAGAGGGGAAGGAAGCCGCTCCGCGGCACGGACTGGAGGGAAGGGAGTTGGATTCCGCCCGCCAGCGCCTGCTGGACCCGCTTCGCCATGGCGGCGGCCGTGGGCGCCTCGAACGCGGCCTGCAGCGGGATCTGCACGCCCAGGGCGTCGCGCAAGCGGGCCATCGCCTGCGTGGCCAGCAGCGAATGCCCGCCCAGCGAGAAGAAGCTCTCGTCCGGACCGATCCGCTTGCGCCCCAGGAGCTGCGCCCAGATCTGGGCGACGATCTCCTCAAGGGGGTTGAGCGGAGCGGCCGCGGGCTCGGCCCACATGGTCTCGGGCTCCGGCAGGGCCCGGCGGTCAACCTTGCCGGTGCGGGTCAGCGGCAGCCGGGGAAGGACCACCAGGTCCGCGGGCACAAGGGGCTCCGGCAGGTTCTCCCGCAGGTACGCCATCACGTCCACGGGTCGGATGCCGCCCTCCTGCCGGGGAACGACGTAGGCCGCCAGCCGCTCGCCGCGCCCCACCACGACGGCCTGTCGCACATCGGGGTGGCGGCCCAGCACCGCCTCGATCTCGCCGGGCTCCACGCGTACCCCCCGGATCTTGAGCTGGTCGTCGAGCCGGCC
The DNA here is from genome assembly GCA_035536935.1 of Thermoanaerobaculia bacterium. Classification (GTDB taxonomy): domain Bacteria; phylum Acidobacteriota; class Thermoanaerobaculia; order Multivoradales; family UBA5704; genus DATMER01. Next base: position 12,525 of record DATLNC010000290.1, read on the forward strand.
CAGGAACTCCAGGTCGCCGTCGGGGAGGCGCCGGACCCGGTCCCCGGTCCTATACATGCGGCTCCCCGGCGACGCGGCGCGCACCTCGGGGAGAAAGCGAGCGGCGGTGAGGTCGGGCTGGCCGACGTAGCCCCAGGCCAGCCCCGCCCCGGCGATGTAGAGCTCGCCCGGCCAGCCCTCCGGGACCGGATCGAGGCGCTCGTCGAGCAGGTGGAAGCGCACGTTCCAGGCAGGCCAACCCAGGGGGACAGCGTCCCAGGAGGTTTCCGGCGGGACGGCGCGCCAGCTCGACGTCATGGTGCACTCGGTGGGCCCGTATTGGTTGACGATCTGCACCGCTGCGCCGAAGGCGCTCCGCACCCGCCGGCAGTCCTCCCCGAATAGCCGCTCGCCGCTGGTGAGGATCGACTGCAGATCGAAAGGACCCTCCTCCCGCTCGGCCGCGGCGACCAGGGCGCGCAGCAGCGTCGGCACCACGCTCAACAGTCGATTCACGCCGTGCCGCTGGATCGCCAGCACCATCTCCCGCGGATCCCTCGCCTGCTCCGGCGTGAGGAGTACAACCGTGGCGCCGCGCAGCAGCGGGCCGATCAGGTCGCGGACCGAGGCGTCGAACGACAACGACGCGAGTTGCAGGACGATGTCGGAAGGCAGCAGGCCGTAGGTGCCGACGATGAAGTCGAGGTAGTTGAGGACCCCGCGCTGCGGCGCGAGCACACCCTTGGGCGCGCCTGTCGAGCCCGAGGTGTAGACCACGTAGGCCAGCCGGTCGGGATCGCCGGCGGCGGCTTCCAGGGGCTCCTCCGAGACCGGTCCGTCGGAATCGAGGGGGAGCAGGCCGCATCCGAGGCCCATCCGTTCGAGCCGCGACAGGGCGCTCCGCCTGGCGAGCACCAAGCGCGGCGCCGCGTTCCCGGCGAGGAGGGCCAGGCGGGCCTCGGGCAACTCCGGGTCGAGGTAGAAAAAGGCCCCGTCCGCGGCCAGGATGCCCAGCAGGCCGGCCACGGCGTCGACCGAGTGCTCGGTGCAGAGGCCAACCAGCTCTCCGGGACGCAGACCCCGGCGGGTCAGTGCGCGGGCCACGGCGCCCACGCGCCGGCCGAGATCCGCATAGGTGATTTGGGTGTCACCCGCGATCAGGGCGACCGCCCCGGGATGGCTGGCGACCTGCTCCGCGAACCGCTGCTGGAGCGTCGACGCCCGCAACAGCCGCTCCGTGTCGTTGACCTCGATCGCGGCGGAATGAGCCGCAGCTCCGCCGAGACCACGCAGCGCGTCGACCGCCTCGTCGGTCCCTGCCGCAACGCGGTCTAGCAACGCTTTCAAGCGCGCCGCGAGGGCGCCTGCCGACGCCGGCGCGAAGCGCCCGAGGTCATAGCGGATTGCGAGTTGCAGACCCTCGCCCCGCCAGCGGGTCCCGCGAAGCTCGACGCCGAAGCGGTCGACGCAGCTCTGCCTGGACTGCACGGCGAAGCGCAGGACCCCCGCCTCCAGGGAGGGCTGCGATTCCTCCAAGGCGAAAGCCACCGGGAAGGCCGGGGGCTCGGAGGTCTCCGCGATCGCGTCCCAGGTGAAGAGCTCCTGCCATACCAGGTCCTCGGCGACGGTGTCCCGCACCAGCGCGACCAGATCCCAGAAGCCGGTCTCTGCAGACAGCATGCAGGCCAGGGGGAGGAATCGGGCGATGAGGCCGAGGGCGCCTCGCAGCGGCTCATACCGCCGCCCGTGCGCGAGATAACCGATCACCAAGCCGGGCTCGGCGGACTGGTGCCAGAGCACGGCGGCCCAGCCGGCCAGCAGCAGGTCCGCCAGACCCGCGCCCCGCACCGCCGCCAGCGCCTCCAGCCGGACGGCGCCGGCCTCGTCCAGGCTCCAGGAGACCTCCCCGGGCAGGAAGCGGTCCGTGGCGGGGCCGAGCGGCAGGACCGGCGTCAGCGGCAGTTGTAGCCCCTTGGCGCGCCAGTAGTCCCTGCCCTCCTCGCCCTCCGGCGATTCGAAGCCGTTCTGCCATTCCGAGAAGTCGGCGTACTGCATAGGCTCGCCATCCTCGGCGGGTTCGCCGCCGATCGACCGGCAGAGCTCGGCGACGAGGTTGTCGAGCGACCAGGAATCGGCAACCAGCGAGGAGAGGACGAGAACGAGGGCATGGCGCTCGTCTTCGAGACACGCCAGGGCCGCGCGCAGGAGCGGCGGTCGTTCGACGTCGAATTCCGCTGCCAGCTCGTCCGCGATGCACTGCTCCAGGCGGAGCTCCTGAACGTCGCCGGGGAGGCCTCGCAGGTCGTGCACGGCGAGCCCCGGAGCGCAGTCCTCGACGATCACCTGCGCCGGCACGCCGAGCCCCGGAGGGCGGCGCAGGCCGGTGCGCAGGACCTCGTGGCGGGCACACGCTTGGCGCAAGGCTCCCTCCACCTGCCGCGGGCTCAAGGGTCCCTCGGCGACGAGCACGCAGGAGGAAGAATAGGTAGCCTCCCCCCGCGAGACCTTCCACAGCCGCCGTTGCTGCGGCGACATGAGGAAGGCTTCAAGCGTCTCGGCCCCTTGATTCACGCCTGGACCTCGGAAGCGGGCTGCACCGGCTCGTCCAGGCTGCCAACCGCCGGCATTTCCTCCAGGGAGACGGGATCTCCCATCGAAACGACGATACGGCGCGGCCCGCTGAACGGCATGCGCCCGTGCGCTACCAGCATGTTGTCGAGGAGCAGCACGTCCCCCTTGCGCCAGGGGAAGGCGACCATCGTCTCGCGGAACGCCTCGCGCACCGCATCGAGCGTCCCCGGCTCGAAGGGCGTGCCATCGCCGTAGGACGAGTAGAGCGGCAGGTCCTCCTCGGCGCTGATCGTCATCAGCGAACGGGCGGTCTCCTCGCCCAGGTTCGAGGGGTGGAACTGGTCCGCCTGGTTGAACCAGATCAGCTCGCCCGTATGGAGGTGGCGCGCAATCCCCGGCCGCACTTGGCGGGTGCGCAGGCCTCCGTCCGGCCTCCACTGAAACTCGATGTTCCCCTCGCGGCAGTAGGACTCGACGAAATCCCGGTTGGAGGTCTCGAACACGCTCTGCCACGAGAGCCCGGCGCCGCGGCTGCCGTGCAGGTTTCGCCGGTACTGCACGCCCCTCTCCAGGAACTTATCCTTGAGCTCCACAGGCATGGCGTCGAGCACCTTGCGGCTGTCGGCGATCGGAGTCTCGCCGCCCTGCTGGGGCTCGACGAGGCAGTAGAAAAAGATGAGCTTCGGCCAGCGGTGGGCATAGGAGAGCTCGTTGTGCAGCGAGACGAAGAGCTCCGGCGGGTACTCCGTCGAGGTGTAGACCTTGTCCGACACCTTGATCCGCTCAGACGATCCCTCGATGTAGTTCACCAGGCCAGAGGTCAACGACCCGGTGAAGCGGTGGAACGCCTCCACGGAATCCACGTCGAAGCCACGGAATAGGATGCCTCCATGCTTCAACAACTCCCTTTCGATAACGGCCTTGTTGCTCGCCGCCCAGCCGGGCAGGTCGACGCCTTCGGTGGCCGGAGAGATAACCAGTGGCAGGCTCTGGCCGGGCTCCAGCAGACCCGTGCGGACCAGCGACTCCTGCGCCGGGACCGCCCTGCGCCTCGTACCCAGTAGCCGCTTGAGGTTCTCGTCCTCCTTTGGTTTAAACTCGGACATTGTGCTTCTCCTTTCACCTTTCGGGAACGACTTGAGCCGGGAGAGGCGCGCCTCCGGCTCGTCCACCACTGCGCGCAGCAGCGCCGTGAAGGCGCCGGCGATGCGGGCCATGGTCGCAGCATTGTAGAGATCGAGACGGTAGGCGAACGTGACCTCCAGGCCTCGCGCCGCGTCCCGCACGTACACCGTGAGGTCATGCTTGACCGGCATCCCCCGGTCCAGCTCCTCGAACGAGAGGGCCAGGCCGGGGAGCGCCGGAGCCGCGAACGCGTCCGTCTCGAGATTGAGGACGACCTCGAAGAAGGGGGATCTCCCGGGCGTCCGTTCCGGATTCAGCGACTCGACCACCTTTTCGAAAGGGATCTCCTGATGATCGAGAGCCGCGGCCACCGTGGAGCGGACGTGGGCGAGTAGATCCAGGAACCGCGGATCGCCGGAGAGATCGGCCCGGAGCGCGACGACGTTGATGAAGCAGCCGACGACCTGGTCGGTGCCCGGCGCGAGGCGGTTCGCCACCGGCACCCCCACCACCAGATCGTCCTGCCGGGTGAAGCGGTGCAGGAGGATCAGGAACACCGACAGAAGCGGCATGAACAGGGTAACGCCCTGGCTGCCGCTCAGCTCGCGCAGCCTCCCGACCAGTTCGGGAGGTAGGGAGAAGGAGTGCCGCCCTCCCCGCGAGTTCACCACCGTTCCCCGTGGCCGGTCGGTCGGGAACGTCGCGGCCGTGGCGCCGGCGAGTTCCCGCCGCCAGAACTCGAGGTGCTCCTGGAGCTCTTCTCCCTGCAGCCACTGCCGCTGCCAGGCGGCGAAGTCGCCGTACTGGAGAGGCGGCTCCGGAAGCCATGGGGCCCGTCCGGCGGCGAAGTCCTCGTAGAGGGAGGTCAGCTCCCGCCTCAGCAGCCCCATGGACCACCCGTCCGAGACGATGTGGTGGAGCACGAGCGCGGCCGCGTGGTCGTGCGGGCCCAGTCGGAAGAGCGTGAGGCGGATCAGCGGGCCACGCCCGAGGTCGAAGAGCCGCTTCGCCTCGTCCTCGAGGAGCCGCTCCAACTCGTCGCCGCGGGCGACATCCTCCACCCCCTGCAGGTCCACGAGCGGGATCTCCGGCGCAGGCCGCTCCCGGAGGCGTTGTGCGAGCCGGCCATCCTCGACGCGGAAGGTAGCGCGCAGCACGTCGTGGCGGCGGAGGACCTCATGGAACGACGCTGCCAGAGCCGAGACGTCGAGCCGGCCGCGGAAGCGGATCACGCCCCCCATGTTGTACAGCGGGCTGTCGGGTTCGAGCTCGTGCAGGAACCAGTGCCTCTCCTGCGCGAAGGAGAGCGGCGGCTCGACGGTCGGGCCCAGGGGGACGGGAGGACGGCGAGGCTCTCCGTGCCGCTGCGCCGCCACAATTTTCTCCGTCATCAGCGCCAGCGTCGGCGCCTCGACCAGATCGCGCAGCGTCAGGTCCACGCCGAAGGCCTCGCGGACCCCCAGGGCCAGCCGCACGGCGAGCAGCGAGTGCCCGCCCAGCGCGAAGAAGCTGTCCCCGGCCCCCGGCTGCTCGATGCCGAGCACGTCGCGCCAGATCCGGGCCAGGCTCTCCTGCCGCTCCGTCAGGGGCTCCCGGTCGCCCTCGCCTCCGGCGGACGCCGCCTCGGCTTCCCGCGCCGGCCTCGCCGCGATCACCTTCCGCCACTCGTTCTCGGCCGGAGCGAACAGCTCGGAGAGACGGGTGTCGGCCGGGCGGGCCACGAGGGCCCGCAGCAGCCCGTAGTACAGCCGGAGCCACGCCTCCATCGTCGCCTCGTCGAACAGCTCCCGCCGGTACTCCAGGCTCAGGAGGAGGTCGCCGTCCACGGGCAGAACGTTCAGGTTGAACTCGAAGTTGGTGTAGTGCACCGGGAACGGCAGCAGGTCCACGGTAAGCCCGCCGAACTCGGGCAGGCGCACCGCGCGGTCGAGGTTGAACAGGGGCCATCCGGAGGGGTCCGGCATCGGCTTCATGGTCCGGAGCAGCCGCGGGAACGAGAACTCCTGATAGTCCAGCGCTTCGAGGGAGGCGCGGCGGACCGCGGCGAGGACCTCGGCCACGGTGGGATCTCCCGCGATCCGGCCGCGCAGGGGCATCAGGTTGACGCAGTCGCCGATCAGCCGGCTCTTCCCCATCGCTGACTGCCCCTCGGTGGGGACCAGCACGATCAGATCGTCCTCGCCGGTGAGCCGGTGGAGGAAGAGCTCGAAGGCGGCGAGCAGGGTCATGAAGAGCGTGCAGCCGTTGCGACCGCTCCAGGCGACGAGCTCCTGATGGAAGACGCTGCCGATGCGGAGATGGTGGATGGCTCCGGCCAGGGAAGCGATGGGCGGCCGCGGACGGTCGGTGGGCAGCGGCAGGCGCGGCAGGGGACCCGAAAGGTGCTCCAGCCAGTAGGCCTCCGCGGCAACGGCCCGGTCCGAGGCAAGCAGGGCCGTCTGCCATTCCACGAACTCGCGGAACGGAGTGGCGGCCGGCAGGGAGGCCGGCTGCCCCTTGCGTTCCGCGGTGTAGAGGTTCCCCAGCTCCTCGAGCAGCACTCCCATGGACCAGCCGTCGGCGATGACCTGGTGGACGGTGATTGCGAGCAGGTGCTCCCATTCCTGCGACCGTAGGAGACGGACGCGGATCAGCGGCTCCCCGGAAGGGAACGGCCGGCTCGCCGCCTGCGTGAGCCAGCGCTCGGTCCTGGCGGCGCGCTCCTCGGCTGGGGCGTCGGCGAGGTCCTCGGTCGCGAGCTCGATGGCCACCGCGGGCAGCAGGCAGTAGGACTCGCCGTGCGGCTCGACAGCGGTGTGGAGCGCCTCGTGCCTCACCACCACGGCCCCCAGGGCCCTCACCAGCACCGTCTGATCGAGCGGCCCGAGCAGGCGCAGCACGCCGGTCGTGTGATACGCGGCGGAATCCTCCTCGCGCATGCGGGTGAGAGACCAGATCTCCCGCTGCCTTGCGGTGAGAGGCAGGGCGGAGGCCTGCGCGGCTGCGGCATGCCCGCGGCCGCCGGCCACGCGCTCGCGAGCGCCGCCGCCGGCCGATCCGCCCGCGGCAGAGCCGCCCCCCGTCCGCGGCGGCAGGAAGCCGCCCTCCCGCATCTCCTTCAGGCTCTCGCGGACGGCTTGGACGACGCGCGCCACGTCCTCCTCGGTGTGGGCCGTGGAGAGGAAGCAGTTCCTCCCCTCCCAGATGTAGATGCCGCGCTCCATCAGGTAGTAGAAGAGCAGGTCCATGTTGCCGGCGAAGCTGAAGCGGAACAGCGAGCCGAAGTGGACGACGCGGAGGGGGTACTCCTCGGCCTCGAAGTGGGCGTTCAGGGTCGCGGCCATATCCGCGGTCCGCCGGTTGAGTTCCTCGTGCAGGGCCGGACCCGCCGCCTGGATCTCGCTCAGCACCGCGTGCGAGGCCACCATGGAGAGCGGGTGCTTGCAGAAGGTTCCAGCGAAGAAGGTGGTCTGGGCGCGCGGATAGGAATCGTCACCGTACTGCCACATGCCGCCGTCGATCGCATCCATGTAGCGCGACCGGCCGGCGACGACGCCGATGGGCATGCCGCCGCCCACCACCTTGCCATAGGTCGCCAGGTCCGCATCGACGCCGAACCAAGCCTGCGCTCCTCCCGGGTGGATGCGGAAGCCGGTGATCACCTCGTCGAAGATGAGCGCGGTGCCGGACTCGCGGGTCAGGCGGCGGACCTCCTGCAGGAACTCGCCGGGCTGCAGGTCCGGCCGCCGGCTCTGGACCGGCTCGACGAGGAAGGCGGCGAGTTCGCCGGAGCACGCGCGCAGCGTCTCGAGCGTCTCGGGCGTGCCGTAGTCGAGCACCATCACCTCGCCGATCATCTGGGGCAGGACCCCGGGCGCGAGCGGGCTCGCGTCCCAGCCGCCCGGCCGCTCTCCCTGCCGCGCCAGGATGCCGTCGAACGTGCCGTGGAAGGAGCCCGCGCAGAGCGCGATCTTGGAGCGGCCCGTGCCGGCGCGCGCCAGGCGGACGGCGGTCATGATCGCCTCGGTGCCCGAGTTGCAGAAGGTGACCCGCTCCATGCCCGTCAGCTGGCAGATCAGGCGGGCCACCTCGCCCGCCAGCTCGGACTGCGGCCCGAGCTCGATGCCGAGCTCGAGGCGCACCTTGATGGCCTCCATCACAAACGGCGGGTTGTGCCCGAAGAGGTTCACCCCAAAGCCCATGGTCAAATCGACGTACTCGTTGTCATCGACGTCCCACACGCGCGAGCCTTGCGAGCACTTGGCGATGATGGGATAGAGCATCTCCTTGACGGAAAGCCGGAAGCCGGCTGAGGCCCGGTTATCGGCAAGGCAGGACCGGTAGGCCTGCGTGAGCTGCTTCGAGCGCGCCGTGCGCCGCGTGTAACGCTCCACGAGCGCTTCCAGGTGGTGCTGCTTCTGACTTTCGAAGACGACCGCCGGCCCGGGCAGGATCGCCTGATAGGGAACGTACACCTCGCGCCCCTTGGAGCTCGCCGGCGCCGCGGGCCTCACCGGCACCGCGGGCGGAGGGCTCATTTCGACGACGGGCGGCGACGGGGTCGGGCGGGCCGGAAGTTCGGCGGCGGCCGGCGCTGCGGGCTGGCCGCGCAGCGCGTCCAGCTGCTGAGCCATTACGCGCGACAGCGTTTCGAGTTGCTGGGCGATGACGCGCTCGACGGCAGAGCCGCCTGCTTGCGACGCTGGACCGGTCAGCAACGCCGCCGGCGCCGCGGGCAGCTCCAGGGGAGCCGGGGCCGCCGCTGCCGGCGCGGGCGGCGGAGCCTGGACGCGGATCTCGGCCACGGGCTCTGCCGCCGGCAGGACTTGATCGAGATGCGCGGCCACGGCATCGATCGTCTTCAGCTCTTCGAAGAACTGGCTGACCGCGAGCTTCACCCCGAAGCGGGAATCGATCTGCCGGGAAATGTCGGCGAGGACGATAGAATCCACCCCGATCTCGACCAGGGGAGCCCGGGGGTCCAGCCTCTCGGCCTCGATCTGGACGACGGCGCCCACCAGGGAGCGCAGCTCTTGGGCCAGCGCCGGGCGCCTGTCGGGCCTGGCAGGACCGGAAGGCTGGGAAGAGGACGTGGCTTGCATGGGACGGGGATCACCTCCCTGGACCGCCGCGCCGCGCGCGGCGAAGGAGTCCAGCTCACGCAGCGAGGAGCTCGGGCTCGGGTCCAGCCAGTAGCGCTGGCGCTGCCAGGGATAGGAGGGAAGGGGGACACAGCTCCCTTCCGGGTGAAGGCTGCTCCAGCGCACCGGCACGCCGAGGGTGTAGAGCGCGCCCAGGGAGCCGTACATCGCGACCAGCTCCCGCTCCCCCCGACGCAGGCTCGGCAGGGTCGTGCCCCGGCGATCGAGGTGGCGGAGGCACTGGGCGACCGGGCCGAGCAGCACGGGATGGGGGCTGACTTCGATGAACACCTCGCAGCCGTCCTCGACGAGCGCCGCCACCCCGGCCGAGAACAGCACGGGCTCGCGCAGGTTGCGCCCCCAGTAGGACGGGCCCATGGCCTCGCCCGCGATGAAGGCGCCGGTGACGCCGGAGATGATCCGCACCGCGGCCCTCCTCGGCCGGATGTCGCCGAGGGACGCCTCCATCTCCGGCCGCACGCCCTCGATCTGCGGGCTGTGGGCGGCGACGTCCACCTGCACCCGCCGGCAGAAGACGTTCCTCTCCTGCAGCTCGGCGAGGAGGAGGTCGATCGCCGCCGGATCGCCCGAGACGACGGTCGATTCCGGGCTGTTGCTGGCCGCGACGGACAGCTCGCACTCGCGGCCGCGCAGGGCGGCCTGGACCTCGTCGAGAGAGAGCGCGACGACCGCCATGGCACCCTGGCCGCTCAGCCGCTGGAGCAGCCGGCTGCGGCGGCAGATGACGCGCATGGCATCGTCGAGTCCGAGCACCCCGGCGAAATGGGCCGCGGCCACCTCTCCGAGGCTGTGCCCCACGACTGCCTCGGGCTCGATCCCCCAGGACCGCCAGAGGGCGGCGAGGGCGATCTGGATCGCGCACAGGGCCGGCTGGACGAACTCGGTCTCCTCGAGCCGCGAGGAGTCAGCCGAGAGACCGTCGAGGAGAGACCAGCCGAACTGCTCCCGGATCGAGCGCTCGCACTCGTCCAGGGCCTCGCGGAACACCGGCTCGAGCTCGCGTAGTTCCATCCCCATGCCCAGCCACTGCGATCCCTGGCCGGAGAAGACGAAGGCCAGCCGGGGCGGACCGGCTACCGGGCGGACTCCTGTCGCGAGCCCGGGCCGAACGGTGCCCTGGAGTGCGGTGTCGAGCTGTTCGAGGAGCTCTCCCCGGCACTCGAAGGCGACGGCTAGGCGATGGGCGTGATGGCTCCGGCGCACGGCGGCGGTATGGCACAGGTCGCCGAGCGGGGAACCATTGTCGCTCGCGACCAGGTCTCGGTACGCCCGGGTGAGCTCCTGCAGGGCGGCCGCCGACCGCGCCGAGACCGGAAGCAGCCGGGGGCGCTCCTCCGCGGCCGCGGCGCGCGGGACTATGGGCGCCTCTTCGAGGATGGCATGGGCGTTAGTGCCGCCAACGCCGAAGGAGCTCACACCAGCCAGGAGAGGAGCCTCGCCGCCTCCCTCCGGCCATGGCCCCAGATCCGTCTGCACCTCCAGGCCGAGCGCCGCAAAGGGGATGTGCGGGTTCGGGGCCTCGAAGTGCAGGTTGGGCGGCAGGAGCCGGTGCTTGAGGCACAGGGCTGCCTTGATGAGCCCGGCCACGCCAGCCGCCGACTCGAGATGCCCGATGTTCGTCTTCACCGAGCCCAGGCGACAGACCGCGCCCGCAGGGCGGCCCGTAGAGAGAACCGCTCCCAGTGCCGACGCCTCGATGGGATCCCCCAGCAGCGTGCCGGTCCCATGTGCTTCGACATATTGCACCCGGGCCGGCTTGATGCCGGCATTCTGATAGGCAGTGTGCAGCAGGAGCTCCTGCGCGGGCCGGCTGGGGGCCATGAGGCCGTTCGTCCGGCCATCGTGGATTACCGCCGAGCCGCGGATCACGGCATAGACCGGATCTCCGTCGGCGAGCGCCCGGGAGAGCGGCTTCAGCACGACCAGCCCGGCACCCTCGCTGCGCACATAGCCGTTGGCCCGGGCATCGAACGTCTTGCACCGGCCGTCGGGGGCCATTACACCCACCTTGGTGAAGTTGATCGCCAGCGCCGGCGACAGGATCAGGTTGACGCCGCCGGCCAGGGCGAGCGTGGACTCTCCGGATCTTAGACTGCTGCATGCCAGGTGCACTGCGACGAGAGAAGCCGAGCACGCGGTGTCGATGGCCATGCTGGGGCCATGGAGATCCAGGAAGTAGGACAGACGGTTCGCCGCGATGCAGAGGGCGCTACCGATCCCCGAGTACGCGTCGATCCGCTCCAGGTCACCGAGCTGCAGACGGCCATAGTCGTCGGTAGAGATGCCGACGAAGACCCCGGTCGCGCTGCCGGCGATCCGCTCGGGTACCTGGCCGGCATCTTCGAGCGCCTCCCAGGCCACCTCCAGGAGGAGGCGCTGCTGAGGATCCATGCGGGAAGCCTCGCGCCCTGAGATCCCGAAGAAAGCAGTGTCGAAGAGGTCGACACCTTCGAGAAAGCCTCCCCAGCGCGTGTTGGCCTTGCCAGGCGCGGTGGGCTCAGGGGCATAGAAGGCGTCGGCCTGCCAGCGATCAGCTGGCACTTCCCGGATCGCGTCGACGCCGTTGCACAGCATGCGCCAGAAGGCCTGAGGGCCATCGGCTCCCGGGAAGCGGCAGCCGATCCCGATGATGGCGATGGGCTCCTCCCTCTCGCGGGCTGCTTGGGAGCGGATCCCGGATTCCGGCTGTCGATCGGTTTTAGGGCTACCGGCCTTAGGGCCTTCTCCAGCGACGAAGCGAGCCAGGCGTTCGATCGTAGGATGGTCATAGGCCACCATGGCGACAAGAGGCTTCCCGAGCCAGGTCTCGAGATCGCTCGCCAATCCGACCATCTGCACGGACTCCAGGCCGAAGGTCGAGAAGGGAGCCTGTTCGTCCACCTGGTCAGGCTCGAGCGAAGCCTCGCGCGCCAGATAGGCGACCAGCCACCGGCGAATCGTTTCCAGCGGCCGGTCCTGGGGCTCGCCGCGAACGCCGGCCGGCGCCTCTGTCCCCCGAGAGCGCCATTGAGTAACAATCGCGAGGCCGCCCTCCAGGAATGCGGCCCGTGCGGCGCGGCGTTGCAGCTTTCCGCTCGAGGTCTTCGGGATCGTTCCACGCTTGATCAGCACGATCGTATGAGGATCCAGCTCGTGCTGCTCCAGGACCGCCATGCGGATGTTCGAGAAGGTACTCGCGCCACCTTCGGCGGACAAGGGGCCATCGAGCTCCTGGACGAGCGCCAGCCGCTCCTCGCCAGCCACCTCGACGGGAAAGGCGACCCCACAACCGGGGCGCAGCGAGGGATCACTGCGCTCGACGGTCAGCTCGATATCCTGGGGATAGATGTTGCGGCCGCGGATGATGATGAGATCCTTCAACCGCCCGGTCAGGAAAAGCTCTCCGTCGTTCAGGAAGCCGAGATCCCCCGTGCGCAGGAAAAGCACGTCCTCATCCGAGCCTGCGAGACGGGCGGCGAACGTCTGGACCGTGGCCTCCGGTCTCTGCCAATACCCGCCGGCAACGCAGCTTGCAGCGATCCAGACCTCCCCCACCTCATCCGGACCCACCGGAATTCTGGTTTCGGGATCGACGATCAGGATCCGCGCGTCGAGCAGGGCTTTTCCGCAGCCGACATAGGTCCGCGACCCCTCGGGCTCCCCCTGCACCTCGACCACGCGGTTGCGGCGCTCCAGCGCCTTCGCGTCGACGGTTAGCAGCCGGGGCTCTTGCTGCCGAGTCAGCTTCGAGGAGACCAGCAGAGTGGTCTCGGCGAGCCCGAAAGCCGGGCAGAAGGTTTCCCAGCTGAACCCCACGTCGCGGAAGGTCTCGTAGAAGGCCTTGAGCGTCTCGCCGCGCACCGGCTCTGCCGCGTTGTAGGCAGTCAGCCAGGTGCTCAGGTCCAGATCCGGATGCTCGCGGGGCTGGACCTTGCGCACACAGAGCGCATAGGCGAAGTTCGGTCCGCCGCTATGGGTTATGCCATGCCGCGAGATCGCCTGCAGCCACCGGACCGGCCGCTGGACGATGGCGAGCGGCGACATCAGAAAGCTTTCAAAGCCCAGGCACACCGGATGCACGGCCCCCTGGACGAGCCCATCGTCGTGAAAGTTGGGCACCCATATCAGCGATCGGCTCTCGGTGGAATAACGGAAACCCCGCGTCAGGTAGTCGGATCCGCGCAAGAGGTTGGCGTGGGTGATCATCACCCCCTTCGGATCTGCCGTGGAGCCCGAGGTGTACTGGAGGACCGCGAGGCTGTCTCCTCTCACGTCGAGATCCGCCCAACCCTGCTCGTCCTCGGCCGGAGCCTCCGCGATAGTCAGCCAGCGCGCGCCAGCCAGCTCCGGAGCCTCGGAGAGCACGTCCCCGATCGCCTCGACGACCTGCTGGGTCGTGAGGATCACGGCGGGGGCACTGTCCCGGATCACCGCTCTGAGGCGGGGAAGCGTGCGATGGAGGCGACCCGGCTCCGGAGGAGGTGCGGGCACGGCGGTCAAGCCCCCGTAGAAGCACCCATAGAGGGCCTGCAGGAACTCCAAGCCTTGCGGGTAGAGCAGAAGAACGCGGTCGCCGCGCTGGGTCATCCCGGCAAGCCAGGCCCCCGCAGCACAAGCTCGCCGATGCAGCTCTCCGTAGGTCAGGGAACTCGCAATCGATCCGTCGTTGTGCAAGAAATTGAAGGCCGTTTTCCTGGCCTCCCTCTCGACACGGTGACGGAGACGATCGATCAAGGTTTCTGTGCGCTGCGTTGCAACCATAGATAGACTCATCCGACGATCTTGGGCATCAGGATCTCAACGTCGTCCTCGGAAAGAACCTCGACGCGCTCCAGCAGGAGCTCCGCCACGGCTAGGGCCATGCCCTCCACCGTGGGCTCGTCGAACAGCACCCGGAGAGGGATCTCCACTTCGAAGCGGTCCCTCACCCGCGCGATGATCTGGACCGCCAGCAGCGAATGCCCACCGAGCTCGAAGAAGCTGTCATGGGCGCCGACCTTCTCGACGCCGAGCACGCCCGCCCAGATCTCCGCGACCGCCTCCTCCACCGCGCCGCTCGGAGCCACGAACTCCTCCTGGACTTGGCGCGAGGTACCATCCACCGCCGGGAGCGCGGCGCGGTCGAGCTTGCCGCTGGGAGTGCGTGGAAGAGCCTCCAGCAGAACGGACGCCGAGGGGACCATGGGCTGGGGCAGCCGCTCGGCAAGGAAGCGGCGGATCTCCGCCGGGCTGACCGCCTCCGAGGACCGCGGGACAACATACGCCACGAGGCGCCGGTCCCCCATACGGTCCTCGCGCACCACTACGGCCGCTTCCCGCACCTCGAGATGTCCGAGCAACGCCGACTCGATCTCCCCCAGCTCGATCCGGTAGCCCCGCACCTTGACCTGCTGGTCCATGCGGCCCAGGTATTCCAGCGTCCCGTCCGGCAGATGCCGCGCCAGGTCCCCTGTCCGGTACAGGCGTCCTCCGGGCTCTCCCCTGTGTGCGCGCGGCACGAAGCGCTCCGCCGTCAGATCCGGCCGCTCCCGGTAGCCCCGGGCCAGGCCCGGGCCGCCCACATACAGCTCCCCCATAGATCCTAGTGGGACGGGCTCCAGATCCCTGTCGAGCACGTACACCTCCACGTTCCACAGCGGGCGGCCGATCGGCACCGTCCCCGAGCCCACGCCCTGCCGGCACTCCCAATGCGTGGCATCGATCGACACCTCCGTCGGGCCGTACAGGTTGTGCAGTTCCACCCCGCTCATGCGGGCGAAGAAGCGCTCCTGCAGCTCAACCGGCAGGGCTTCCCCTCCACAATAGAGCCGCCGCAGGCTTCGGCAGTCCTCCAGCCCCCGCTCGGAGAGCACCACCTGCAGCATCGAGGGCACCAGTTGCAGGACCGTGATCCCGCGCCTCCGCACCTCGTCCACCAGGTACGACGCGTCCGACTGGCCACCCGACTGAGCCATCACCAGGCGCGCTCCGGAAAGCAGCGGCACGAACAGCTCCCAGATAGAGGCATCGAAGCTGAACGCCGTCTTCTGTAGCACCGCGTCACCCAGCCCGATCGGATAGACTCCCTGCATCCACAACAGCCGGTTGGCGATGGCGCCATGCGGCACCATCACCCCCTTCGGACGCCCCGTCGATCCCGAGGTGTAGATGACATAAGCCAGATTCTCCGTGGTCACGCCGCTCCGCGGCCGGTCGCCCGGGCGGCGTGCGATCGCCTCGGCTTCCTCGTCCAGGCACACTAGGCGTAACCCCAGGCCGGAAAGACGGTCCGCCAGCTGGCTGTGTGTCACCACCACCCGCACGTTCGAATCGGCTAGCATCGCCGACAGCCGTTCCCAAGGGTATCCGGGGTCCAGCGGCACATAGAATCCCCCGGCTTTGAGCACGCCCAGCACCGACACCAGCAGCTCCACTGACCGCTCCAGGAAGATCCCCACGCCGGACTCGACCTCGATGCCCAGGTCGCGCAGGTGGTGCGCCAGCCGGTTGGCCCACAGCTCCACCTCGCCGTAGCGCGCCGACTCGTCCCCCATCTCCACGCAGATCCGCTCCGGCGTAGCCTCGCACTGACGTTCGAACAACTCGTGCAGGCAGGCTGTTCCCACCTCCACCGGCGCGCCATTGAAGCTGAACAGGACCTGCTGCAGTTCCTCCCGGGAGAGCAGAGACACCGCGGTGTAGAGCCCGAAGCGATCTTCCGTCATCGCCTCCAAGACATGCTCGTAGTAGGCGCCGATCCTGGCGAGTTGCTCCGTGCCGAACCTTTCCGCATGGAAGAGGAGATCGAGCTGCAGGCGGCTGCCCGCAGGATCGAGGCTGAAGTTCGCGGTAAAGGGAACGTTCGTCTGCTCGAAGCCGCTGCCGCCCAGCACCCGCAGCCCCTCGAAGCTCTCGAGCTCCCGGTAGACGTGGAAGTGAACGAAGTTGAACGTGGTCTCGAAGAGGGGACGGCCACCCAGGAGCCTCTGCACCTCCGAGGATGGATAGCGGCGGAACGGGATCATGGAACGCTCGGCCTCGAACGTGTTGCGGACCAGGTCCGCCCAGCTGCCACCGGCCAGGCGCAGGCGGAACGGCAGCGTGTTCAGGAACAGGCCGAGCACGCGCTCCCCGTCCAGGCCCTCGGGCCGGCCGTTGGCGACGAGGCCGGTAGTGACGTCGCTCGTTCCCGCGAGCGCGCCGAGGACCCGCAGATGGGCGGCGAGCAGCACCGATTTGAGCGGCAGGCCGAGGGTGGCCGCCAGCTCCCGGACGCCTCCGGCAACGCGTGCGCCGAGCGCGACAGGGTACCGGCCCGCGGCGACCTGCTCCACGCCGGTCCAGGAAGGCACCTCGCTGGCCGTGGCCTCAGCGAGCCGCTCCAGCCAGAAGCTCCGCTGCTCCGCCGAGCCGAGCGCCTGCCGCTCCAGGGCGACGTAATCGTGGAACGTCGCCGTGGGCGCGGGCCCGGCATCCTCTCCCCCGCTCCCGAGTTCGGCGAGGTACAGCCGAAACAGGTCGGTGAGCAGGCTCGCTACACTCCAGCCGTCAAGGACGGCGTGGTGGAACGAGATGGAGAGCTGGAAGGTGTCCGCGCCCCGGCGGTGGACGTGGAGCCGCACGAGCGGCGGCACCGACCAAGAGAACGAGCGCCCCTTTTCGGCCTCCAGCCAGGCTGCCACCCGCTCCTCCTGCCGGCCGGCGGACAGGGCGGTCACGTCCTCGATCTCCAGAGGGATCTCGGCTTCGCGGTGCACGCGCTGCAGCGGCTCGGCGTGACCGGTCAGGTCGAACGACGTCCGCAGGATCGGATGGCGGACCGCCAGCCTGCGCAGGGCCCGGCGCAGGGCCGCCGCATCGTAGGGAGCGCGCAGGTGGTAGCTGAAGATGTCGTGATAGACGGCGCTCTCCGGGCTCAGCTCGCTGTGGAAGACCATGCCTGCCTGCAGCCGGCTCAGGGGATAGGCGTCCTCGACATCGGGGGACAAGCGCGCCCGCTCCACCTCGCTCAGCATCCCGAAAGGCCACGCTGCGGAATCCTCCGAGCGCGGCACCATGCCCTGGATCTCCTGTGCCAGCTCCGCCACTGTGGGGTGCTGAAAAATGTCCTGAAGGTTGAAGCGGACCCCCTGCTCCTCCGCCCGCGAGCGCACCTGGATGCTGCGGATCGAGTCACCCCCGAGCGCGAAGAAATTGTCGTGGATCCCCACCCTCTCGATGCCCAGGACCTCTCCCCAGATCCGGCAGAGGAGCTGCTCGGTGGCGGAACGGGGCGCGGCCCAGGTCCCCTCCAGCTCCGGCCGGAGGCGCGACGGTTCCGGCAGGGCCCGCCGGTCGACCTTGCCATGGGCGGTGAGAGGAATGGCGGCGAGAGCGACGAACGCGGCCGGGATCATGTGCTCGGGGAGCCGTTCCACGAGGAAGCGGCGCAGCTCTTCCGTCTTCGGCTCCTCCTGGGACGAGGGCACGAAGTAGGCGACCAGACGCCGCTCCCCGGGCTCATCCTCGCGCAGGCCGACGAACGCCTGCCCTACACCGGGGTGCCCGCACAGGACGGCTTCGATCTCTCCCGGCTCAATGCGGAAGCCCCGGATCTTCATCTGTTGATCGGCACGTCCGAGATACTCCAGCTCCCCGTCCTCCAGCCAGCGCGCCAGGTCGCCGGTACGGTAGAGCCGCGCACCGGGCTCGGAGCTGAAAGGGTCGGGCGCGAAGCGCTGCGCCGTCAGCTCCGACCGGCCCAGGTAGCCACGCGCTACGCCGGCACCGCCGATGTACATCTCGCCCGGCAGGCCGGGAGGGAGAAGGCCCATGCCCTCGTCGAGCACGTAGGCGCGGAGGTCTGGGATGGGACGGCCGATGGGGCTCCGCTGCGGTTGCTCGACGTCGGCTCTCGCCAGCGGCCGGAAGGTGACGTGGACCGTGGTCTCGGTGATGCCGTACATGTTGACCAGCGACGGCCGCTCGTCTCCCTGCAGGTCGAACCAGGCCCTGACCCCTTGCGGGTCCAGCGCCTCGCCGCCGAAGACGATCCAGCGCAGCGCGAGCTCATCCGAAGACCGCGCAGCCCGCGCCTGCACAAGCTGCCGGAACGCCGACGGGGTCTGGTTGAGGACGGTCACCCTTTCGCGGACCAGGAGGTCGAAGAAAGCATCCGGCGAGCGGCTGATCCAATACGGCACGATCACGAGACGGCCGCCGAAAAGCAGGGCTCCCCAGATCTCCCAGACGGAAAAATCGAAGGCGCTGGAGTGGAAAAGCGTCCAAACGTCTGCGCCGCCGAACCCGAACCAGGCGTCTGTGGCGGCAAAGAGCCGGGTGACGTTCCGGTGCTGAACCTCCACGCCTTTCGGACGGCCGGTCGAGCCCGAGGTGTAGATCACATAAGCCAGGTTGCCAGGCGACGCCGCTGGCAAGTCCGCCTCCACCGCCTCGGCTTCCCAAGTGGAGTCCAGACAGACTGTGGGGACCGGGCAGGACGGAAGGGACCCGGCCAGCGCGCTCTCCGTTAGCACCACGGCGATGCCGGCATCCTCGACGAGGAACGACAGGCGCTCCATGGGATAGACCGGATCCAGCGGGACGTAGGCGCCGCCCGCCTTGAGAACTCCCAGGATGGCGACGATCAGCTCGGGGGAGCGCTCAAGGAGCAGACCGACCTTCACCTCCGGCTCCACGCCCCGGCCGCGCAGGAGGCGAGCGAGCCGGCTGGCGCGGTCGTCGAGATCGTGGTAGCTCCACTCCCTGCCCTCGCCGGTGATCGCGATTGTCGCGGGCTGCTCGCGGACTCGCGCCTCGAAGATCTCGTGCAAGCAGAGCGGCTGCGGGAAATCCTCGTCGCGGTTCCACTCTCCCTGAATTCGGCTCTGCTCCTCCGGCAGGACTATCGACAAGTCGGCCACGAACCGGGCGCCGCCCTCCGCGATCTGGCGCAGGAGCGACCGCAGCCGCTCAAGGTGCAACCGGGTGGCGGGCGCGGCGAAGAGCACGGGATCGTACGCGATCCGCAGCTGCATACGGACGCCGGGGACCGCAATGACCGTGAGCGGGAAGTTGGTGCTGTCGGGGAAGCGCAGGTCGCCAATCTCCAGACCGCCCGCCTGCTGTGTCACCGAGTTGTCCTCGGGATGGTTCTCGAACGCCAGCAGGCTCTCGAACAGCGGCTCGCCCGGCGGGACCTCGCTCCAGCGCTGGATGTCGCTCAGGGCGCTAAAGTCGAACTGGCGGGCCTCGGCCTGCTTCTGCTGCAGGTCGTGGAGCCAGGCGAGCAATGGCATGTACGGCCGCACCTGGACCCGCACTGGCAGCGTATTGATGAACAGGCCGATCATCGAGTCGAACCCGGACAGGTCCGTCGGCCGGCCGGCCGAAGTGCCGCCGAAGACCACGTCGGGCTCGCCGCCATAGCGGGAGAGGAGCAGGGCCCACGCCGCCTGCATCACGGTGTTGAGCGTGAGCTGGTGCTGGCGGGCAAAGGCGTTCAGCGCCTCCGTCTCCGGCTTCGTCAGGTCCATCCGCTCCTCCGCGAGGACGGTCGGGGCCTGAGGGGCCGCGGCGGCCTCGCGGAGGGCCCCGATCGACGTGGGAGCCACGAAGCCCGCCAGTTCCCCGCGCCAGAACGCCTCCGCCCGCGACCGGTCCTGGCGCAGGAGCCACGCGAT
The DNA here is from genome assembly GCA_035536935.1 of Thermoanaerobaculia bacterium. Lineage (GTDB taxonomy): Bacteria > Acidobacteriota > Thermoanaerobaculia > Multivoradales > UBA5704 > DATMER01. The sequence goes on from DATLNC010000290.1 coordinate 31,960, forward strand.
GTAGTCGCGATAGGGGCGCGCGCCCGAGCGGACCGGCGCACTGCCCTCGCATAGCGACTGGTAGCTCCGGAATACTTGCTGCTGCAGCAGCGACACCGACCAGCCGTCGACGAGCAGGTGGTGATAGCTCCAGACAAAGTGATGCTCGTTCTCGCCGAGGCGCAGGAGGGCGATGCGCATCAAAGGGGCCTCCGCCAGCACGAAGCCGCGGCGTCGGTCGGCTGCGAGGAACTCAGCCACGCGCCGCTCCCTGTCCTGCCCCGGGAGATCGCGCCAGTCGGCCTGCTCACAGGGTAGGTCCAACCGGCGGTGGATGACCTGGAGAGGCTCCTCCAGACCCTCGTAGAGGAACGAGGAGCGCAGGGCGGAATGCTCGTCGACAACCTCCTGCCACGCGCGTTGGAACGCCGCGACATTCAGCGGGCCGCGCATCCGGCAGCTCAGCTGCCGGAAGTACTCGCCGGCCTCGGGCGCGAGCAGGGTGTGGAACAGGAGACCCTGCTGCATCGGCGAGAGCGGGTAGATGTCTTCGACGTTTTGCTGTGCCATCTTCATCCGTCTTTCTACGAGAGCTGCCGCAGCACTTTGTCCAGAGCCTTCTGGCTGAGCTTTGCCAAGGGGAAGTCGGAAGGCGTCAGGGCCTCGACCTCGCCGGAGCGCGCCTTGTGGATCAGCGAGCGGAGCGCTTCGAGGGCGGAGCTGGCCAGGCGCTCCACGGTCTCGCGGCGATGGCAGCTTTCGCTGTACGTCCAGCTCAGGCTCAGCCGTCCTCCCAGGACCGCGCCGGTGATCTCGAGGGCGAACGGTCGCAGGGAGCGGGGGCTCACGGCCGATCCGCTTGGCAGGAGCGCCGGAGAGAGCAGCGCCGGCCCGTCGCCGGTATCCTCGAAACGCCCGAGGTAGTTGAACACGATCTCCGGGCGGGGCAGGCCGGAGAGCCCCCGAGCCGTGCCACCCGGCCCGTCCAGATAGCGGAGGAGCCCATAGCCGATCCCGCGATCAGGGACCGATCGCACCTGCTCCTTGATCCGCCGCAGGGCTTCCTGCGCATCACCCCCGGCGTCCACCTCCAGGAACATGGGGAAATGACTGGTGAACCAGCCCACCGTGCGCGATACGTCGATGTCCGGGAACAGCGGCTCGCGACCGTGCCCCTCCAGCTCCACGAGGCAGCCCGGCTGTCCCGTCCAGCGCGCCACGGCCAGGGCGACGGCCGCCAGGAGCACCTCGTGCATTTGCGCTCCATAGGCGGCAAGCGCCTCGCGCAGAAGCTCCCCGGTCTCGTCCGACCCGAGCGCAACCTCCACAGTGCGCGCCGATGCCGCGGTGTTCGGTCCCCCCTCGCCATCGAAGGGGAACGCCGCGGCCGGCTGCGACAACCGCTCCATCCAGAATGCCGCTTCCGCTTGCCTGGCCTCCTCGCGAGCATGCTCGGCCAGCCGTGCCGCCCATTCGCGAAATGAAGAGGTCTTGGCCGGAAGCCCCGGAGCACGGCCCGCGGCAAGTGCACGATAAGCGGTGGTCAGGTCCTCCAGCAGGATTCGCCACGAGACACCGTCCACCACCAGATGATGGGCGACGAGCAGAAACAGGACCCCCGGGCTGCAGCGGAAGGCGACGGCGCGGAACAACGGCCCCTGCGCCAGATCGAACGCCGTCTGCGCCTGTCCGGCCGCAGCCGCCAACGCCTCCTGGAGAGCGGACTCGGGGAGCGGCGGCAGGTCGATCACCGACAGGGGCATAGGCGCGCCTGGAGCCCGGCAGACCTGGCGCCAGACCTCTCCGTTCTCCTCGAAACCGGACCGGAGGGCATCGTGGTGAGTCAGCAGCCATGCGAGCGCGGCCTCCAGCGGTTGCAACGCGAGATCTTCAGTAGCTTCCAGAAGGACGGCCTGATTCCAATGATGCGGTTCGGCAAACTCCTGCTCGAAGAACCACCTCTGGACAGGGGTCAGCGGCACCTCCCCGGCGACCGGACCCTGCTCGGCCAGGATGGCCGGTACCGCTCCGACTACGGCGGCCAGCTCCGCGAGAGTCTGGTGCTGGAACACTTGCCGCGGATGGAGCACGAGGCCCGCATGATTGGCCCGCGCGATCACCTGGATGCTGAGGATGGAGTCTCCGCCCAGCTCGAAGAAGTTGTCATGGGCCCCGACCCTCTCGACCCGCAGGAGGTCCTTCCAGATGCCGGCCAGCACCTCCTCGGCCGGAGTGCGGGCCGGCACGAACGGCTTGCCCTCGCCCGCCGGCTCACGGCCGGGCGCCGGCATGGCCTTCCTGTCGAGCTTGCCGTTGGACGTGAGCGGCATGGCGTCGAGGAAGACGAAGGCTGCCGGAACCATATGGACGGGAAGGCGTCCGGCGATCCATTCGCGCAGCTCGGCGACCGACGGGCTCTGGCTACGATGGAGCACCAGGTAGGCCACCAGGCGCGGCACAACCGCACTCTCGGTCCGTGCCAGGACGGCCGCCTCACGGACCGCGGGATGCGCCAGGAGAGCGGTCTCGATCTCTCCGGGCTCGATCCGGAAGCCCTGGATCTTGATCTGGTGATCCCGGCGGCCGAGGAACTCCAGCTCGCCTCCAGGCAGGAAGCGGGCGAGGTCGCCCGTCCTGTACAGGCGCGCCCCGCTCTCCCCCGAGATGGGATCGGGAATGAGCTTCTCCGCGGTGGCGTCCGGACGTCCGAGATATCCCCGCGAGACGCCGCCCCCTCCGACGTGCAGTTCGCCGGGCACGCCGACCGGCACCGGCTGGAGGCCGGCGTCGAGCAGGTAGACACGGCTGCCGGGCAGCGGCCGCCCAAGGGGCACGCTGGCCGTGTCGGGCGTGGGCTCCCCGACCGGGCCGGCCAGAACCCCGACCGTGGTCTCCGTGGGTCCGTAGTGATTGATCACCTGCAGGTCCGGGGCTACCTCGCGGATCCTCCGGACCAGTTCCCAGCTCAGAGCCTCGCCTCCCAGGACGAGCCTTTGCTTCGGCAGAAGCTCCGCTGGATGCTCGTGCGACATCAGGGCCGCCAGATGAGAGGGGACGATTTTGAGGCAGTCGATCCGATGAAGACGGCAGTACGCCGCGAGCTCGGCCGGATCGGACGCTCTCTCCCTCGAGAGCAGGTGTATCGGCCCGCCGGTGCAGAGGGCCGGGTAGATTGCCGTGTTCCCCAGGTCCGCGGCAAACGTCGAAACCGTGGCGTACGACGAGCCCGGAGGAACGCCGAGGCGGAGCAGGATTCCAGACGTGTAGTGCAGCAGATGCCGATGCTCGACCGCCACCCCCTTTGGCCGGCCGGTGGAGCCCGACGTGAAGAGGACGTAGGCCAGGTTCTCCGGCTCCATCGGGATCGCAGGGTCGAGATCGTTTCCACCCTGGAGGGCCGGGTCGTCGAGGCGGACTGCCAGGACCCCGGCAGGCTCCGGCTGCCCGGCCTGGATGATGATCGCCCGCGCTCCCGCCTCCTCGTTCATCGTCGCGATCCTTTCGTGGGGATAAGCGGGGTCGAGCGGCACGAAGGCCGCTCCCGCCTTGAGCACACCCAGGAGAGCGACCAGCAGGTCGAGCGAGCGCTCTAGGCAGATGGCCGCGCGATCCTCTGGACCGATTCCCAGGGCGCGCAGGTGATGGGCCAGACGGTTGGCACGCCGGTTGAGATCGTCGTAGGTGATCGACTCGTGCTCGTACACCGCCGCGGGTGCCGACGGTGTACGGCGGACCTGCTCCTCGAAGAGCTCGTGGAGGCGCAGCGCGGCCGGAATAGGCGCACTGGCGGAATTGAATGCGAACAGCAACCGATGACGATCCTCGGACCCCAGCAGGTCCAGGTCCCCGATCTTCTTTTGGGGATCGGCCGCCGCGCTCCGCAGGAGCGCGATCAGATGGCCTGCGATCGACTTTGCCGAGGGCTCGGACAGCACGGCCGGGTCGTAGTGGAGGTCTGCCACCAACCTGTCACCGCTGCGCAGGCAGTCGAGCTTGACCCGGAAAGGCTCGAGCGGAATGCGGCGTTCGAGAAGCGAGACAGCCGGCCACTCCTCGAGCCCGAATGCCGCCACGTCAGAGGCCTTCTCGCGGGAATGCCGGCCCTCTTCCTCCCAGTCCGCGTAGTCCTGCCACTCCGCCAGCCGGACACGGGCATCCGCGGCCTGCCGCAGTACCTCGGAAAACGTCTGGCGTGAATCGAATCGTCCACGCAAAGGCAGCCAGCGTTCGAAGAGACCCAACGCATCCGCGAGCTCGGGGTGCCTCCTGCCGTCGAAGCTAGCGTTCACCGTGACCTGGTCCTCTCCCACGAGGCGCCAGAGAAGGGTCTGCCAGCAGCCCAGGAGCACATCCGGGAGCGACACGCCTTGCGCGCGGGCGCAGTCTTCGAGAGAGGCGAGCTTGGCCGTCAGATCGAGACGCACGGAGAGGGGTTCCGAAGAGGTCTCCGGGGGTGCGGGCTTCTCCCCGGGTAGGGGCGGCAGCTCGCTCCCTTCGAAGCCCTGGCGGCGCCAGAACCCGCGCGCGACCTCCGTGTTCTCATCGCTCGAATCGGGGGCGGAGAGTTCGTTCAGCCATTCCGACACATCGGCGTACTGGAGGACCTCCTCCGTGCCGCTGCCGGCCCCCAGGAGCTCCCGGATCAAATTACGCAGCGTCCGGGAGTCGGCGCAGAGGAGAGGCAGAGTGACGACGAGCGCATACCGATCCGCACCCAGCTCCGCCAGAGCCAGGCGCAGAATCGGGCCGTTCTTCAGGTCGGGCTCCTTGCTGCGCTCCTCGGCCAGGAGCTGCCGGATCCGATCCTCCTGTTGCTCGTCCGGAACAGCCGCGAGCGAGAGCTCCCGCCACTCGGGCACCATATGCTCCTGCACCACCTGGTAGGGGACCTTGATCCCGTGCGGGCTCCGGAACGTGGTGCGCAGGATCTCATACCGGGCTGTCAGCTCCTCCGCGGCCTCCCGCAGGATCGCCGGCCGCGCTTCGCCGGTCACCAGCACCGCGCATTGGGCCATGGCACGGCGCCCTCTGGGACGCAGCCACAGCCGCCGCTGGAGGGGAGACAGACGAAACCCGTGCAACGGCTCCATCTCAGCTCACCCGATGCTCGTAGAGATCGCCCATGGCGACCACGATCTTGCGCGGTCCGACGAACGGATTGCGGGCATGCGCCACCAGCATGTTGTCGAGCAGCAGCAGGTCGCCGGCCTGCCAAGGGAAGCTCACTGATGCCTGCCAGTAGGTCTCCAGGATGTCGCGCACGACCGGCTCCTCGATCGGCGTGCCGTCACCGTAGTGGACGTTGCGGGGCAGCCGCTCCTCCGCGAACACGGCGAACAGGGATTCGCGCAGCTCGGGATCGAGGCAGGCCGGATGATGGAGCTGGATCTGGTTGAAGAAGATCTTCTCGCCGGTTCGCGGATGCTCCAGGACGGCGGGGCAGACCTGGCGCGTCGTCAGGCCGTCCTCGCGCCATTCGAACTCCATGCCGGCGAACCGACACATCTCCTCGACCTTGTCACGGTCGTCGGTATGGAAGAAGTCGCGCCAGTTGACATCCAGACCGTCCGTGAAGTTGCGGACGTACATGAGCCCCTTGTCCTCGAAGCGGCGGACGAGGGCCGGATCGAGACGGCGGTAGACGTCGCGGCAGTCGACGACCGGCGTCTCGCCTCCGCTCTGCGCCGCTTCGACACAGAAGAACATCTGCCGCATCGGCCAGCGGTCGAGGTGGGAGCTCTCGTTGTGGAAGAGGATCCACTTGTCCTGGGGATAGGGCGTCGAGTGATACACCTTTTCCACCCCATGCTCCCGTGGCAGATCGCCATAGTCGCCGAAAAGGTTGGGGCAGATGGCCGCCGCGCAGCGTTCGAACTCCGCCACGGAATAAAGGCCAAAGCCGCGGAACAGGATCGCTCCGTGGCTCGCGAGCCACGCGTCCAGGTCGCCGCGATGGCTCTCCGCCCAGCTCGCGAGATCGACCTCGGTGTCGGCGGGCTCGACCAGGAGAGGCAGGGACTGACCCGCCACCAGCGACCGGCTCCGCACCGGGTTCAACCCGGACAGATCGACCGACCGTCGCTGCGCGGTCTTCAGCCGCTTGAAAGGAGATTCCTGCTGCTTGGTTTCCACGATCTCTGGCTCCCTTTCGGTTTGAACGACAAGCTCGAGCCTGTCCAGGCGGGCGTCCGGCTGCGCGGCGAGCTCCTCGAGGAGCCGCTGCCACAGGCGGGCGAACCGCTCGATGGTCGAGCAATCGAACAGTTCGGTGCTGTAGTTCCAGGTGGTCACCAGCCCCTGCTCGGACTCATTGACGAACAGGGCCAGATCGAATCGGGAGACCTCGAAATCGAACGCGATCGGCTGGAAGTGCAGACCGCTGATTTCGAGGTCGGCCACCGGCGCGTTCTGGACGACGAACAGCACCTGGAACAACGGCATATGGCTGAGGCTGCGCTTGGGGCTCAGCTCCTTGACCAGGCGGACGAAGGGCAGATCCTGGTGAGCGTAGGCCCCGAGGCAGGTATTGCGGACCTGCTCCAGCAGCTCGCCGAAGGTCGGATTGCCCGAGAACACCGTCCGCAGAACGAGGTGGTTGATGAAGAACCCGATCTGTCCCTCGAGCTCCGTGCGATTGCGGTTGGCCACGTCGGTGCCCACCACGACATCCCTCTGGTCCGTCAGGGCATGGAGGAATGTCTGGAAGGCGGCGAGTAGAGCCATGAAGAGCGTCGTCCCGTGCCTGCGGCTGAGCGCCCCCAGCTCCCTCGAGAGCCCGGCCGGCAACTGGAAGTGGTAGTACGCGCCGCGGAACGTCCGGACCTTCGGCCGCGGCCGGTCCGCCGGCAGCTCGAGGAGATCCGGGGCCCCTGCGAGCTGCCGCCGCCAGTGGGCAAGCTGCTCCTCCAACACCGCCTCCTCCATCCACCGGCGCTGCCAGAAGGCAAAGTCGGCGTACTGAAGAGGAAGGTCCGGGAGCGGCGACAGGCGGCCGGCCGCGAACGCCTCATACAGGGCCGTCGCCTCTTTCACCAGGACGCCCATCGACCAGCCATCCGACACGATGTGATGGATGGTGAACAGCAGGACGTGCTCCTCCTCGCCCAGCCGCAGCAAACAAGCCCTCATCAGCGGTGGCAATGCCAGGTCGAAGGGACGGCGCGCCTCCTCGGTGGCGAGACGGCGGACCTCCGGCTCCCGCAGGTCGGGCGGGATCCCCTCCAGGTCCGCGATCGCCAGCGCCAGAGGCGCCGGCGGCGCGATCGCCTGCGCTGGCCGGCCGCCGACCGCCAGAAACGCCGTGCGCAGCGACTCGTGACGGCGTACCACCTCGGAAAGGGCGAGCGCTAGGACCGACGGGTCGAGCTTCCCGCGCACGCGGAACGCCGCCGGGACGTTGAACGCGGCGTTCGCCGGATCGATCTGGGTCAGGAACCAGAGGCGCTCCTGGGAGAAAGAGAGCGGCAGCTCGCCGTCGCGGTCCACCGGCCCCAGCGGCAGGCTCACCGCACCCTGTCCCGACCGGAGCGCTCTCTCGATCCGGGCGGCCTGGCCGGCCAGCGTCGGGTCCTCGAGCAGGACGCGCAGCGAGAGCTCCACGCGGAAGCTGTCCCGCACCCGAGAGATGAGCTGGGTTGCCGACAGGGAGTGGCCTCCGATTTCGAAGAAGTCGTCGCGGCGGCGGACGCGCTCAATGCCGAGGAGCCGTCCCCAGATGCCGGCCAGGATCTCTTCCACCGGGGAGTTCGGGAGATCGGCGTCGGACGGGACCTCTTCCGGGGCTGCGCCTGGAGCCGGCAGGGCCAGGCGGTCGACCTTGCCGCTCGCGTTGAGCGGGAACGCCGGCAGCGGGACGAAGACCGCGGGGACCATGTAGTCGGGCAGCGTTTCTCGCAGGAGCGCCCGCATCTCGGGAGCCGCGGGCGGCTCCTGCTCGCCCACCGCCAGATAGGCCACCAGGCGGAGCTCCCCTCCTTCTCCTGCGGGAAGCGCCAGGACGATTGCCTCGCGCACCCGCAGATGCCGGGACAGGGTCGATTCAATCTCTCCCGGCTCGATGCGGTACCCGCGGATTTTGACTTGGTGGTCGACACGCCCGAGAAACTCGATCTCTCCCTGAGGCAGGCAACGCGCCAGGTCGCCCGTGCGGTAGAGCCTCTCTCCCGGCTCGGCGGCCAGCGGGTCGGGAACGAACGCCTGCGCCGTCCGCTCGGGATCGCCGATGTATCCGCGTCCGACTCCGACTCCGCCCACGTAGAGCTCGCCCGCGACCCCGATCGGGACCGGCTGGAGATCGCCGTCGAGCACATGGAGCCTCATGTTGGGAATCGGGCGCCCGATCGGAATGCGCGCGACCTCGTCACCGGGCGCGTCGTCGATCCGGTGGTGCGTCACGTCGTCCGAGCACTCCGTGGGACCGTAGGCATTGAGCAGCGGGATCTGCGGGTAGAGCGCGAGCCAGCGCTGGCAGAGGGACGGCGGCAGCGCCTCCCCCGTAGGGATCATCCAGCGGAGAGCGGCCAGCCCGGGCCGCGCCGTCCACCGCTTCTCGGCCTCTTCGACCATCGCCGCGAGCAGCGACGGCACGGTTTCGAGGACCGTCGTTCCCGAAGGCCCGATCTCGTCCAGGAGCCCGACCGGGTCGTGCGCAACCTCGTCGTCCACGATCGTCACGCGGCCACCGACCAGGAGCGCGGCGAGCAGCTGCCAGACCGAGATATCGAAGCACTGGGACGCGGTCTGCGCCACGGTATCCGCGCCCGTCAGGTGCAGCTCGCCGATCTTCGTGAGCAGATGATTGAGCATGCCGCGCTGCTCGACCATGGCGCCCTTAGGCCGGCCCGTGGATCCGGAGGTGAAGATCACATAGGCCAGGTTGGCGCCCGCACCGCAGCGGCAGGGACCGTCGCCATCGATCAGCAAGGCCTCCTCCAACCGCTCGAGAGCGGGACGGGCGCCAGAGGGCAGATCTGCGATCGCCGGAACGACGCGGCTCTCGAACTCACCCGCCACCAGGACGAGCCCCACCCTGCCGCCCTCCAGCACCTCACGGTGGCGGCGGGAAGGATGCGCGGGATGGAGCGGAAGATAGGCCCCTCCTGCTCTGAAAACAGCCAGCACGGCGGTCAGGAAGTCGATGCCGCGCGGCGCGAGCAGCGCGACGACCGATTCCGCGCCGATGCCCCGGAGGGCCAGCCAGCCGGCCAGGCGATCGGCGCGTCGGTCCAGCTCGGCGTACGTGAGGGCTCCCTCCGGCGCGACGACGGCGACGGCCTCGGGCGTGCGCGCCGCCTGCGCCTGGAACAGCTCGTCAAAGAGGAGATCGCTCCCGTGCTGCGCGAGGGAGTCGTTCCACTCCATCACGATCTGATGGCGCTCCGCCTCGGCCAGCAGGGACACCGCGTGACGTCCGTCAGGGTGCGCGGCCATGCGCCCGAGCGCAGTCCTGTAATACCCGACGATCGCCTGCATCTGGGAGTCTGCCAGCTCTCGGCGGTGATACAGGAAGATCAGCCGCAGGCGCGCCGCCGCCGGATCTAGGCTGAACGCCACGTTGAGCGGAAAGCTCGTCTCCTCGAGCTCCCGGCTTCCCAGCAACCGCAGATCGATCCCGTCGTCCTCGTCGAGATCCTGGTAGACATGGAAGTGAGTCAGGTTGAACTCGGTCTCGAACAACCTGCGCCCGAGCTTCTGCTGCAACGCCGGCATGGGATACCGGCGGAACGGCATAAACTCCTGCTCGTTGGCAAAGCTGGCGCGGACGAGCTCGGCCCAGTTGCCTTCCGGGATCTCCATGCGGAAAGGCACCGTGTTCAGGAACAGGCCCCGGACGTGCTCCGCCGTGATCCCCTCAGGGCGCCCATGGCTGATCAGCCCGGCGACGACGTCCCTCTGTCCCGTCAGTAGCGCCAGGATCTTCATGTGCACGGCCAGAAAGAGGCTCTTGAGCGGAACCCTCTCTCGCTGCGCGATGAGCTTCAAACCGCGGAAGACGCTCTCGGGGACCTCGAGATACACGGTGCGGATCGGGCGCCCGGCGAAGCTGCGCGCGGCCAGCGGCCAGCGCGGAAGATCGGCGAAGGTGAAGCCCTCGAGCTTGCCCGTCCAATAGCGCTCGTGCTCGGCGGAGGCGAGGGCCTCCCGCTCCAGCCGCACGTAGTCGCGGAAGGTGAGGCGCTGCGGAGAATCCGGCAGGTCGCGGCCCCGCAGCAGCGCGAAGTAGCGCTGGAGCAGCTCCTTGAAGGTCGACTGCAGGCTCCAGCCATCGAGGATGGGGTGGAACTCGGTCAAGGTGAACTGGAACCTGTCGCGGTCGAGGAGATGGACCTGGAAACGGAGCAAAGGCGGCTTCGAAGGGTCGAAGCGGCGCCGCTTTTCGCGCTCGATGTAATCGTCGATCGCGCTTTGCTGTTCTTGCGGGGACAGTGCGCGCAGGTCCGCAACCCCGACCGGCAGCTCGGCATGCCGGTGAACCAGCTGCAGCGGCTCGCTGAAGCTGGTCAGATCGAAGGAGGTGCGCAGCACCGCGTGACGGGAGACCACACGCTGCACCGCCTGCTGGAACACCGCCGGCACGAACAATCCCTGCAATTGGTAGCTGTCCACATTGTGATAGAGCGGATACTCGGCTTCAAGATCCATGTGGTACAGCATCGCGGCCTGCATCCTGGTGAGAGGATAGGCATCCTCGATCCCCTCGGGCAGCCGCCGCCGATCCTCGTCCAGGACCAGCGCGAACAGCTCCGGGGCCGGATGTTCGGTCGCGGCTGGCGCAACGGCAAGCCGCTTCTGCTCGAGCATCCGTTGCAGGAGGTGGCGTCTCTCGGGCGAGAGCCCGGAGATCCGCTGCGCGAGATCGCTCATGCCACACGCTCCTCATCGGGCTGAAGACGGTTGTCCAGCCTCGACTGCACCTCGGCGTCGGACAACCCGTTCAGCTCCTCCAGCAGCTCGGCGAGCATCTCCTCCTCGCCGACGAGAGGCCGTTCCGCGAGATGCGCCGCCAGTTCGCGCACGGTCTGAAAGCTATACAGGTCCATCAGCTCGATGGAGATGCCCCGCTCCTCCGCCAGCGACACCACCTGCAAGGTGCGCATGGAGTCTCCGCCTAGGCCGAAGAAGTTGTCGTCGATCCCGACTCGCGGGAGCCCCAGGGCCTGCATCCAGATCTCGGCCAGGGCCTGCTCCAGCGGCGTGCTCGGCGCGCTGAACGCAGTTCCTGCGGGCAAGCGGTCGGTTCCGGGAACGGGAAGCGCCCGGCGGTCCACTTTGCCGCTCGGCGTGACCGGCAGGCCGGTCATCGGAACGAAGACGGACGGCAGCATGTATTCCGGTAGTTTGCGCTTCAGGAATTCCCGCAGCTCCCCGGTCGACGGAGCCGATTCCTGCGCCGGCACGACCCAGGCGACCAGCCGGGTCTCGCCAGTCTCGGTGAACCCGGCAACCACCACCTCGCGCAGCCCAGGATACCCGGCAAGCGCGGCTTCAATCTCGCCGAGCTCGATGCGGAACCCCCGGATCTTCACCTGGTGATCGATGCGGCCCAGGAACTCCAGGTCTCCGTCCGGACGGTAGCGTCCCAGATCGCCGGTCCGATACAGGCGCTCGCCCGAGTTGCCGAACGGGTCGGGCACGAACCACGCCGCTGTCAGGTCGGGACGGCCCAGATAGCACCTCGCCAGCCCGGCCCCTCCCACGTGGAGCTCGCCCGCAACGCCGATCGGCACCGGCTGGCCCGAGGAATCGAGCAACCGGATGCGCAGATCGGGGATCGCCTGACCGATCGCGCTGGACACCGTTCCTTGCGGATCCCCGGTGGTCAGCGGACGCGAGGTCACATGAACCGTGGTTTCCGTGATCCCGTACATGTTGACGAGACGCGGACGCCCGGCTCCGAAACGGTCCATCCATGGCCTGAGCTTTGCGAACTCGAGCGCTTCGCCGCCGAAGATCACCCACCGCAGTGGCAGGTCTGCATCGGCATCCCTGACGCCAACCTGCATCAGCGAGCGGAAGGCGGACGGGGTCTGGTTCAGAACGGTGACACCTTCCCGCAGGATGAGGTCGTAGAATGCTTCCGGCGACCGGCTCACCAGGTAGGGGACGACGACGACCCGGCCGCCGTAAAGCAGCGCACCCCAGATCTCCCACACGGAGAAATCGAACGCGAAGGAGTGGAAGAGCGTCCAGACGTCGTCCGCGCGGAAGCCGAACCAAGCATCGGTCGCATCAAACAGACGCAGCACGTTGCCATGGGTGACCACGACACCCTTGGGACGGCCGGTCGAGCCCGAGGTGTAGATGACGTAGGCCGCGTTGGCCTCGGTGGCTCCGCCATCCTCGACCCAAGGCTCAAAAGGAGCCTCCTCGGTCTCCGGCGCGTCCATCAACAGCAGCGTCGTCTCCGCGCCGAATCTGTCGGCGAATGCGCTCTCGGTGACCACGAGCCTGGCGCCGCTGTCCTGCAGCATGAAGCCGATCCGCTCGGCAGGGTAAGCGGGATCCAGGGGCACGTACGTTCCACCTGCCTTGAGGCTGCCGAGCAACCCGACCAGCATTCTCGGGGACCTATCCAGGCAGATGCCCACCCGCGATTCCAGTCCGATGCCGAGGGAGCGCAGGCGGCGGGCCAGACGGCCGGCCTGAAGATCGAGCTCGCTGTACGTCAGCCGCTCCTCGCCCGCCACGACTGCAACCGCATCCGGCGCCAGAGCGGACCGCCTGGCGAAACGGTGATGCAGGCAGCCCCGGGCCGCGTCGGCGGCGCGTCCCGCGTTCCACTCGTGGATGAGCTGATGCGCCTCGAAATCCGTCAGCAGCGGCAGATCGGAGATCGGGCGGGAGGAGGACACCACGGCCGCAGCGAAGAGGTTGCGGAGCTGTCCGGCGATCCGCGCCACGGTCGCGGCATCGAAAAGGTCGGCGGCGTATTCGATGGAGCCCGCCAGCGAGCCGTCGATCTCGGACATGGCGAGCGACAGGTCGAGCTTCGCCGTGCCGGTGTGGACGTCGAAAGGCGTGATGGCGAGATCCCGGAGCCGCAGCGGCTGGACCGGGCTGTTCTGCAGTGCAAACAACACCTGGAAGATCGGCGTTCGGCTCGCATCGCGCTCCGGCTGCAGCTCCTGGACGAGCCTTTCGAAAGGGAGATCCCGATGGGCATGGGCCTGCAAGGCCGTCTCCCGCACCCGCAGCAGGGCTTCCTCGAACGCGGGCTCCCCCGACAGATCGGTGCGCAGCGCGAGGGTGTTGATGAGCAGGCCGATCATGCCCTCGGTCTCGACTCGATCGCGGCCGGCTACGGGTGTCCCGACGATGACATCGTCAAGGCCCGAGCAGCGGCTCAGAAGCGTCTTGAAGACCGTCAAGGCCGTCATGAACAGGGTGGCCCCCCAGCGGCGGCTGAGGGCCTGCAACGAGGCGGTGAGATCGTGCGGCAGGGAGAAGGTCAGCACCCCGCCGCGCGTTTCCAGGACCGGGGGCCGCGGGCGGTCCGTCACCAAGTCGAGGACGGGCAGCGGGCTCGCCAACCGTGAGCACCAGTAAGCAAGAAGCTGGTTCAACGCCTCTCCCTGGAGCCAGCTAGACTGCCACAGAGCGAAGTCCGCGTACTGCACCGGCAGCTCGGGGAGGGGAGAAGGCTGCCTGTCATGGAACGTGGAATAGAGGGAGCCGATCTCGGAGATCAGGATCCCCGCAGACCAGCCGTCGAACACGATGTGGTGCACCGTGAACACGAGCAGGTGCAGGCTCTCCCGCAGCCGCAGGAGCGTGGCACGCAGCACCGGCCCGCCCTCGAGATCGAACGGCCGTTTCACCTCCTCGGCCACGAGGCGCCGCGCATACGCCTCGCGACCGTCTTCGGGCAGCGCGCCAAGGTCGACCACCGGCAGCGCGAAGGAAGTGGCTGGCCCGATCACCTGCACGGGCCGTCCGCGCTCGACCCGGAACAGGGTGCGTAGCGGCTCATGCCGACGGACCAGCTCGCCGAAGGCGCGCTGCAAGGCTCCGGCATCGACCTCTCCTGCGAGAAGCAACGCGCCGGGGACGTTGTACACGGGCGATCCGGGAGCGAGCCGGTCCAAGAACCACAGGCGTTGCTGCGCGAATCCGAGGGGCAGCGGGCCGCTCCGATCCACGCGCTCGATCGGCGGCAGCTCGGCAAGCTCCCCTGTCCGCAGCTCGGAGTCAATCCTGGCTGCCACCCGGGCTACCGTCGAAGCCTCCATGAGGAGACGGAACGGCAGGTCGAGGGCGAAAATTCTGCGCAGCCGCGTCAGGACGCGGGTAGCGATCAGGGAGTGGCCGCCAAGCGCCAGGAAATCATCATGAATTCCCACCTGATCGAGGCCGAGGACATCGCACCAGACGGCCGCCACCAGCTCCTCCGTCGGCGTGCGGGGTGCGGCGGTACCACGCTGCGGACGCTCGCCTTCCTCTGCCGCTGCCAGCAGGGCGGTGCGATCGACCTTGCCGTTCGCGGTCAGGGGCAGCACAGGTACCGCGCGCAGGGAGGAGGGCACCATCCACTCCGGCAGCCGGTCGCGCAGGAACGCCGCGAGCTCGTCCTCCGCAGGTACCGGCTGGCTGCCCGCGACGAAGAACGCCACGAGACGGCGATCGCCGGCCCCGCCTTCGCGCACGAGAGTCACCGCCTCGGCGATCCCGGGATGCCGGCACAGCGCCGCATCGACCTCGCCGAGCTCGATGCGATAGCCGCGGATCTTGACCTGGCCGTCGTGGCGGCCCACGAACTCCAGATGCCCGCCGGGCAGGTGCCGGACGAGGTCGCCCGTGCGATAGAGGCGCGCACCGGGGCTCCCGCCCCAGGGATCGGGGACGAAGGCCGCCGCCGTGACCTCGGGCCTCGCCATGTAGCCCCTCACCACGCCCGCGCCGCCGATGTAGAGCTCTCCCACGATGCCGGACGGCACGGGCTGCATGCGCGGGTCGAGGACGAAGAGGGTCGTGTTGGCGATGGGGCGTCCGATCGGGACGGCCCCCGCGGCAGGGTCGCCGGGCCGCACTTCGTGCACGCAGCAGCCCACGACTGCCTCGGTCGGCCCGTACTCGTTGATCAGCCGGGTTTCGGGAGCCCTCTCGCGCCAGAGCGCCAGGGACTCGGCCCGGAGTGCCTCTCCGCCGATCACCAGCG
>DATLNC010000291.1:0-35227 GCA_035536935.1 Thermoanaerobaculia bacterium
CGCCTGGGGTTGAAACCCCAGGCTCGACGGGTTTCGCCCTTCCAGGGCGACTCCACCCACCCGGAGCCCAGATCGTCAATCATGCTCCCTCCTCCGGCCCCAGCAGCCGCCGCACCACATACCGCGTCAGCTCGAGCGCCATGTCCCGGGTCAACCGCTGTCCGGACAGCATCCGCCGCTCCAGGGCCACGGCCGCGGCGAGGCCGAGCACCGGCAGGACCGCGATCTCCGCGGGCGGGGAGCCGGGCGGCCGGGGGATCTCGGCCGCGAGGCGTCCCACGATCTCCAGATAGGTCCCGGCGATCTCGGCCATCTTCTGCCCGAGCGCCCCCTCGGTGGCCGTGGCCTCGGCCAGCAGCAGGATGGGGATGCCGTCGAGATCCATGATCAGACCGACGTGATGGGCGACGATGCGCTCGATCCTGTCGAGAGGGGGAGTGTCCATCTCCTCGGAGATGGCGCGGACGGGCCCGAGGAAAAGCTGGCTCAGGCGTCCCGCGACTCCGACGAGAAGCGCCTGCTTGTTGGGGAAGTGCCGGTAGATGGCCGGTTCGGTGAAGCCGACCCGCTCGGCGACTTTTTTCATGGTGAGCCCGGCCAGTCCGGCCTCCCGGAGCAGCTCGATGGTCCTGTCTAAGATCTCGTCCTGGCGATCCACGTTAGTGAGTCCTCACTAACTAGGATACGAGCCTTCACAGGGAAGTTCAAGGGCCTGTAACTGTCCTGTTTTGCCTCGGAGTTGTCCGGTCTTGCCTCGCGAATGTCCTGTTTTGCTCGGAGAATGTCCGGTTTCGCCTCGCAAATGTCCGGTAGCGCCTCGCCGTTGTCCGGCCTTGCTGCGTCTTGGTCCGGAAACTCTCCAATTTTGTCCGGAAACTCTCCGGTTATGTCCGGAAACTCTCCGGCTTAGTCCGGAAACTCTCCGGCTTAGTCCGGAAACTCTGCGGTTCAGTCCGGAAACTTCGGAGAATGGTCCGGAAACTTCTGGGTATTGTCCGGTTCCTTCGGACTTTTGTCCGGTGAATCGCCCGTTTTGTCCGGAAAATCATCCCTGAAGAAGCGACTGTCCCCCGTCGATCCACACCGGCGTGCCGGTGATGTGGTCCGAATCGTCCGACGCCAGGAAGAGGATCAGCTTCGCGACCTGATCGGCGGAGCCGGGTTTTCCGTCCGTGAGGGGGATCTCGCCCTCGGGATATTCGACTGGCTCCCTGGCCTCCTCGATGTCGCGCTTTTCGGTGCTTTCGTCGATATCGGTCTCGATCGCCCCGGGACAGATCACGTTGACCCGGATGCGGTGCTTGGCGAGCTCGACGGCGAGCATCTGCGTCAGGGCCACCTGCGCCGCCTTGGTGCTGGAGTAGGCCGAGGCGCCGGCGTTGCTGAACATGCGGGTGCCGTTGACCGAGGAGGTCACGATCACCGAGCCGCCCCGCTCCTTGAGATGGGGCACCGCGGCCTTGATGGTGAAGAACGTGCCGGTGAGATTGATCGCGATGGTCTTCTCCCACTCCGCGGGCGTGATCTGGTCGATGGGCGCCCAGACGCCGTTGATGCCGGCGTTGGCCAGAACGACGTCGAGCCGGCCCCAGCGCTCCACGACCTCGGCCACGACCCGCTCCATGTCCGGGTACTTCGACACGTCCGCGGTGATGGCCAGGGCCTCGCCGCCATCGTCCTCGATGCGCTCCACGGTCTCGTCGAGCTTCTCCCGGGTCCTGCCGAGGACCGCGACCTTCGCCCCCTCGCGCGCCAGCCGCAGCGCCGCGGCCTCGCCGATCCCCGAGCCGCCGCCGGTGATCAGAGCCACCTTTCCCTCCATCCTTCCTTTCGACTTCATGACTGCATCCTCCCTCTGCGCCGAGGGGCTTACAAGGAGCGTGCCGCTTGCCCGGCCCCAGTCCCTCGGGCTACACTGGTCCAATCCGGTCGTAGTCCGAGGATCTTTGTATTGCGGCAGCTTATGCCCGAGCGCTCGCCCGATGTGTGGAGGATCGCGTGCCACGAGATGGCCCGGCGCGCGCAGAGCGGTACCGTGCTGTATGCGGCGGCGATCGCTCTCCTGGGATTGGGCGCGGACCTGCACCGGAGCTCCCCGGCAACGTTCGGCGCGATCGTGATCTGCGCCGGGATCCTGGGGCTCGGCCGGCTTTTCCTCATCCGGCGCTTCGATTCCACCTACTCCCGCAGTCCGCGCTTCTGGCAGGCCGGCTTCTTCGGCGGCGCGCTGGCGACCGGCATGTTGTACGGCGGCCTGCTCTGTTTCCTCACGGTGGAGAAGGGCCTGGCCCCGTTCGTGGTGTTCGCCCTGGCCGCGACCCTGGGCATCGAGGCCATGGTGATCGTCACGTACTTCCACTCCCTGCCGTTCGTCCTTTCCTACATCCTGCTGCTGGGTGCGCCGCCGGCCGTGGCCCTGGTGATGCTGGCCGGGAGCGATCCCTCGGCGTACTGGCTCGCCTGGGCGAACTCCGGGGCGACCCTCTACCTCCTCTGGGTCGGCTGGCAGCAGCACCGGGAGCGCTGGACGGGGTTGGGCAAGCGCTACCAGCTCGAGGTGCGCGCCGCCGAGCTCGAGCGCGCCCACGTGGAGGTGCAGCAGGCCCGCGACGAGCTCGAGGTCCTGGTGGCCGAGCGCACCCGCGCCCTGGAGCGGACGAGCCGCGATTACCGGCAGATCTTCGAGAACGCCCACGACCCGATCATCGTCTTCCGCCCCGAGGACGAGCAGGTCCTGAACGTCAACCGGCGGGCGTGCGAGATCTACGGCTTCACGCGCGAGGAGTTCCTGCAGATCAGCCTGGCTTCGATCTCGGTCGACGTGGCGCGGGGGCAGCAGCAGATCCGGGAGACCCTGGATGGTGGCGTCTACCACAACTTCGAGTCCGTCCAGTACCGCAAGGACGGCAGCCGGATGTTCCTGGAGATCAATGCCGCGACGGTCGAGTACGAGGGGCGGCCGGCGATCATCAGCATCAACCGCGACGTGACCGAGCGCCGGCGCGCCGAGGCGCTGCGCCTCGCCAAGGAGGCCGCCGAGCGCACCGCCCGCGCCAAGGCGCAGTTCCTCGCCAACATGAGCCACGAGATCCGCACCCCGATGGCCGGGGTCATCGGCCTTTCGGACCTGCTGCTCGCCACCGACCTGGACGAGCGCCAGAGCCAGTACGCCCGGCTCATCCAGTCCTCGACCGGATCGCTCCTGCGGGTGATCGACGACATCCTGGACTTCTCCAAGATCGAGGCGGGCAAGCTCGCGTTCGAGGACGTGCCGTTCGACCTGCGGGCGACGCTCGGCGAGGTGGTCGAGATCCTGCGGCTGGGCGCCATGGCGCGGGGGACCACGCTCGAGCTCTTCATGGCGGAGGATCTGCCCGTCTGGGTGCGCGGCGATCCCGGCCGGCTGCGCCAGGTGCTGATGAACCTGGTGGGCAACGCGGTCAAATTCACCGAGGGGGGCTCGGTGAACGTGCACGCGGACACGGCCGCGGACGGCCGCGTCCGCGTGCAGATGCGCGACACGGGGATCGGCATCCCCCGCGAAGCCCAGGGACGGCTCTTCGAGCTGTTCTCGCAGGGAGACGGCTCGACGTCGCGGCGCTTCGGAGGCACCGGCCTCGGCCTCGCCATCAGCAAGCGGATCGTCGAGGCCATGGGCGGCGAGATCGGCTTCGAGAGCGCGGAGGGGAGGGGCTCGACCTTCTGGATCCGGGTGCCGCTCGCGCCCGGCGCGCCTCCCGCCCAGACCGAGAGCGCCGCGCGCAGGCCGGTCAACGCGCGCATCCTGACGGTGGAGGACAACCCGATCAACCAGGTCGTCATCACCGAGCATCTCAAGCACCTCGGCTACCGGGTCACCTCGGTCGGCAACGGCCTGGAGGCGCTGGAGGCGCTCGCGGTGGAGGATTACGACCTCGTGCTGATGGATTGCCAGATGCCGCACCTCGACGGCTACGAAGCGACCGAGCGCATCCGCCGGCTCCCGGGCAAGACGGGCCGGGTTCCGATCGTCGCGCTGACGGCGCACGCGATCCAGGAGGAGCTCGACAGGTGCCTGGCGGTGGGGATGAACGACTTCATCACGAAGCCGTTCCGGGGCGAGGAGCTCCAGGCCAAGTTGGAGCGCTGGCTCGGGGTTGGCGAGAATGGCGGGAGTGACAGGGAGATCGAGCCTCTACCTCCCTCCTCTCCAATGCCTCCCGAGCCCGCCGAGGCGGCGCTCAACCAGCGGCAGCTCGAATCGCTGCGCGCCATGTGCAAGGACTCCGGACCCGGGTTCGTGGCCGGGCTCGTCGAACAGTTCCGCCGGCAGCCCTACCTGGAAGACCTGCGCACGGCGCTCGAGCGCGGCGACCGGGCCCTGCTCAGGGCCCGCGCGCACGGGCTCAAGGGGACGAGCTCGCTCCTCGGCGCGCAGAGCCTGCCCCGGCTCTGCGAGCAGCTCGAGCGTTCCTGCCTGTTGGCATCGCGGGAGGAGTGCCTGCGCCAGCTCGAGAAGATCGCCGCCGAGCACCAGCGCTTCGTCGTCCGCCTCGCCGAGAACCTGCCTTAACTTAATACCGCGGTGGCCACGTCGTGGACCGGCGTGTCGACTCCGGCCTGCCGGCCCAGACGGGAAATTGCGCCGCAGAGGTCGTCGATCTCCGTGGGACGGCCCGACTCCAGGTCGAGCAGGAAGCTCGGCTTGAGCGTGGGGCCCAGGGACTCGACGAACCCCATGATCAGCGTCACGTCCTCCTCTCGGAGCTTTACGCCGAGCGCGCTCCCGACCGCGAGCACCTCGCGCACCGCCCGCTCCAGCACGGCGCGACCCAGCGGCTTCTCGCGGATCTGGCCGACCGGCCCGCGCGCCAGGCCGCACCCCGCGGCCATGGTCGAGATGAAGGCGAGCTTGCGCCAGAGGTCGGCCGTGATGTCGGCCGACGCGCGGGCTTCCACGCCGGCCTCGCGGAAGGCGGCGGCGATCCGCTCGGCCCGCTCGGAGAGCCCTGCCGGCCTTTCCCCGGCGACCACGCGGTGGAACGTGCTGCGGCGCTCCACGGTCCCGGGTCCGACGCGGGCGGCGCTGATCTCGGCGATCCCGCCCAGCACGCGCTCGTCCGGCACGCCGCTGCGGACGAGCCGCTCGGCCGCCTCCACGCCGTTGAGCAGCGGCAGCACGTCTGCGCCCGCCTCGGCGAGGAGCCGGACCGCGGGCGCGATCTCTTCGAGCGAGTAGCTCTTGACCGCCACGATGGCGAGATCTGTCGGGCCGATCTCTGCCGGATCGTCCACCGCCCGCACCTGGACGGTCCAGGTCCCCTCGGGCGTGCGGACCTCCAGGCCGCGCTCACGGAGCGCGTCGAGATGCGCTCCCCGGGCCAGCATGGAGACGGGATGACCGGCGCGGGCGAGCATGCCGCCGTAGTAGGAGCCCACCCCGCCCGCGCCCAGGATCGCGATCTTCATCATGCCCGAGTTTGTACCACAAGCATGTCATGAGCAGGAGGTATACAAGGGATGTCCGGGCAGAGCGGCGGGGAGCCTGCCCTGCCCCTTGAAACCCCCTTGGCATATGCTTCGCTACCCCGGGACCGGTATGAGAACTATCTGCATGTTTGTCATGCTGCTGGCGGGCGCCAGCGGGTCGGGCCGCATCGACGAGCTGTGCAACCCGCTGTGCTTGAGAGACGCCACGGTCTTTGAAGAGCTGCGCGGCCCTGCCCGCTCAAGCCTGGATGCCCCCTTGTTTTTCGGCGTCTCTCCGGACGAGGAGTGGGTCGCCGTCTTCCAGAGCACCTTGCATACGGAGATCGTGAAGGCCACGCACGTGCCCACCGGCAAGACCTCGAAGGCTGTTCACGCCGGGGCAGGGGGCAACTGGTGGGTCGATTGCTTCTCTCCGGACGGCGGCATGCTCTACATGGGAAAGGAGGCCGCGAGCCTCGTTCCCGGCGCGGGCGAGCTGTTTTTCAAGCCCCGTGCTTCCGTCGGAGGGGGGACCTCCCTGGCGGGCCGGAAGGGTTCGCAGCAGGCCGCGCTCCAAGCCTTGAATGCGACGGACAAGGGGGGGCAGGGGAAGGTGGCGAGCGTCGATCTCGCGCCGGTGATCGAAATGGATCAGAAGAGGACTGCAGGCCCTGCGTTGGCGGAGCGCGTGTTCGGCAAGG
The DNA here is from genome assembly GCA_035536935.1 of Thermoanaerobaculia bacterium. Lineage (GTDB taxonomy): Bacteria > Acidobacteriota > Thermoanaerobaculia > Multivoradales > UBA5704 > DATMER01. Next base: position 6,150 of record DATLNC010000291.1, read on the forward strand.
TCGTCCTCGGCATGGGGTCTCCGGATAGGGACTTCGAGGGGGGCTTTCTGGAGCAGCTATCCCTCTCTCCTGACGGGAAGCTCGTCGCGGGGATCGCGCACGTCGAAGGGACCGAGAGCTACGGCGTGGTGATCCCCCTGGAGCAGCGGCCGCTGGTCGCCCGTCCCTTCGCCCGCAACCTCGTGGGAAGGCTGGTCTGGTCGCGGGACTCGCGGCGGATCTGGTTCTACGCCCGGCCCGACCACTCCGTGGAAGGAACGGTCTATCGGGTCGAGGTCGAAAAGGTTCTGAGGGGGCGTAGCTGAAAAAAGGCGGCGCCCGGGGGAGAATTCCAGGCGCCGCGCGCGTGAGGTCAGTTGGCGGGTCCGGTGACCCGGATGATGTCGGTAACCTCGGTCTCTTCGCCAGCCACGCTCAGGCGGATGATGACGTCGTGGGTCTCGCCGGCCGTGGGCGTGTCCAGGGTCTTGATCGCGTCCTTCTTGGAGAAGAACGCCCGGATGTGGTTGCCGTTCCTGCTTGCCCGCAGAGCGGGGAGCGGCTCGGCTGCGGCGTCGGTGCCGACCAGAACGATCGACTTGAGGTCGGCGTCCCCAAGGTTGTCGCCGGTGATCTTGACGCTGACCGTGCCGGCGCTGCGCGCCCAGTTCGTATTCCAGGTGCCGGGCTGGATCTCGGCCTCGATCTCGTCCTCTTCGCCATCGTCGTCGTCGTCGTCGCCGCCGCTCGGGCCCACGATGCGCACATCGAAGGTGAGGCTCTTGTCCTCCGCGTCCTCGCCCGCGGTGAATTCGATCGTCAGCTCGTGGGTCTCGCCGCGCTCCGGGGTGTCGAGCAGGGCGATGGCGTCGCTCTTGGCGAAGAAGGCGCGGATCTGGGTCTTGTTCGCCTGGACCCGGACCGGCGAGAGCCCTTCGGCATCGTCGGCGGAGCCGGTCAGCACGATCGAGCCGGTGTCGATCTGATCGAGGCCGCCGCCGCGAATCACGACGGAGACCGTCCCTTCGCTGTGCTCCCAGTTCGTATTCCAGGTGTCAGGCTGGACGCCGGCGCTCAGCTCGGCTGGCGGCTTCGGCGGCTTGTTGCCACCGCCGCCATTCCCGCCATTTCCGCCGTTACCGCCATTTCCGCCGTTGCCCCCATTCCCACCTTTACCGCCATTGCCGTTGCCGCCACCATTGCCGCCCTTGGCGTCGGCGAAGCTCAAGTTGAGGTCCTGCGCGTTGTCGGCCCGGAGCTCGGGCTTGTCGGAAGGTCTGTCGCTCCAGGCGGCGAAGACATTTGCCGGGGCGAGCAGAAGGATGAGCAGCGGGAGATGCTGCAGGAATCGGCGCGTCCGGTGCATGTTTGAACCCTCCATGGCCAGAGGTTAGACGGCTTCGCGGCGCGCCGCTGTCACTGGCAGCACCCTCCGGTTGTGAAATAGTTCACACCTCATGCGCAAGGCGCCTCCTCCCCCCGATCCCGAGATGGGCCTGTGGCAGGGCCGTTCCGTCGCCCGGCGGTTCGTCTCGCCGGACGGCATGACCGTGCTCGTCGGCCGCACGGCCGAGGACAACGACGTGCTCTCCCTCAGGCTCGGAGCGCCGCGGGACTTCTGGTTTCACGTGGCAGGGGAGTCGGGCTCGCACGTGGTCGTGCGCAACCCCGAGGGGCTGGACCGCCTCCCAAAGGAGACCGAGCGCTTCGCGGCCTCGCTCGCCGCGGGCTACTCCAAGGCGCGCAAGGGCGGGCGGGTGGCGGTGCACATGTGCACCTGCGCCGACGTGAGCAAACCGCGCGGCCTGCCGCCGGGCAAGGTGGTGTTGGAGCGGTTCAAGAGCGTGCAGGTAGCGCCGTCAAGGGGGGATACGGACTGACACGGACGATCACGGACCTGTGTAGGGGCACCCCTTGTGGGTGCCCTTCCGGAGGGCGGCCACAAGAGCCGCCCCTACAGACTCTCCAGGATCTTCTCCGCGCTGCTGACCTCGAACCTTCCGGGCTGGTCGATGTTGATCGCCTTGATGACGCCGTCCTCGATCAGGGCGGCGTAGCGGCGGGTGCGGGTGCCCAGGCCGAAGCGGGATGAATCCTGGTCCAGGCCCATGGCGCGGGCGAAGTCGCCGTTGCCGTCCGCGAGCATGAGGATCTTGTCGCCGACCTCGCGGGCCTTGCCCCAGGCATCCATGACGAAGTGGTCGTTGACCGCCACGCAGGCGATCAGGTCGATCCCCTTGGCCTGGAGAGCGTCGGCCTGCTCCACGAAACCGGGCAGGTGATAGTCCGAGCAAGTGGGGGTGAAGGCCCCCGGAACCGCGAACAGCACGGCCCGCTTGCCGCGGAACAGCTCGTTCGCCGAAACCTCTCGCTCGCGGCCTGCCGCGATGGTCCTGAGCGTCACGTCCGGAATCCGGTCACCGATCTGAATGGGCATGGGCGGCATCCTACCGCAACGCAACGAGAGGTTGGCCCGTATGTTGCCAAGGAGGGAAACCATGACCCAGAAGCTGCGCGATCCCGAGCTCGACCGGCTCGTCAACGAGCTGAACCAGCAAGACCAACCTGACGAGACTTTCCCCGAGGAAGGAGCGCAGGCCACGGCCGAGGACCTGGACGCGCTCCACTCGCGCGTGCAGGAAGGGGAGCCCCTGGATACCCTTCTCGTGGAGATGGGACGGCAGGGGGCGAGCGACCTGCTGGTCCTGGCCGGGATGCCGCCGGTCTTCCGTGTGAACGGCCGGCTGGTCCGGGCGCAGGCCGAGGTCATGGACGGCGACGAGGTGGGGCAGATGTTCAAGCCGCACCTGGGAGGCCGGGCCCGCCGCGATCTTGAGGCGCGCGGGTCCGCCGACTTCTCCCTGAGGCTGGCGGCCGGCCGCGAGCTGGACGAGGGAGGAGGCCCCTCGCGCCGCTTCCGCGTCAATGTCCATCGCCAGCGCGGTCAGCTCGCGGCGGCGATCCGCGCGCTTCCGCTGGAAGTGCCGAGCCTCGCGAGCCTGAACCTCCCCGTCGCGTTCGCGGAGCTGATCCGTCCGAGCCGCGGCCTCGTCCTCCTCTGCGGCCCCACGGGCTCGGGCAAGACCACCACCCTCGCGGCCCTGGTGGCGGAGATCAACCACAGCCGCACGGCGCACATCATCACGATCGAGGATCCGATCGAGTACGAGCACCGCTCCATCAAGTCGGTGATCGAGCACATCGAGATCGGCCGGGACGCCCGCTCCTTCCACGAGGCGCTGCGCGCGTCGCTGCGCCAGGACCCGGACGTCATCCTGGTGGGGGAGATGCGCGATCTGGAGACGGTCGCGACGGCCCTCACCGCGGCGGAGACCGGCCATCTGGTCCTCTCGACCCTCCACACCAACGACGCGGCCCAGGCCGTGCACCGGATCGTGGACGTCTTCCCGCCGGCCCAGCAGGCGCAGATCCGCCACCAGCTCGCGCTGTCGCTCCACGCGATCGTGGTGCAGCAGCTCGTGCCGCGGGCCGACGGCCACGGCCGCGTCCCCGCCGTCGAGGTCCTGATGGCGACCTACCCGGTGCGCCACCACATCCGGAGCGACAACCTCCAGAAGCTCTACAACGAGATCACCCTGGGCAAGCGCCACGGCATGATGACCATGGAGGAATCGCTGGGGCAGCTCGCGCTCAACGGCATCATCGACGCCGACGAGGCGCGGGTGCGCGCCAGCCATCCGGACGAGATCGAGAGCCAGTTGAGGTAGGCTCTACGCCATCATGAGACGCTCCGTGCTCTCCCTCCTGGGCCTGCTCGTGGGGCTCGCCGTCTACTACTTCGCTCCCGAGGTGCTCGAGGACCGCCGTGTGGAGGAGTCGGCGCCGCAGCGGACCGAGGCTCCCCGTCCGGCCCCGCAGCAGGCGCCGCTCTCTGAAGAGTGGAGCGACACCGAGCCGGCCATCAACCTGGAACACGTCTTCGAGGGGCAGATCAACCGCCGCGGCAAGCCGATCGGCTTCCACTCGCGGCCGGGGGGGAGGGACCCCGCCGGTGCCCGGGTGGTGCGGACGGTCAGCGGCAAGAACGAGCTCGGGGTCTACATCGCCGAGGTGGAGATCCGCAACGGCTCCCGTTGGCTCAAGAAGACTTCGACGTTCTATCCCGACAAACTGAGCCGCGACGAGGTCGTCGCAGCCATCCTCCATGCCTGGCAGGAGCGCCGGGAGATGGGCGGCGGCAAGTTCCAAGGCCCCTCGGGAACGGGCTTCACGATCGAGGGCTACACCCTGGACGACGGCGGTATTGGCGGCATTAACACCGCCTATCCCATCTACAAGAGGTAATGGTGAAAGCCGGAGACCTTCTCGCCCAGTACCTCGTGTCCGACGTCCAGGAGAGCCAGGAAGTCACGCTGCTGCTGCTGGAGCTCCTGGACCAGATCGCGTCCGGCGAGTTGGAGAGCTGGGAGGGGACGGGCAACGCCTTCACCCTGACCCTCACGCCCGAAGGGGCCACGATCCAGCCCGAGCTCGGAACGGACACCGAGCCCCGCCGCGTCTCCCTGGACGACCTGCGGGACGCCCTGGAAGACTGGCTCGCCAGGATCGAAAAGTAGGGGCACCTCTCGTGGGTGCCCTGGGAGGGCGGCCACAAGAGCCGCCCCTACGCCAGCCCCAGCCTCTTCATCCTCTGGAGGAGCGCCGGCTTCGAGACCTCCAGGTGATCCACCATGGCCTCGAGGTTGCCGCTGCAGGCGCTCTGCGCCTCCAGGATCTCGGCGCGGCCGAGGTCGCCGGCCTTCCGCAGCCCGGGCAGCTTCTCCATCATCAAGTAGAGGGACGGCCGCGCGATGCCGAGCTGCGCGGCGGTCGGCTTGATCTCCCAGCGGTTGGCGCGGAGCGCGGCCATGAGCTCCTCGGTCGAAACCTCGGAAGGAGACCTGTATTTGATAGCCGGCGTGATGGGTGGTGGGGTGTCCGGCCGGACGGGATCGATCGCTGGAGTCACGGGCAGGGAGGGCGGCGGCGCGACCTCCGTCACCTCGCGCAGCAGACGCTCGATCTGCGGGCCGATCTGGGCCTTGGGGAAGCCGCGGCTGCCCACCACGAGCTCGCGCGCCACGTTGCGGAGCTGGCGCAGGTTGCCGGGCCAGGGGTGACGGGCCAGCCGGGCGACCACGGACGCGCCCAGCCAGGGCTCCTCGGTCTCGTTCTGAAGCAGGAGCTTCTCTTCCTCATGGAGCGCCCGCAGCTCGGCGCGCAGGAAGTGGAAGAGCAGACGGCCGAAGTCGTCGCGGCGCTCGCGCAGAGGGGGCAGGAGGATCTCGTAGCCCGCGAGGCGGTGGAGGAGAGGCCCCCGGAAGCGGCCCTGCTCGACCGCGGACTCCAGGTTCGAGTCGGTCGCCGCGATGAGCCGCACATCCACGTGGACCGGCGTGGACGCTCCCACGCGCTGGATCTCGCCGCTCTCCAGGACCCGGAGCAGCAGCGGTTGGACCTCCACCGGCGTCTCGCCGACTTCATCCAGGAAGAGGGAGCCCCCGTGCGCGCGCTGAAAATACCCGGGCTGGTCCCGGAGCGCGCCGGTGAAGCTCCCCTTGACCGCGCCGAAGAGCTCCGAAGCCGCGAGGGAAGCCGGGACCGCGCCCATGTTGAGGGAGACCAGCGGGCCGCTGCGGCGCCGGCTCGCCGCGTGGATTGCGCTGGCCGCGAGCTCCTTGCCGGTGCCCGTCTCCCCCCGGATCAGCACCGGGAAGTCCAGGTCCGCGACCTGGAGGATTCTCTGGCGCACGCTCGCGACGGCATCGCTGTGGCCGACCAGGCCGAGGAGGTCGCCCGGTCGATGAAGGCTCGCCTGGATGCGATGGAGGAGCAGCACCGAGCGGCTGGACAGCTCCAGCACGACCCCGAGGGCGAGCGCCTCCTTGGAGAGGGTGTGCACTCCCTGGACCTGGACGCCGTCGGCGAAGATGGGAGTGGGGCATTCGCGGGCGTCCAGGTGAACAGCCCCTGTCCCCGCCGCGTGGGGCAAGGGCGCGATCCAGACGGGGGTGCGGCTCATCCGCCGGTCCGCGAGCGGCCGGCCCAGGTTCTCCCCGGGTTGCGCGAGCTCGGGCTGCAGGCGGGAGAGCGCGACCGCATGGCCGGCGGACAGCTCGCGCAGGACAGCGCGCTCGCCCACGCGCCGGATGTCGGGATGGCAGAGGATGGTCAGCGCCAGGGAGCCGTCGCGCGCATCGCTGCGTCGGGACTGGCGTTCTGCCACCCCTTCCCAGACGGTCGAGAGGATCTCATCGCGTTCAAAGCTCACTGGTGCCGGAGTTTACAGGAAGGCCGCGGGGGCCAACCTATTGCTTCCGAGGAGGCGGGATGCTGATCATGATGGGGTCGGTCTCGGGGTCCGCCTGGGTCGTAATGTCGCCGCCGGAGGTCGGATGCTGAATGGCCAGATCGAAGAGGGCACTGAAGGGGCTGTTACCGGGGATGGCGTTCCAGAGTGCGATCAGGACCAGAACCAGGTGAATCTTTCTCATTGCCGTTTCCTCCTTGACGTTGGCAGCTCTAGAAGGCAATGGGCGTACCCGGTCTGGTTATCTGTAAGATACAGAAAACAAACGGCTTGCAAGGAGAGAGCGAAAGGCTCTCCACGGGGTGTCAGCGGGGGTGGAGGGTGTCAGGCCGTGTCAGGCGTGTCAGCCGACAGGGTCAGGGGCTCAGAGGCTCGTGTCCCAGTCGCCCTGGGCCACGAAGGGCGCCCAGAAGTACGGATCGCGCCACGTGCGCTGCTTCCAGATCTCGATCTGGGCCGAGCGGAGAGCCGCCGTGGGACGCTGGCCATCGCGGAGCATCGCGCGATAGAAGCGCTGCATGAGCTCGGCGGCGGCGCGGTCGCGGACCGGCCAGAGGCTGGCCACGACCTGGGAGGCTCCGGCGTGCAGGAAGCCGTGCGTCAGCCCGACCAGACCCTCGCCCCGCAGCTCGCGGCCCAGGCCGGTGTCGCAGCCGCTGAGGACGACCAGGTCGGCCTGCAGGCGCAGTGAATAGAGGTCCTGGAGGCTGAGAAAGCCGTTGAGGGGGCGGCCGCTCGCGTCCCGTTGTGAGAGCGCGAGCATGGACAGCTCGGGGTGCTCGCTGTCGAGGATTCCGTGGGTGGCGAAGTGCAGGGCGCGGAAGGGCTCCAGCCGGCCCGAGGTGACCAGCTCCCGGGTCGCATCGTGGCCGAGCGCCAGCAGGATCTCGCGGCCCTGGGCCACGCCCGCGATGCCCTCGGCCTCCTGCCGCGTCCAGGAGAGACGCTCCAGGCCGGAGCCCCGGGTGGCCAGCCCCCCGACCCGCCGCGGCAGGATGGGGGTGCCGTCATAGGCCGGATCGGCCAGGACCGCGATGGAAGTGGGACGCCGCGGGCGGCTGGCCACGGCCTTGCGGATCTCCTTCAGCACGGCGGCTGAGGGGAGAAAGCCGATCTCGTGCTCTACCACGAGAGGCACCATGATCCCGTCGGTGGCCGAGTGGACCGGAAGCGCGGCGAAAGGGACATATTGGAGCGCGCCGTCGGCGACGATCACCAGGCGCCGGCCGCGGATGGCTTCGAGCGCGGGCCCCAGGACCTGCTGGGCGAGGAGGTCGCGGTCCTTCCTCTGGCTCGCGATGTCCTTGTTACCCGGATTCTTCAGATATCCATGGAACCTGCGGGCAACCGCCCCGATCTCGCTCCGGCCGGGGAGCTCGAACGCTTGCAGAGAGGTCGAGCTGACGACCCAGAGGTAGCTCCGGGGCTCGGCCAGCAGATATTCCATGAGCACGGTCTGCTCGCCCAGCAGGCCCTGGATCTCGCGGATCGGCAGGGAGGGCTTCTTCAGGCTCTCGTAGCTGCTGCCGTCTGTCAGGCGCGCTTCGAGGACCCGATGCTCGGCGGCAAGCGTGTCGATCTCCACCTGCAGGGCCTGGTTGCGGGCTCGTGACGATTCGTCTTCGGCCAGCTCCAGGCGGAGGGCCGCCTTGGCGTTCAGCTCCTGGCGCAGGCGCAGCTCGCGCGCCAGCAGCTCGGGCTGCCCCTCCCGGATGTCGACCCGGGCACGGGAGAGGATGTCCAGGAGGCCCCGGGCGCGGGACTGCTCGGCGACCTCGAAGGCCTTGGCATCCAGGCCGGCTTTCGGGTCGGCCCGGTGGAGCTGCATCAGGACGTCGACGTAGCGCTCGTACGTCTCGCGGACGGTCGCGAAGTGCAGGGAACGCAGCCGGTCGCCGCCCACCTCGGACCGGAAGGACTCCATCAGGTCGAGGGCGGCCTCGAGCCGCTGGCGGGCGGCGGTCAGCTTGCCGTCCTCGCGCTCCAGCCAGCCCTGCTCGGCGGTGGTGAGGATCTGGGAGCCCACGTCGCCCAGGTCTTCCGCCTCTCTGCGGGACTGCTCGTAGGCCTCGCGGGCGGCGTCGAACTTTCGCTGGACCACGTAGGCCCTTGCCAGGCCGCGGCGCGCGGCTGCCGCGTCGCTCCTGCGGCCCAGCTCCTCATGAATGGCCAGGGCCTCCCGCAGCTTCGCCTCGGCCTCCTCCGGCTTCCCCATCTGAAGCAGGAGGAGGCCCTGAGCCCGGAGCGCTTCGGCCTCCCCGGCGCTGTCCTTCATGGCACGCTGCAGCGCCAGCGCCTTCTCGATCCGAGAGGCGGCCTCCCCGGTCTGGCCCAGCTCCTCGGCGATGTGGCTCAATCCCACCAGGGTGAGGGCCTGGCGGCGGGGGTCGTGCTGGAAGGGCAGAGCCTGGCCGAGCATCTCCCGCGCCTCTTCGAAGGCGCCGAGCTGGATGAGGAGCATCCCGAGGTTCCCGAGGGCCACGGCTTCCCCCTCGGTGTCGCGCAGGCTGCGCAGGATCTCGCGGGCGGCGGTGTAATGCTCCAGCGCGTCGCGGGGCATTCCCAGCCGCTGGTGGAGAGAGCCGAGGTTCGAGAGCACCTGGGCCTCGATCCGGGACCGGCCGGTCGAGCGGGCCAGATCCAGGGCCTGCCGCAGCTCTTCCAGCCCGAGAAGGGGCTGACCCATCCAGAAGCGCATCTGCCCGAGGCAGTTGAGGGCCTGCGCCTCCAGCCCGCGGTCGCCCGCCTGATGGCTGAGCTCCAGGGTGCGCTCGCAGGCGCTTACGGCCGCGCCGTAGTCGCCGACTCTCTGGTGCACGTTCCCGACGTTCAGGTAGGCCGCGGCGGCGCTGTCAGGCCTGTGGAGCTCCTGCCAGAGGGTGAGCGACTCCTGCAAGGCGTCGAGCGCACGCCGGTCATCGCCGGCCAGGCTGAGGGTTCGTCCCATCTGGCCGAGGGTCTCGGCCAGGCCCTCCCGGTCGTTCAGCCCGCGCTGGATGGACAGCGCCTGCTCGTACCAGGCGAGGCCCTCCTGCATCTTTCCGGAAGCGTCCATGGCCTTGCCGAGGCGGGTGAGAGCACGACCCTCGTGGAGGCGGTCTCCCAGGGCGCGCCAGTTCGCGAGGGCGCGCCGGGCAGCCTCGAGGTTCCGGCTGGCCTCCAGGTCGGCATGCTCGGCCTCCACCCGCAGACGGTCGTCCGCGCCCGCCTTGTGGAGCGCCGCCACGATCAGCTTGTACTTGCCCGTGTCCCCGGGGTAAAACGTGCTGACCTCGACCTCGTACTGCCCCTTCCGGTCGGCGATGAACGAAACATTCTCGGTGGAGAAGCGGCCGGAGCTGGTGTCCACCAGGATGATCCTGGATCCGGACGGACCACGAACCTCGGTAGCCACGTCGAGCCCCTGCTGGATGACTTCCAGGCGGGCATAGTCGCCCTCGTCGAGGGTCAGATGGTAGAGGTGGACTTCCCCCGAGCTGAGGTCGCGGATGAGCGGAGCAGCCGCCTGAATGCGGACCGGCGGATCCCCACCTGGACCCATAGCGGCACCGGCAAGCCCCAGGACAAGCCAGGGCAGGCCCCATCCTCTCATCCCTGTAAACACCCCCAATAGAAACGTTCCATGGACAAGGTTGATGCAGATTGCCCAGGGATTGCAAGCCTTCAAGGAAATATCAAGAAAACTGCAGGAGGGCTACAATCCCTCTCATGCGGACCCGGTTGTACGTCCCCATTCTCCTGACAGCCCTCCTCCCCCTCCTCGCCGTGCGCTCGGCCGGAGCCGCCATCCCGAACCCCGAGCCCGAAGACATCGATTACATCGCCGAGCACCTGCCCGAGAGCGGCATGGACGCCCGGTTCCTGGCCCTCCCCTGGCCCGCGGGCCGCCTGGAAGACGGCGGCTGGCAGACCACGATCGAGGTTGGCTACGCCGAAACCGCCGCGAGTCTCCTGAAACTGGACGGCCCGATGCTCGCCGCCTCCGCGGCCTACCCGTTCCGCGACGGCCGTGCGGTCGAGGGGATGGCTTTCTATGACGCGCTGACGGTCGCCGGCGGGCAGGGTAGGGAAGTGCTCAACCCGACTTTCGCGAGGCCGCCGCTCGACCTTCCCGAGCACGCGGACTTCTCGAACCCGCGGGGGGATTGCCTCTACTACGGAGCCGGGATCGGGTTCCTCTGGCAGCTTCCCGCGGGCGAAGGCCGCTGGTGGACCTTCACCGCCGGAGCGCTCTGGACGCGCCTCGAATTGGACGGCTACCAGGTGGACTACGAGGTGGCGACGGGCGCGACAGCCGGGGCGCGGGGCGTCCTCGATCACAGCAGCACGAACGACTACGCCACCCCCTTCGTGGGCATCCAATGGACGCGGCCGGTGGGGGAGCGGTTCTCGATCGCGCCGCGGGCGATGGCGGTCTCGCCGCTGCCCAAGGGGGACTTCACCGGCCGGATCACCGGCCCCGGCTTCGACCTGGGCGGAGCGGATGCCGTGAGCGGCCGGGGCACGCAGATCGGCGACCCCTTCGTCGGCCTGGGCCTTGAGATCCTGCACCGTCCCACGGGCCTGGGGGTCGATCTCGGGGGAGCCCTCTACTTCGCCGGCGCCGAGGGGATCGTCCATGAAGGCGTCACCCGGGCGCTATCGCTCCAGGTGACCTGGCACGGCTGAACAAAGAAAAAAGCCCGGCCGAAGCCGGACTCTGGGCGGGGGAGCAGCCCTGGGAAGGGCTGTACCCGTCTAGCCTGGGGTTTCAACCCCAGGTGGGGGTGCAGGCGTCTGCGGTCGCGGGCGGGGGATACAGGCGTCCGGCGTCGCCTGGGGTTGAAACCCCAGGCTAGACGGGTGTCGCTCCTCCGGAGCGAAGGGCCTCAGGCCCCCACCGCCACCTCGGCCTCCTTCGGCACCGGGTTCTCGATCGCCACCGCGAGCCCGCCGTCCTTCACATCCACCCGCAGCAGGGAGCCGTCGTGGACCTCGCCGGCCACCAGGGCGCGGCCGATGCGGCTCTCCAGCTCGTGCTGCAGGAACCGCTTCAGCGGACGGGCGCCGTAGACCGGGTCGAAGCCCTGCCGCGCCACGAGCTCGCGGGCGGCGTCGGTCAGCTCCAGGCGCACGCCGCGGTCGATCAGACGGCGGCGCAGGTCCTCGGTCTGCAGGTCGACGATCAGCTTGATCTCGTCCAGGCGCAGCGGCCGGAAGAGCACGATGTCGTCCACCCGGTTCAGGAACTCGGGCCGGAAGTGCGTGCGCAGCTCCCGCATGACCGCGTTCCTCGCCCCCTCGGTGATCTCGCCGTCCGGCATCACCCCCTCCAGGAGATGGGTAGAGCCGATGTTCGAGGTCATGATGATCACGGCGTTCTTGAAGTCCACCGTGCGGCCCTGCGAGTCGGTCACCCGGCCGTCGTCGAGGATCTGCAGGAGCACGTTGAACACGTCGTTGTGCGCCTTCTCGATCTCGTCGAAGAGGATGACCGAGTAGGGCTTCCTCCGCACCGCCTCGGTGAGCTGACCGCCCTCCTCGTAGCCCACGTAGCCCGGCGGGGCGCCGATGAGCCGCGACACGTTGTGCCGCTCCATGTACTCGCTCATGTCGATGCGGATGATGTTCTCCTCGCTGTCGAAGAGCGTGTGCGCGAGCGTCTTAGCCAGCTCGGTCTTGCCCACGCCGGTCGGGCCGAGGAAGATGAACGAGCCGATCGGACGCCGCGGGTCCTTGATCCCGGCACGGGCGCGGATGACCGCGTCCGCCACGAGCTTGACCGCCTCCTCCTGGCCGACGACCCGCGCATGAAGGATCTCCTCCATGCGCAGCAGCTTGTCGCGCTCGCCCTCGACGAGACGGGTCACGGGGATGCCGGTCCAGCGGGAGACGATCTCCGCCACCTCCTCCTCGGTGACCTCCTCGCGCAGAAGCTGCCCGCCGCTCTTCTGCTTGCCGGCGAGCTGGGCATCCTTCTCGCGGAGCTGAGCTTCCAATTGAGGCAACCGGCCATAGCGCAGCTCGGCGCCGCGGTTCAGATCGTACGCCCGCTCGGCCTCCTCGATTTCGCGCCGCGCCTGCTCGATCTGCTCGCGCAGCGCCTGGACCTCCTGGATCGCCGCCTTCTCGGCCTCCCACTGGGCGCGCATGGAGTCGGATTTGGCCTTCAGGTCCGCCAGCTCGCGCCGCAGGTCCTCCAGGCGATCCTGGCTGGCTTTGTCCTTTTCCTTTTTGAGCGCGGCCTCCTCGATCTCGAGCTGCATGACGCGCCGGCTGACCTCGTCGAGCTCCTGCGGCATGGAGTCGATCTCGGTGCGCAGCATGGCGCAGGCCTCGTCGATCAGGTCGATGGCCTTGTCCGGCAGGAAGCGGTCGGTGATGTAACGGTTCGAGAGCACGGCCGCGGCCACCAGGGCATTGTCCTGGATGCGCACGCCGTGATGTACCTCGTAGCGCTCGCGCAGGCCGCGGAGGATGGAGACCGTGTCCTCGACCGTGGGCGGATCGACGGTCACCGGCTGGAAGCGCCGCTCGAGCGCCGCATCCTTCTCGATGTGCTTGCGGTACTCGTCGAGGGTCGTCGCGCCGATGCAGTGCAGCTCGCCGCGGGCGAGCATGGGCTTGAGCAGGTTGCCCGCGTCGGTCGAGCCCTCTGTCTTGCCGGCGCCGACGATGTTGTGCAGCTCGTCGATGAAGAGGATGATGCGTCCCTCGCTCTGCTTGATCTCGTTGAGCACGGCCTTGAGCCGCTCCTCGAACTCGCCGCGGTACTTGGCGCCGGCGATGAGCGAGCCCATGTCGAGCGAGAACAGGGCGCGGTCCTTGAGCCACTCGGGCACGTCGCCGCGGACGATGCGCTGCGCCAGGCCTTCAACAATAGCCGTCTTGCCCACGCCGGGCTCGCCGATGAGCACCGGGTTGTTCTTGGTCTTGCGCGTCAGAATGCGGACGACGCGCCGGATCTCGGCGTCGCGGCCGATGACCGGGTCGAGCTTGCCGCGGCGCGCCTGGGCGACGAGATCGACGCCGTACTTCTCCAGGGCCTCGTAGGCCACCTCGGGCATGGCGCTGGTCACCCTTTGATTGCCGCGCACTGCCGTGAGGGCGGCGAGGACGGCGTCGCGGGTGACGTTGAAGGTTTTCAGGATGCGCGCGGCCGCGCCCTGCTCCTCGGCGAGCGCGATGAGCAGGTGCTCGACCGAGACGTACTCGTCCTTGAGGCGCCTGGCCTCGTCCTCGGCGCGCAGGAAGACCTGCTGCATCCGGCTGGTGAGATAGATCTTGCCGGCCTCGGCGCCCGGCCCCGACACGCGGGGCTTGCGCTCCAATTCGCGCTCGACCTCGGACCGGAGCGGCTCGACCGGCACGTCCATCCGGGCGAGCAGTCGGGGGACGAGCCCCTCGGGCTGCTCCAGAAGCGCCAGAAGCAGGTGCTCGGCATCCACTTCCTGGTGGCCGTACCGGAGCCCCTTCGTCTGGGCAGCCTGCAGCGCCTCCTGCGATTTCTGAGTCAGCTTGTTGATATCCATGAGCCTCTCCTTGTCCTTGTCTTCTTATGACCGTGCCCGGAAGCTGGACGCCTCGGCGAGCTGCTCGAACAGCTCGCGCTCGCGCTCCGAAAGCTTCTCCGGGACCACGATGCGGATCTCTGCCAAGAGATCACCCCTGTCTTTTTCGCCGGTACTGCCGCCGGCCTGGGGGAGTCCCCGGCCGCGCAGGCGGATTCTTTTGCCTGTGGACGAGCCCGCCGGGATTCTGACCCGCACGGGACCGTCGAGCGTCTGGACCTCGGCGTCGGCGCCGAGGGCGGCCTCCCAGGGGGTGACCGCCACGGTGGTTTGGAGGTTGGTTCCATCCACCTTGTAGCGCGGGTCGGGCTCGATCTCGATCTTGAGATAGAGGTCGCCCGCCTGGCCGTTCATGCCGGCCTGGCCCTGTCCGGCGAGCCGGATGCGCTGGCCCGCCCGCACCCCCTCGGGGATGCGGACCGACAGGGTCTTGCGCTGGCCGGTGTTGGGGTCCGCGAGCGTGATCTCCCGCTTGCCCCCGCGCACGGCCTCCTCCAGGCTGAGGGAGATCGTGGCCTCGGTATCGCCGCCAGCGCCCCCACCGCCGCCGAATCCCTGCGCTCCGAAGCCCTGGAAACCGGCCCCCCGTCCTCCGCGGGCACCCGGCCGGGCGCCGCCGAACAGCATGTCGAAGAACGAGCTGAAGTCGCCGCTTCCCCCGCCGAAGCCGCCGCCCTGTCCGAAGTCGAACCCTTCCCAGCCCGGGGGAACGCCGCCGCCGGTCTGCTGGGCGCGTTTCCAGGCGGAGCCGTACTGGTCGTACTTCTGGCGCTTGTCCGGGTCCTTGAGGACCTCGTAGGCCTCGCCGATCTCCTTGAACTTCGTCTCGGCCTCGGGGGCCTTGTTGACGTCCGGGTGGAACTTGCGCGCCAGCTTCCGGTACGCCTTCTGGATCTCGTCCTCAGGAGCGTCTTTCTTGACTCCGAGGATCGCGTAATAGTCCTTGTAGTCCAAGGAATCTTCCTCCCGTCCGATCGGTAGATGCGAGCCTCGTGCCTTTGAGCGGCCTGTTTTGAGTGCTCGGCACTCACATCATAGAACTCTCCATGGGTTTCGTCCATTCCCCGCAAGGGGGAAGATTTTAGCGGGGGAGACGCAAGGGTGGAGGCGGCCGCCCCGGCCGTCAGAGCTTCCGGTAGCGGTTGATGGTGCCGCTGAAGCCGTTGTCCATGATGGCGATCCGGCCATCGGATTGGAGGGTTCGCAGCGTGCGGTGGAGTGAGGCATGGGGAGGCTCATAGCCCAGGGCGCGGACGATGTCGCGTTTGTCGAACGTCTCGGGGAGCCCGGGCAGGGCGTCCTCAAGGTCGTTCAGCAGGCTGAACCGCTCGCGCTTCGGCTTCGGGGCCGGCGCCCGCGCCGGGACGGTCGCGGGCACGGTCGGGGTCTGCGGCTGCCCGGCGCCGGCCCCGGTGCTCCGCCAGAGATCCTCCAGCGTCCGCATGCGAGCTTGGTGGGCGACGTTCATCAAGGCGACGTCGGCCAGGTGCTGCGCCTCCAGCGCGCGCTCATCGGGGCCTCCTGGTGGAAGCATACGGAGGAGGATGCCCCCGCGTCGAGAGCGGTTTGCGTCTCACGGACGGAGATACGGACGGTTGAAAACCCCGTACGGATGGCTCGGGTCACGAGTTGAGACGTTCGTACCGGCGTACGAACCATCCGTACGAGCGTTTGGACAGTCCGTACGAGCGTACGGACTGTCCGTACCGTGGTATGAGCCATCCATTCCTGCGTACGAGCTGTCCATAGGGAGATACGGACTGTCCGCACCGCGCCCCGAGCCATCCGTACGAATGCTCGAGCCATCTGTACCAGCGCCGCAGCCGTCCGTACCGAGGCCCGAGCCATCCGTACCGCGGTACCAACCGTCCGTACCGGGGTTTGAGCCGTCCGTACGGGCGTCTGAACCATCCGTACCGGGGCCCGAGCCGTCCGTGTCGCGGTTCGAGCTGTCCGTGCGATCACCCGAGCCAGCCACATGAGGCCCCGAGCCGTTCATGCCCCCGCCCGAGCCGGTCATACCGCCACACGGACGATCCGGGTGGCGCTCCGAGCGATCCTCGCGGCGGTCCGAGCAGTTCGCACCGGGCGAGCCGTCCGAATCGCAGCCCGAGCCATTCCTGCCGCATCCTCGGTCGCTCGAACCGTGCTCTGAACCGTCCGCTTCACTGGAGCCGTTTTGCCTAGCCGCGAAGACTCGCCAGGAACATAGGCACAGGAGTCCGGGTTTCAACCACGCCTCTCGGCCGAGCGCGGTTTGCCCGCAGGGGCACCGACATGTAGACCCGGGCTTCAGCCCGGGGGTGGCAAGCACAATGACCTAAGCCCCGGGGGGGCGACGGCAGGGGCCAAGGGCAACCAGGGGACGTCCCGGCCGCTATTGTTGATACTGTTGACCCTGGAATCGTGCACACGTATCCTGTGGTCTATGAATGTGACGCTCTCCATAGACGATCAGACCTTGGCCCGGGCACGTCAGCTCGCCCAGCGGCGGGGGGTGTCCCTCAACGAGATGATACGGGACTACCTGGAGGCTCTTACCACCAGTGATCCGGCCGAAGCCGTGACAGAGCTGGAGCGCCTTTGGAGCGAAGAGGAAGGCGATTCAGGCGGCTGGAAGTGGAACAGGGAGGAGCTCTATGACCGTCCGGTGCTTCGTCGATAGTAACGTCTTCGTCTATGCCGACGACCGAAGCGCCGGCGCGAAGCGAGATCGGGCGCGGGAGCTGATCCGCGAGGTGATGAGCGCGCGGACAGGCGTCCTTTCGCTCCAGGTCCTCCAGGAGTACTTCGCGGTCTCTACGAGGAAGCTCGGCGTTTCGGCGGCCGCCGCCCGGCGTCGGATCGAGCTGCTCAGCCGGCTCGACGTTGTAATCCTCGGAGTTGAAGACGTGCTGGCAGCCATCGATCTCCATCGCCTGCATGGTTTTGCCATCTGGGACGCCCTCGTGATCCGCGCCGCCCTGAACGCCGGCTGCCGGATTCTCTACAGCGAGGACCTCCAAGAGGGGCGACGCATCAACGGGCTTGAAGTAGTGAACCCCTTCAAGACGTAGCCGCGCCGGACCACTCCTCGTCTGAGCTTCAGGCTTTATGCCTTTGCCCCATAAGGAAACTGCGCGTATCCTTTATCCATGGTGTCCATGACGTTCGTCCCCCGAGGAGGAAACAGTTGCGCTCCCAAGGTTTGTTTCCTGAGACTCTTGGCCTTCATCCTCCTGGCCGCCCTGCCATCCTGCGCGCCGGTCAGCCCACCCCGATCCGCCGCCGCCGCCCCCGAGCAGGTTGCGGATGAGGAAGGCGTCGTCGTCGAGAGCGTGACCCCTCATTCGGTGGCCGCGGTGGCGGGCCTGCTGCCCGGGGATGTGATGCTTTCGTGGTCGTCCGCGGCTGCCAACGGCCTGGTCAACTCTCCCTACGACCTGCTGCCCGTCGAGATCGAGGAGGCCCCGCGGCGCGCCGTCACCCTGCACGGCAGGCGTGGCAGCGAGGAAATGGCCTGGGTCCTGACGGCGGGGGATTGGGGGATGGATACGCGGCCGGGGCTTCCTCGCGACCTCGCAGCTCTTCACCAGGGAGGGAACTGGCAAGCCGCGGCGGAAGCCGCTCGCTCTGCCGGAGACGGCCGGCTTGCCGCGTGGTTTCTGCATCGGCTGGCCCGAAGGCTCAACGACGACCACCAGTGGCCCGAGGCCGACAGCATCTTCCAGGAAGCGATCACGGCTCTGGAGCGGGAGTCCGATCCCGCCGCGGCAGCGCATCTTCTCCGCGAGTGGGCAGGGACACTCCAGGTCCGCAGCGCCTGGGATGCGGCGATCGAGCGTTACCAGAAAGCCCTGGCGCTGGACCGCAAGACCGCCCCAAAGAATCTGTCCGCCGCGCACACGCTCGCCGGACTCGGGTATTCCACGGCAAAGAAGGGCGATTTCGATGCGGCCGAGGAGCTCGTGCGACAGGCCCTGGCGATCCGGGAGCAGCTGGCGCCCGGGACCACCGAGGTTGCGGGAACCCTCAACAAGCTGGGGGTCCTGGCCCGCTGGCGCGGCGATCTCACCGCCGCGCAGGAATACCTCGTACGGGCCGAAGAGCTCCAGCGAAGCCTCGTCCCGAACAACATCGCCCATGGCCTGATCTTCATCAACCTGGGCAATGTCGCTCAGGACCGCGGCGAGCTGGAGATGTCGGAGCGCTGGCACCGGAAGGCGCTCGCCCTCTTCGAAATGATCGACCCGCTAGGCGGCGCTGCCGCAGGCTGCCTGCAGAATCTCATCAACCTCATGACAGCCCGCGGCGACCTGGCCACCGCCGACGAGCTGCTCCGCCGCATGCTGGATCTTCAGGAAGGGAGGAGGAGCAGCGAATGGGAGGCTTGGTCGACCCTGTCGAGCCTGGGCCACCTCGCCATGGAGCGCGGCGACCTGGAGGCGGCCGAGGTCCACTACCGCCGCGCCTTGGCCATCCAGGAGAAGAAACCCTCTCCCGACCGGAGGGAGCTGGCGATCAGCCTGTCAAACCTGGGGGAGGTGACGCTCCTGCAGGGCGATTTCGCCGCAGCCCGGACCTACCTGAAGCGCTCGCAGGAGATCGACGAGGAGATGGAGCCGGCCAGCCTCACCTCCGCGGAGGGCCTGAAGGACCTCGCCCGCCTCGAGGTTCAGAGCGGCGGCGACCTCGCCACGGCCGAGGCCCTCCTGCTCCGGGCCCTGGCCATCTTTGAAAAGGAGGCGCCCGAGAACTTGCAGACGTCCCAGGTGCTGCGCGACCTCGGCAGGGTCGTCGGCCGGCGCGGGCGTATGCAGGAGGCGCTCGCACTCTACCGGCGGGCTCTCGACCTCCAGAGCCGCCTCGTCCCGGGGAGCGCCGTCGAGGCCGAGACGCTCCACGCCCTCGGCCTCACCGAGCGCCAGGCCGGCCGCAGCGCGGAGGGGCTCCGCCACCTCTGCAGCGCCATCGACGTCCTCGACCACCAGCGGAGCCGGCTCGGCGGCACTCCCGAAGCGCGGGCCTCTTTCGAGGCGACTCTCGACGACTATTACCATGCCTGCATGGAGGGCCTGGTCGAGGCGGGCCGGTCTGCCGAAGCGTTCCACGTCCTGGAGCGGGGCCGGGCGCGCTCCTTCCTCACGCTGCTCGCGGACCGGGACATCCGCCTGTCGGACCTGCCGCCGGAGCTCGTCGCCGAGCGCAGGCGGGTCAATGCCGAGTACGACCGCGTCCAGGCGCAGCTCGCCGGTCTGAGCGCCGGCCGGGACGGCGCCGAGATCGAGCGGATCACGGGCGAGCTCAGCGATCTGCGGATCCGCCAGGAGGAGATCCTGGACCGCATGCGCGGGGAGTCGCCCCGGTCCGCTGCGCTGCACGATCCCAAGCCGCTCGACCTGGCGGGCGTTCGCGCAACCCTCGACCCCGGGACCGTGCTGCTGGAGTACGCGGTCGGGGGGGAGAGGAGCTGGGTGTTCGCAGTTGATGGCTCCGACGAGCTATCGGTCTTCCCGATCGCTCTCGGCGCGAAGAAGCTGCGCGAGGAGGTGGAGGGCTTCCGCGTCCTCCTCAAGGACCCGGGCTCCGATGATGCGGAGATCAAGAGCCGGGCGCGGCGGCTCTACGATCTTCTCGTCCGGCCCGCCGAGGCGCGGATCGCCGGGGCGCAGCGTATCCTCGTCTCTCCGGACGGACCGCTGCACACCCTGGCCTTCGCAGCGCTGGTGAGTGGGGACCGTTACTTCGTCGAGCGGAAGCCGATCCACAACGTGCTCTCCGCCACCGTCTACGCGGAGCTGGCGAGATCGCGCCGGCCTTGGGGCGATCCTGGCAAGGAGCGCCTCGCCGCGTTCGGCAATCCCATCTATGGGTCCGCCATGCCGAGCGTGTTCGCTGCCGTCCAGCGCGGGCGGGCGCTCGCCCCTCTCCCTTTCAGCGGCCGGGAGGTGGAGGCCATCGCCGGCCTTTATCCGCGGGCCGAGGTCTACCTGGGCAGCGATGCGACCGAGGAGAAGGTCAAGTCTCTCGGGTCCGGCGCGCAGCTCGTCCACTTCGCCTGCCACGGCCTGCTCGACGAGCGCTTCCCGCTCAATTCCGCCCTGGCCTTGACCGTGCCCGAGCAGAAGGCCGAGGGCCAGGACAACGGTCTTCTCCAGGCCTGGGAGATCTTCGAGAGCGTGCGCCTCGACGCCGACCTGGTGACCCTCTCGGCGTGCGGCACGGCGCTGGGGCGGGAGATGGGGGGCGAGGGGCTCGTCGGGCTCACCCGCGCATTCCAGTACGCCGGAGCGCGCTCCGTCCTGGCGTCGCTGTGGAGCGTCTCGGACGCGTCCACCGCCCGCTTCATGCAGAGCTTCTACGGGCATCTCCGCAACGGCGAGACCAAGGACGAAGCCCTGAGGGCGGCACAGATGGAGAGCATCCCGGATTCCCACCCGTTCCATTGGGCGGCGTTCCAGCTCACCGGCGATTGGCGTTGATTGCCCTCTGAAACGGCAAAAGCGCGGCCAGAGCCGCGCCTTGGGGACCGCAGAAGGGACCTTGCCGTCAGCTCACGGAGGGGTGAGGCCGAAGTGCTCGTAGTTCTTGGCGATGAACGCCTTCCACTTGTCCGGGGTCTCTTCCAGCGTGTAGATCGCCTCGACGGGGCAGGCGTCGATGCACAGGCCGCAGTCGATGCACTCTTCGGGATGGATGTACAGCATCTCCCAGTCTTCTTCCTTCCCGTAGATGCAATCCACCGGGCACACGTCGACGCAGGCCGTATCTTTCACGCCGACGCAGGGTTCGCAGATGATGTGGGTCATACCGGGCCCCTCCTATGGCCTCTCAATTGGCAGCGGCATTATACCCAAGCCGAGCCAAGGCTCAACCCATTCTAGAAACGAAGCGCGCGGGCGAGAAGGGTCCGGCCTCGCCCAGGTCCTTCGAGGCGGCGAGCCGCGCCACCTCCCGGGCCGTCCAGGGCGCCAGCAGGATGCCGTTCCGATAGTGTCCGGTGGCCGCGATCACGGGCCAGCCGGGGACCAGGCCGAGAATCGGAAGGCCGTCCGGCGTCCCGGGGCGCAGGCCCGCCCAGGTGGCCTCCAGTCGTGTGTCCCCGAGCCCCGGCAGTGTTTGCCTGGTGAACCGCAGCAGGCTCTCGATGCCGCCCGCCGTGTTGTAGTTGGCGAAGCCCGCCTCTTCGACGGTCGCCCCCACCAGCAGGCCCGTGGCGCCGCGCCGGACCGCGTAGCCGTGCTGGGACCGGAAGCTCCCGTTCCAGGGCCAATCGACCCCGCCGAGCAGGAGCATCTGGCCGCGCACCGGGCGTACTGGCAGGCAGGGCAGGTCCATGATCGTTCCGCTCCAGGCGCCGGCTGCCAGGACGAGCAGGCCCGCCTCTACATCCCGATCCCGGGTCACGACCCGGACCCCGGGCCCCGCGCGCTCGATCTTCTCGACCTCGATTCCATAGGTGAGGACCGCGCCGGCCTTCCGGGCCGCGATCGCGAGGACCGTGCAGGCCTGCACGTTGTCCACCCGGTGCTCGCCCGGGAGGAGGAGCGACCTCCGGACCCCGGGAGAGACATCCGGCACCCAGCGGGAGAGGACGCTGCCGTCGATCTCCTCGACCGGCTCGCCGATCTCGCGCGCCTCGGCGGCGACGCGGTCGAGCCAAATCTCATCCTCCTGGTCCATGGCCACGAGCAGGGAGCCGCTCGCGTCGTGCTCGACGGAGAGCCCGGTTTCTTCAGCCAGGGTAGAGCCCCAGGGGAGCCAGAGGTCACGGGATTCGCGGCAGGCATCCAGCAGCGGACCGGGAAGGGTCTCGGCCATCGGGGAGAGCATGCCCGCCGCGGCGAGGGAGGCTTCGGCGCCGGCCGGGAGCCTTTCGAGAAGCTCCACTTTCATCCCGGCCCGGGCCAGCTCACGGGCGCAGGCCAGCCCGATGATGCCGCCGCCGACGATTATCGCGTCCATCAGGACGTCCATCAGGTTTCCTGGGCGAGAGCCTTGTCGAAGGCCTCGACCGTGGCGTCGATCTCGGCGTCGCCATGTGCGGTCGAGAGGAAGAGCGCTTCATAAGCCGAGGGCGGGAGGTGGATGCCCTGCCCGAGAAGCCGGTGGAAGACCCGGGTGAAGCGCTGGCGGTCGGTGCGGGTGACATCCTCCAGGTTCGTCACCGGAGCGTCGGTGAAGAAGACGCCGAGCATCGAGCCCTGGCGCTGGACGCGCACCGGGATGCCGTGCCGGCGGGCCGCCTCTTCGATCCCGGACTGGAGCCGCGCGCCGATCCGATCCAGCAACTCATAAGGGCAATCCACGTCCACCGACAGCTCGGCGAGCGCAGCCTGGCCGGCTGCCACGGCCAGCGGATTGCCGGAGAGCGTCCCGGCCTGGTAGACGGAGCCGGAGGGCGCGATCATCTTCATCAGGTCCCGTCTGCCAGCATAGGCGGCCAGGGGAAGCCCGCCGCCGATGACCTTGCCCAGGGTGGTGAGGTCCGGCTTCATGTCGAACAGGTTCTGCGCGCCTCCCCAGGCCACGCGGAAGCCGGTCATGACCTCGTCGAAGATGAGGAGGGAGCCGTGGCGGTCGCACAAGCTGCGAAGCCCTTCGAGGAATCCGGGCGCGGGCGGCACCAGGCTCATGTTGCCGGCGATCGGCTCGACAATGATGGCGGCAATACTCGCAGCAATGCCTGGGCTTTCTGAGAAGAGCTTTTCGACCGCGGCGAGATCGTTGTAGGGAGCGACCAGGGTGTCGGAGGTGACGGCCACGGGCACTCCCGGGGAGGAGGGGACGCCGATCGTGGCTGCGCCCGAGCCGGCGGCGACCAGGAACGGATCGGCGTGGCCATGGTAGCACCCCTCGAACTTGATGAACTGGTTGCGTCCCGTGGCGGCGCGGGCCAGGCGCAGGGCCGACATGGTGGCCTCGGTGCCTGAATTGACCAGCCGCACCATCTCCACCGAGGGGAGGGCGGAGGCGATCGTCTCGGCCAGCTCGACCTCGGGCAGGGTCGGCGCGCCGAAGGCGGTGCCCCGTCCCAATGCTTTCTGGATGGCGGCGATGACCGACGGGTGCCGGTGCCCCAGGATGTGCGGACCATAGCCGCCGATGTAGTCGATGTAGCGCCGGCCGTCCTCGCCTTCGAGGTACGCGCCCTGGGCGGAACGGACGAACACCGGGTCGCCTCCGACTCCGCGGAAGGAGCGGACCGGGGAGTTCACCCCGCCGGGGAGGATTCTCTCGGCGCGTTCGAGGAGGCTCATTCGACCCACCCCGCCGCCAGCAGCCGGGCCGCGTCGCGGGCGCCGTAGGTGAGGATCAGGTCGGCGCCGGCCCGGCGGATGGCCACGAGCGACTCCATCAGCACCCGGTCGTAGTCGATCCAGCCGCGCTCGGCCGCGGCCTTGATCATCGAGTACTCGCCGCTCACGTGATAGGCCGCGAGCGGCAGGTCGAACCGGTAGCGGAGCTGCATGAGGATGTCCAGGTAGGGGAGGGCCGGCTTGACCATCAGCATGTCGGCCCCCTCCTCGACGTCCATCTCGGCCTCTCTCATGGCCTCGCGGCCGTTCGCCGGGTCCATCTGGTAGGAGCGCCGGTCGCCGAACGAGGGGGCGGATTCGGCCGCCTCGCGGAACGGGCCGTAGAAGCCGCTCGCGAACTTGACCGCGTAGGAGAGGATCGGGATGTCCGCGAAGCCGCCGGCGTCCAGCGCCTGGCGGATGGCGCCGACGCGCCCGTCCATCATGTCCGACGGGGCGATGATCTCCGCGCCCGCCTCGGCCAGCGAGACCGACTGCTTCGCCAGGTTCTCCAGCGTGGCGTCGTTGTCGACCGTCTCGCCCTTGAGCACGCCGCAGTGGCCGTGGCTGGTGTACTCGCAGAAGCAGACGTCGGCGATCTTGATCAGGCCGGGCACATCCGAGGTGAGGGCGCGCAGGGCGCGCTGCACGATCCCTTCGGAGGACCAGGCGGAGCTGCCGGTCTCGTCCTTGTGCTCGGGGATGCCGAACAGGAGGACCGTGCGGATGCCCTCGGCGAGAACCTGGCGGCAGGTCTCCACGATCCGGTCCACCGATTGTTGGGCCACCCCGGGCATGGAGCCCACGGGCTTTTCGACCCCCTCGCCGGGGCAGACGAACAGGGGCAGGACGAGGTTGTCCGGGGAGAGCCGCGTCTCCCGCACCAGGCGGCGCAGGGTCGGCGTGCGGCGGAAACGGCGGAGGCGGGTCTCTGGGAAAGACATGGTAGGGCGGTTTTACCAGAAAGGACACCAAGGACACCAGGGACAACAAGGACAGCAAGGACGCGGAGATCTCTGTAGGGGCGCCCCTCGTGGGTGCCCTCCGGAGGGCGGCCACAAGAGCCGCCCCTACATCGTCCTTGCTGTCCTTGGAGTCCTTGGGGTCCTTGAGGTCCTTGGCTGTATAGTTAGCCGCACTGCGGCACCAAGCTTGCACGGGAGCCCCGACACCATGAGCATCCTCGACACACTTTCGCGCCGGCAGCTCGTCGTGGTCACGGGCAAGGGGGGCGTGGGCAAGACCACGGTCTCGGCCGTCCTGGGCCGGGCGCTCGCCGCGGCCGGCCGCCGTACCCTCGTGGTGGAGGTCGACCCGCGCGAGAACCTGCACCAGATGTTCGCCTTGCCTCCATCCGGGGGCGCCATCGTCGAGGCCGGACCCCGCGTCTGGGTGCAGAACCTCAAGCCCCGCCAGGTGCTGGACGAGATCGTCCGCGAGCGGATGCCCTTGGAGATGCTCACCAGGCGGGTCCTCGACAGCTCGATCTACCAGCACTTCTCAGCCGCGGCCCCGGGCTTGAAGGAGGTCGCCATCCTGGGCCACGCCTGGCGGCTCTTGAACGGGATGGGCGGGATGGGCACGCCCCAGCTCGACGCGATCGTCCTCGACGCTCCCGCCACCGGACACGGGATCAACCTGCTCTCGGCGCCGCTCCTGGTCGCCGAGGTCATCCGCCGCGGGCCGTTCGCCGAAATGGGCAGCGAGCTGGCGAAGTTCGTGTCCGACCCGGAGCGCTGCGGCATCGTGGTCGTCACCCAGGCCGAGGAGATGCCGGTGCAGGAGGCGATCGAGCTGCGCCAGTCTTTGCGCGAGCGGGTCCAGCGCGATGCCGAGGCCCTGATCGTCAACGGCCTCTATCCTCCGGCCCCTCCCGAAGACGGCCGCGACAACGAGCTGGTCTCGCTCTGGCGCCGGCGCCGCAAGCTGAACGAAGAGGAGATGGCCCGCCTGACCGCTGGTTGGGAGGGGCCGCGGGTCGAGCTCCCCCTGCTCGCCATGGACCGCGGACCGCATCTGATCAAGGCGCTCCAGAGCTGCATGGAGCCGGGGAGGGGCGCATGGAGCTGATCTCGGATCGGCATCCGCTGGTCGTCGTCGTGGGCTCGGGCGGCGTGGGCAAGACCACGCTGGCCGCCTCCATGGGCGTGCTCTCGGCCCGCGCGGGGCGCGACACCCTGGTGATGACTTTCGACCCCTCCCTCCGTCTCAAGGATGCCCTGGGAGTGGGGGAGGAGGCGAAGCTGCAGGAGATACCGGTCCCGCTCGACGCGCCGGGCAAGCTCTACGCGAGCCTGCTCGACGCCCGGCAGACCTTCGACCGGCTGATCCAGCGCTACGCCGCGGAAGAGGAGGCCTCGCGCCGCATCCTGGAGAACCGCTTCTACCAGCAGCTCTCGGGGACGCTCTCCGGCATCCTCGAGTACATGGCCGTCGAGCGCCTGTTCGAGGTGGAGGCCGAGGGCCGCTACTCACAGGTGATCCTGGACACGCCGCCCACGCGGCAGGCGCTGGACTTCCTGGAAGCGCCGCAGCGGATCATCGGCTTCCTGGAGAGCGGCGCGATCCGGGTGGCGCTCAAGCCCTGGTTCGACGAGGAAGGGAGGCTCAAGGCCGCGAGCCGCTTCGGACCCCTGGGCCGGCAGGCCGAGCGCTTCCTGGACGACGTGGTCGGGCTCGACCTCCTGCGCGACATGGCGGAGTTCTTTCAGGCGTTCGCGCCGCTCTACGAGGGCTTCCGCGAGCGGGCGCAAGCGGTGGAGCAGCTCCTGCGCTCGCCGAAGACCCGCTTCGTGCTGGTCTCGGGCCCCGGCGAGGAGCGCATTCCGGACACGCTGTTCTTCGCCCGCAAGCTGGAGCAGGCGGGCTTCCATCTCGGCCCGATCCTGGTGAACCGGGTGCATCCACACTACCCGGTAGAGAACGCTCCGGCAGCAGGCGGCTGGGAGCTGTTGTCCTGGCTGGGGGAGCGGGACCGGAAGGGGCTGGTGGAGCTGGCGAAGCTGGTCGGCCGCGAGCAGCCGCTGATCGACATCCCGCTGTTGCCGGAGGAGCCGACCGACCTGGCGTCCCTGGAGAGCCTGGGCAAGACAGTCCAGGAACGCCTCGCCGGATGGGCCGGCGTCGTCAGGCCCTGAGCTCGGCCCGGAGCTGCTCGCGCAGCTCGCCCAGCCCGTCGAGCCTCTTTTTCGGCGGGCTTCCCGCGCTGGGCTTGGGGCAATTGGGGCGCGGGTTCTGGTTCTGGCTTCCCTTGGTGCATTGCGGCGCATTGGCGGTCTGAGTGCAGGCGCACACTGGAGGTGTCGGACCTCCCGGCAGGCACTCGAAGCTCACGTCCATCACGAGATCGCGGAACCGAAGTCCCATCCTCAACCCTCCTTGTCCTACTGAAAGTACGCCGGAGCCTATCACTCCCGGGCCAGCATCATGACGTTTCCCTGGGGCTGCTGGCGCACCAGGTACAGCAGCCCGCGCTTGGGGTCGAGGTCCATGTCGACGAAGGCGGATCCCGGCGGGGGCGCCAGGATCTCCTGCCGCTCCCGCGTGCCGAGATCCAGGGAGAAGACCCTCCAGCCCTGGTCGAGGAACAGGATCTTCGACCCGTCCTGCGTCCAGACCGGGCGGAAGCCCGACTCCGTCAGCCTTTCGTAGCTGCGGCTCGCCGGCGAGTAGAGGAGGATTCCCGGCTTTCCGTTCAGAACGCCGGCCACCCTCCGGCTGTCGGGCGACCAGGACGAGGCGAAGAAGGGCATGCCGTCCACACGGGGGAGGGGCTCGGAGGCGCCCCCTCCGTCGAGGAGCACCGCCTCGTCGAGGCCGGCCGCGAAGGCCAGCCAGCGCCCGTCCAGCGACGGAACAGGGCTGAAGAGCGGCATGCCCTGGCTGATGCCCAGGGGCTGCAGCGCACTGCCGTCGGGCCTTATCGTCCAGAGTCCGTAGCGTCCGCCGCGATTCGATGTGAACACGATCCTGCCGTCGGGCAGCCAGCCCGGAGAGCGGTCCCGGTACGCGTCCCGGGTGAGCTGGACGAGGGCGCCGGTCCCTTCCGTGTGCGCCAGGAACAGGTCCTCCTGCTTGTCGTCCTTTGCGCTGGCGAGCACGATCCTGTCGCCCTTGGGAGAGACCCGGACGTTCAGCAGGCTCGTGGCAATTCCAGTGACAGGCGCGAGCGAGACGGGCGGCCGTTCCGGATCGAGTTGCACCCGCTCGATCGAGGAATCCGTCTCGGACGTCGAGTAGATCAGCCGCCGGCCGTCGCCGGAAAGACTCAGAAAGCCGCTCCAGCGCGAAGGGACCCCGATCTGTTCCGGTTCGCCTGAAGCCAGCCCGTTGTCCTCGTCGATCTCGATCCTCCAAGGGCTCATGGCGCTCTTCCGGTTGCTCACGAAGTAGAGATATCCGTCGGAGGACCAGACCGGGTTCCAGTTGACGGATTGATTCTCCATGTCCACCGGGACCGGATCCTTTCCGTCAGCGGTCACGGTCCAGATCATCCTCCTGCCGTTCTTGGCCAGGACGCTCCAGTAGGCGATCCGCTTGCCGTTCGGCGACCAGCTCGGCTGCACGGCGTCGCGCTTCAGGAGGAGCCGCCTGGTTCCCTTCTCGACGTCGATCCCCCACACCTGGCTGCTCCGGTCCCGGATGGTCGGGTCCGTGATGGCCACGGTCGAGACGAGGATCTCGCGGCTGTCGGGGGACCAGGCCGGGTGATAGCCGAAGTCGGTGAGCCGGCGCATCGGCCTGCCGGCCTCATCCACGTTCATGAGGAAGATGCCGCCGCCGTCCCGGCGCTCGGATCGGAAGGCGATCCGCTTGCCGTCCGGCGAGAAAGCGGGATGGGTGTCGTCGCCGGGGAAGCCCGCGGTCAGATTGACGGGTTGCTCTACGCCGGCCACGTCCTGGAGGAAAAGGTCGTAGCCCGAGCCGTTCCAACTGGCATAGACGAAGCGCTCGCCGTTCGGAGAGAGGCTCGGGTACCACTCGCCGCCGCTCTGGGCGGTCAGCGTCGAAGAGGTGAACCCTACCGGGCTGGCGGCCGCTGCCGAGCCGTCGTCCGGCGCAACCAGGACCTTGGCGAACAGGCCGAGCGCGGCGAGGCCCGCGATCCCGGCCGCGAACAGGAGCCGGCGGGAGCGGCGGCCAGCAGCCGCAACGGTCTCGCCGTCCAGCGCCGCAAGCACGCTCTCCGCGTCCGCATAGCGCGCTTTCGGATTCTTCATCAGGAGCCGGGCCACGACCTTCTCCAGCCTGGACGGGAATCCGGGGCGGAGCTGCGAGATCGGCTCGGGCACGCCGTAGTGGATGGCCTGCAGGACCACGACCGGGTTCGCACCCCGGAAGGGGCGGCGGCCGGTGATCATCTCGTAGAGCACGACTCCGAGGGCCCAGAGGTCGGCGCGGGCGTCCACCGGGCTTTTCCGCGACTGCTCGGGAGCCATGTAGGACGGGGTGCCGATCCGGTGCTCGGTGCCGGTGAGGTCCGAAGCGCCGGCGAGCTTGGCGATGCCGAAGTCGAGGATCTTCACCACGCCGTCGGTGGTGATCATCAGGTTCTCGGGCTTGATGTCCCGGTGCACGATGCCCAGGCGGTGGGCCTTGGAGAGCCCGCGGGCCACCTGCCTGGCGATGTCGAGGACCTCCTCCAGGCCCAGGGGGCCGCGCACGAGGCGCTCGCGGAGCGTCTCGCCCTGATAGAAGGGCATGGCGAGGAAGAGCCGCCCGTCCTCGGATTCGCCGACGTCGAAGATCGCGCAGATGTTCTGATGATCGAGGGCCGACGCGGTCCGGGCCTCCCGGAGGAAGCGCTCCTTGGCGATGGGATCGTTGCTGAAGCGGAGGGGGAGGACCTTCAGGGCGACGGTGCGGCCCAGCCGGGTGTCCTCGGCCTTGTAGAGCACGCCCATGCCGCCGTTGCCGAGAGACTCCAGGACCACATAGTGCGCCGGGGGGTGAAAGCTCTCC
>DATLNC010000292.1:0-60890 GCA_035536935.1 Thermoanaerobaculia bacterium
CCGGGGGTGGGCGGGGTAACCCCCTCTCCCGCGCAGCGGGGGAGGGCAGGGGAGGGGGTCTTCTTCAGCCCCCTAAAGAGGGCGGCCGCCGTTGTCGAGAATGTAGACCAGGGGGTTGACCGGCTGGCCGTCCTGGCGCACTTCGTAGTGGAGGTGATAGCCGGTGGAGCGTCCGGTGTTGCCGACGCGGCCGATGATGTCGCCGCGCTTGACCCGCTGGCCCGGCCGGACCTCGACCTTGGACATGTGGCCATAGCGGGTGGTGACGCCGTAGCCGTGGGCGAGGTAGATCGCCTTGCCGAGGCCGCCGATCATGCCGGCGCGCATCACGATGCCGTCGGCGCTGGCCCGCACGGGCTGGCCCGGCGCGGCGGCGATGTCCACTCCCTGGTGGTCGCCGTGGCCGTGGGTGACCGGGTCGTTGCGGTAGCCGAAGCCGCTGGTGAGGATGCCCTTGACCGGCGTGATCGCCGGCGTCTGGGAGATCCAGCGAGCCCGCTGGTGGAGCCGGGTCTCGACTGCCTTCAGGGTCCCGTCGATCTGCCGGATGCGGCCCTGCATGGCCGGCAGGTCCTCCACCCCGATCTCGTCGACCGGCCCGTCGACCGGAGTGCCGCCGCCGATGCCCGCCTCGCCGGTATCACCGGCCTGGCCGGCTTCGCCGAGAGTCGCGATCCCGGCCACGATGGCGAGTTGCCGGGTGCGGTCTTCATAGGAGGTGAGCTGATCCTGCAGCTTGCGGATGCTCGACTCGAACTCCTGGTTGACCTCGCGGAGCTTCTCGTTCTCGCCCGCGAGGCGGGCGATCTCGACGGGATTGGCCTTGGTGGAGAAGTGGGACCAGATGAAGAACGCGGCGGTGAGAGTGAGCAGGAGCAGAGCGCCGGTGACGAGCCCGATCTGAAGGTTCGTTACCCGCCACTTGCGCAGCTTGGCATGGGCGTGCGGGACGAAGATGACCGTGTGGTGCTGTCTAGGCATAGGCAACTTTACAAGAGCCGTTTCACTGCAACGTACCCGTAACCGAGAGCTCAGAACACGAGGACAGTAAGTGAATGGCTATTCTAAAGAGCGGGAGGGGAATGTCAAGAGGAAATTGAAATATGGTTGAGGAGCATGTTTGTGACGGGAAGCAACGGTCTGCAGCAGCGTTGAAGCGGTTCTTACAAAGTCCGAGGACGCCGTGCACTCATTCATGTGCACTCGTCTATTTGTTTTCCGCAGCGGGCCTGCCGCACGCTATATGTTTCCCCGGCATTCCCCACGCACCGCTTCTACACCACGGACTACTCCCTCCTCGGCTCGATTCTTGTTGTACAAGCCAGCTACTCGTCAGGAACAGCCTGCGGCCTCTTTCTGTACAGCCCCTCGTTGTGCGCCCGTCCCCCGCGGACCCGCTCGATGCGGCCGCCCGCGGCCCAGCGGCGTAGGGTCGTAGCTACGCTCCGTGGATCCGGCTGGCGGCGGAGCTTCGCGCCCCATCGCTTCCGGATGGTCCAGGTCAGGGACGTGGCGCCGAAGACCGCGTCCGCGGGCAGCTCCTCGATGACCCTGGCCATCATTCGGCTGAGCGCCTTCCTCCTGCGGACGTCGACGTCCGCAGGAGGCTCAGGCTCCTGCGTGGCTACCGAAGTGTCGCGAACGAGGAGCTCGCCGGCCGCCACGGACGCGGCCCGGAACGCCTCCAGGTGCGCCCGTGCCGCCTCGAGCTGCTCCCTGTAGAATGCCGCCTTGTCGCGATAGAGCGCCTCCTGCTCAGAATGAAGCGCCTCCTGCTTCTCGTGGTGCGCGACCCGCGCCTCCAACTGCGCCATCATCTGGGCGATTGAAAGATTCTGGCTCACCGTCCCTCCTTTGTCGCAACCGAAGCCCAGGATGCGACAGTTCCCTTGCAGTTGGAAATCAGATGACGCAGATTGCCGCAAAAGAGAGCTCGTTGTCTTATCTGGCCTGCTGGCTGCGGCAATTCTACGCCAGAACCCACGGCGATTCAACCTGTGGCGACAAACGATCCGCACATAGAGACAATGCAAGGACATTTTGCGACAAGTTAAATATCAGCGAGACATTCTTGAGAATATTGCGACATTAAACTTCTCATGGGGGTGGCGGGGCCGGAGGTGCGACAAAATGAAGGCATCAGAACAGATAGAAGACCCAAAAGCGATTCTAGCCGGCTTGATGCGACAACGAGGCTCTTTGCGCGACAGCGGATGCGGGGAATTGCCGGTGGAACGCGCTGTGCAGAACAGGACGCGCCATGAAGCGAAGGCTGATCCTCGGCGTGCTTGCCGTCCTCCTTCTGGTCTTTGTCTACCGCGTCCTCACCGTCTATACCGTCCGCTCCGGCGAGTGCCATCCGCGGCCGGTCGACCCGAGCGCGGATCGGATCGGCTTGCCGCAGCAGCACCGGCCTCTCGTGGTGATGACCTACAACATCGCTGGCCACGACGAGCTGATCGACGGCGATCACGTGCGGCACATCGCCGATGCGATCCTGCGCATCAAGCCGGACATCGTGGCCTTGCAGGAAGTGCATAGCAGGACGTGGCAGTCGCGCTTTGACGATCAGCTCGCGGAGCTGGAGTCGCGCACCGGTCTCCACGGCTACTTCGCACCGAGCTATGCCCAGTGGGGCGGCGGATACGGCAACGCGATCCTCACCCGCGGCGAGCTCGTGGAGGCGCAGGTGCATCCGCTACCGTGCATCGGAGAGCCGCGGGCGCTCCTCGAGGCGACGATCCGCATCGATGGGGTCAAGATCAGCTTCTACGCCACCCACCTGACAAGCTGGGGCCGTTTCAACTCGAAGATCCGCGCGGAACAGTTGCAGTGCCTCGCGCGGGAGGTCCGCGCCAGCCGCTATCCCTGCATCCTCGCCGGTGATTTCAACACGGGTCCGGATTCGCCGGAGATGAAGGCGTTCCGCCGCGAGAACGTCGCGCAGCTCGCAACCCAGGAGATAGGTCCGACGTTTCCGCTCTGGGACGAGCAGATCGATTACATCTTCGCCGACCACGGCTGGCAGGTCCGCGCCTCACGCGCCTGGCCGATCGAGACCTCGGACCATTTACCGGTGACGGCAGAGCTGATGTGGAGCGAAGGACCGCCACTGCGCGCGCTATCCGGAGTTCTTCCGTAATTTCCAGGGCGCTTCTTCGCCAGCCGTTTCGGCAGCTTGGGAGGGAGGTTCCTCGTACCAGCGGACGACTCGGTCCTTGAGCCCGACATGGACATGGACGGCGGCTCCGAGAGCCATGGCGACCTTGGCCATTGTCTGCAAGGTGAAATTGGCGTTGCCCCCAAGCAGCTTCGTCACATAGGCGCGTGACGTGCCCAGGCGCCGGGCAAGCTCGGCGCGGGAGACGCCCTGCTCTTCCATGAGCCGGCACACGTCTTCACCGAACTCACTGATCGGAATATCGGCCCAGTAGTCGACGGAAGCCTGGGCTTCGTGGATGAAACGCCGGTACTTCTCCAAAGGCTCACTCATGTCTCCACCTCCTACCTCACAGGTCGAGAATCTCTACCGCGTTCTGGGCTCTGGCCAAGCGATAGCGCTCCTGATGCAGCCGCGCCCGATCGAGTTCGGCCTGGGGCGTTCGTTCCGCCTTCTTGAACGCGGCCGTGCAGACGATCACGGAGCCGCCGCCGTAGAACCAGACGACCCGCAGCTTCTTGCCCTTCGGCTGCTTGCGGAATTCATAAAGCCCTCCGCCAAGAACCTTGCACCTGGGCTCCGACTTGGGCGGCCCGTACTTGGGAACCATCTGCTGCAAAAGAACCAGCATGCTGCGTGCCGCTGCTTCGTAGGATCCCTTCAGGTCCGCGAGAAAGTCGAGGACCTGGCATTGGTTACGACTGTCACAGAGAGCAAGGACTTCCCATCGGTCCTTCGCCAGCCTTAGGAGCTTCATGTTAACCTCCTTGTTAACCGATGGTCAAGGGAAAAGAGCCTCACCACGTCACCCTCCGGTCCAGGCTTCGGTACTGGATGGCCTCGGCGAGATGGGAGGCTTTGGTGGGGCCGCTGCCGGCGAGATCGGCGATGGTGCGGGCGACTTTGAGGATGCGGTCGAGGGCCCGGGCAGAAAGCCCGAGCTTGTCGAAGGCTGCGTCGAGCAGCGCCCGGCCCGCCGGTTCCAGGACGCAGTACCGGCGCAGCGCCTCCGGTCCCATGCTCGCGTTGACCGGGGTGGAGGAGCCCGCGCCGAAGCGCTCGAGCTGGAGCGAGCGTGCCGCCGTCACTCGCCGGGCGATAGCCTCCGACGATTCGCCCGACGAGCTGCGCAGCTCCTTGAGCGTCACGGCTGGGACCTCCACGTGCAGGTCGATGCGGTCGAGCAGCGGGCCTGATACCTTTCCCCGGTAGCGCTCCACGAGCTGCGGCAGGCACCGGCAGTCGTAGCGGGGGTCTCCCAGGTGGCCGCAGGGGCAGGGATTCATCGCGGCGAGCAAGGAGAAGCGGGCCGGGAACTGGAGGCGGGCGCGCGCCCGGACCACGGTGACGAAGCCTTCCTCCAGAGGCTGGCGGAGGGCCTCCAGGGTGTCGCGCCGGAATTCCGGCACTTCGTCGAGGAAGAGGACACCGTTGTGAGCCAGGCTCGCCTCCCCCGGACGGGGACTGCTGCCGCCGCCGATCAGCCCCGCCGTGCTCGTGCCCGTGTGGGGCGAGCGGAACGGACGGCGCCGGATCAGGCCCGCCGGCGGCTCGTCGGCCACCAGCGAGTGGATCTTGGTCACCGCGATCGACTCGGCCAGCGTGAGCGGCGGCAGAATGCCGGGCAGGCGCCTCGCCAACATGGTCTTTCCAGACCCGGGAGGGCCGATGAGCAAGAGGTTGTGCCCCCCGGCTGCCGCGACCTCCAGGGCGCGGCGGGCCATCTCCTGGCCGCGGACCTCGGAGAGGTCGGGCACGGGCTCCGGCACGTCGAGCGGGAGCGCGCCCGGATCGACGGCCGGGATCGGCTGCTCGCCGAGCAGGTGCTGGACCGCCTCGGCGAGCCCCCGCAGTGGGATCACCGGCACGCTGGCCAGGGCCGCGGCCTCGCCGGCGTTGGCCGCGGGCAGCAGCACCTCCCGGACGCCTCGCCGGTGCCCCAGGTCGGCGATGGCCAGACCGCCCCGGACCGGACGGATCTCGCCGTCGAGGCCGAGCTCGCCGCAGATGAGCCGGCCCTGGAGCACGTCCTGCGGGATGTGCTCATAGGCCACGAGCAGCGCCAGGGCGATGGCCAGGTCGAGGTGGTTGCCCTCTTTGCGGAGGTCCGCGGGGGCGAGATTGATGACGATGGATTTCGGTGGCATGTCGAAGCCGCAGTTCTTGATCGCGGCTCGCACCCGCTCGCGGCTCTCCTTCACCGCGGCATCGGCGAGCCCTACGATCTGCACCTGCGGCAGGCCGTTGTGGACGTCGACCTCGACATGAACCAACCGGGCTTCGATTCCCCATGGGGTGGCTGTGGACGCACGGGATAGCATTTGAAAAGAGTAGGAACGGAATCCGCTTCAGAAATGTCATTCCTTTGAATCGTGAAAAGCCATTGAACGTCCTGATCGTCGCCACGAAATCCCCCTGGCCCCCGGTCGACGGCGGCCGTCTACTCCTGTCCCTGACCCTGGAGGGGCTTGAGCGCGAGGGCTGCCGCTTCACGCTGATTGCTCCCGAGCTCGGGCCGGCGAGCCCGGCTCTGGCGGTGGCCCGCTCCTGGAGGCTCCCTCTGGCACTCGCCCGCCACGCGCAGCCGGCCGTGCGCCAGGAAGTCGAGCGCCGGCTCGCGGCTGAGCGCTTCGACCTGGTGCACGTGGAGCAGCTTCAGGCTTTGCCCCAGGCGGAGCCGGCCCTGCGCCGCGGCGTGCCGGTGGTGCTGCGGGCGCAGAACGTCGAGAGCGATCTTTGGCAGGCCACGGCCGCGCTCACCTCCGGCTGGAAGGGGAGGGTGCTGGCGCGGGAGGCGAGGCGGCTGGCGAAGTGGGAAGGCGAGGCGGTGCGGCGGGTCGCGGCGACCTTGCCCCTCAGCGAGGAGGATGCGGCGCGCCTGCGGCAATTGGCGGGGGTGGCAGGAGGAGGGCGAGTCCGGGTCGTCAGAGCTCCCTTTCCGGCGCTCGCCCCGGGGCCGTCGGTCTTGCCGGGCGATCCGCCGGTGGTGCTGCTGGCGAGCCGGGGATGGCTTCCGAACGAAGACTCGGTCCGCTGGTTCCTGGGCGAGGTCTGGCCCGCGGTGCGAGCCGAGGTGCCAGGGGCGACCCTCCATGTCTTCGGCGGGGAACCGGGTGAAGGTGTGGTCCCCCATCCCTCTCCGCGCGACAGCGCCGAGGCCTTCGCCCCGGGCTCGATCCTGGCCGTGCCGTTGCGGATCGGTTCGGGCGTGCGCATGAAGGTGCTGGAGGCCTGGGCGCGCGGCGTCCCGGTCGTGGGGACTTCCGCGGCCGTCTCGGGGCTGGAAGTGGAGGACGGGCGGGAGGCTCTGGTCGCCGACGACCCGGCCGCGTTCGCCCGCGCCGTGGCGCGTTTCCGCTGCGAGGCCGGGCTGGCGCAACTGCTGGTCGAGAACGGCCGCCGCGCGCTCAGGGAGCGGCACGAGCCCGCCAGAGTGGTGGCGGACCTTCTCTCCGTTTACGAGGAGGTACGCGGGAGCTGGCCGGCGGCGCGCTCCGAAGGCTCGTGACCGCCGTGCATGTAGAGGTCCAGCACCTTGGTGGGCTCGCCGTCGGCGCGCAAGTTGCCGGCATCCAGCCAGATGCAGCGGGTGCAGGTGTCGCGGATGACCTTGTCGCTGTGGGAGACAACGAGGATCGTGATCCCGGCGTTGTGGAACGTGCTCATCTTCGCCTCGCACTTCTCGGTGAACGCCGCGTCGCCCACGGACAGCACTTCGTCCAGGATCAGGATCTCGGGCATCCAGGCGGTGGCGATGGAGAAGCCCAGGCGGGCGAGCATGCCTGACGAGTAGTTGCGGATCGGCGAGCGGATGAAGTCCCCGAGGCCGCTGAAGTCGACGATCTCCTCCAGCTTCTCCTGGATCTCGCGGCGGCTCCGGCCGAGGAGCAGGGCGTTCAGGTGGATGTTCTCGAGGCCGGTCAGCTCGTAGTCGAAGCCGGTGCCGAGCTCCAGGATCGGGGAGATCATCCCGCGCACCTCGATCGTCCCCTGCGAGGGCTTGAGCACCCGCGAGATCACCTTGAGGAGCGTGCTCTTGCCCGCGCCGTTGCGCCCCACGATGCCCACCGTCTCCCCCTCGCGCACGGTCAGGTCCACGTCCCGCAGCGCCCAGAGCTTCTCGTAGGACAGGGCTCCCTTCATCCAGTGGATCGCGTACTCCTTGATCGAGGGGATGCGCTGCTTCGCCAGGCGATAGCAGAGGGACACGTTGTCGAGGCTGATGCGAACGTCGCTAGACATAGCTAGACATAGAAGGGAATGCGGTCGCTGCTCTTGCGGAAGACCCAGGAGCCGAGGACGAAGGCGAGCACCGCGATCACCAGGCAGACCGCGAAGTGGGAGAGGGGCGGGACCTCGCCTTGATAGATCGGGTCCCGGAATACCTCCAGGATCGAGCGGACAGGGTTGAAACGGACGATCGAGCCCATCGGCTCGGGCACGATCTCCTTGGGGTAGAAGACCGGGGTCAGGTACATCAGGAGTCCCAGGAACACGCCGACCAGCTCCACCACGTCGCTGAAGAAGACCGCGAGCGGCGACAGGAGCAACCCGGCCCCCAGGGTGAACAGGGCGGCCAGCAGGATGGAGATCGGCAGGAACAGCAGCGCCGGCGTGAGGGGATGCCCGGTCCACAGCAGGATCAGGAACAGCGGCACCATGGCAAAAAGCAGGTTCACCACTCCCGAGATCACGGTGGCCAGGGGAAACACCGCCTTGGGCACCGGCAGCTTTTGCAGGAGCTGGGCATTGCCGCGCAGGCTGTTCATGGACGCGACGATGCTCTGGCTGAAAAAATTCCAGAACATCACCCCCGACAGCGCGTAGACCGGGTAGTTGGTGATGGCGAAGCCCCGGAACAGCGAGCTGAACACCAGTTGCAGGACCAGCATCGTGAGCAGCGGCTGCAGCATCGTCCAGAGGAAGCCGATGGCCGAGCGGCGGTAGCGGACCTTCAGCTCTCGCGCCACCAGGGCACGCACCAGGTCACGGTAACGATAGACATCCAACATACGGGCTGCTTTCTATACCGGCAGCCCGGGGATGGCAAGTTTTACCCGCGCGAAGCCCTTTCCCGCCTCTGCCTCAGAGGGAAGCTTCATGGGCGCCGAAGATGGCCCGCAAGTTGCATTACGAGGTTTTCAGACGTTGTTGCGTACACGTCTCTTCTACTCAGTCTGCTGATGACGGATTAAAGCAGGCACAGATCATCAGCGCAACAAGGAGACGCTCCTATGAGAAGTTCTTTGAGGATGGCTCTGGTCTCGGGCACAGTCGCTCTGGGCTTGACGGCAGTCAGCGCGCAGGCGGCAGGGCCGAACCAAGAGCGGGCGCCACGCCGGGAGAAGGCGAGGGAGATGGTCGCAGCCTCTCTCCAAGAGCGGTTGGTGCGCCCCGTTCCGGCAGAGGTGATCGAGCGCGAGGCCCGCAATCTCGTGCGTACCCTCAGTGACAAGCAGGTCGACGCCCTGCTCGAGGACGGGAAGGTCGACGATGTGATCCAGCCCCGGAAGAGAAGCGCGTCCTCGATCGCGTCCTCAAGGCAAGGCGAGGCGCTGCAGAACGTGACCGCCCAGGCGCTCGGCGATGCCGAGTCCGACCTGCTCTTCGTCCCGGTTCCGCCCTGCCGGATCATCGACACCCGGAACCCCGGAGCGGGCGGGAGGATCACTCCCGGTCCCGGCGGAGTTCGGCACTTCGAGGTTGCGGGCACGACCGGCTTCGAGAGCCAGGGCGGCCAGCCCGGCGGCTGCGGCATCCCCCTGTCGGCTGGCGCGACGTCGCTGGCGACGGCAGCCGTGATCAACTTCGTCGCCGTGGGACCCCTCGGCCCCGGCCATCTGCGCGCCTGGGAGTTCGGCCAGACGCCGCCGAACGCCAGCATCATCAACTACACCAACGTGGCGGGCCTCAACATCGCCAATGGCGTGATCGTCCCTATTGCCGGCCTCGCGAGCGTCGACAAGGACCTGTCGATCGACGCGAGCACGTCGGGAACCTTCATCGTGGCCGACGTGACCGGATACTTCACACGCTTCCCGATCGAACAGTTCCAGGGCGGCTTGAAGTCCACGGTGATCACAACCCAGAACATAACGCTCACCAGCATGGCCGACGGAGCCTGCAAGGAGCTGAACACCTGCACCGTCACCGCCGACTCGGCCGGAACGGTCATCGTGGAGGCCTGGAGCCAGTTCGTGGCCAGCCACACTGCCGGCACCCTGGACCGGGTCGCGATCGGAATCGAGACCACGAATCCGGTGGTCTGCAACGATGACGAATCCGTGGATTCCTCGGACTACGAGGTCTCGGCGGCGCTCGGGAGCAATCCGGACGTGGACTTCACCGTCAGCCATGGACGGGCGTTCACCATCAGCTCGGGGCAGACGAGGACCTTCCGCCTGAGCGGGCGGATGATCAGCGGCGCCAATGCCGGCGACGCGATCGAAAACTCCCGCATGATCTGCACCTTCATTCCCGACTAGAGGCGCACGAAAGGAGCGAT
This sequence comes from Thermoanaerobaculia bacterium, assembly GCA_035536935.1. Lineage (GTDB taxonomy): Bacteria > Acidobacteriota > Thermoanaerobaculia > Multivoradales > UBA5704 > DATMER01. The sequence goes on from DATLNC010000292.1 coordinate 9,666, forward strand.
GATGAGAAGTATCAAAACATTCGCGTGCGCATGCTTGTTGGCCGCGGGGGTGGCAGGGGTGAATGCCGCGGCGGGTGCCGAGCCCGAAAGGCTGGAGGCCGCCGCCGTGTCCGCACTCCGAAGCCACGCCCAGACCCGGATCGTCGAAATGCTGGAGCGCCGTGCCGTGCGGCCGATCGCGCCGGCTATCGTCAACGCCGACGCGCGCAGGCTCGCTTCTCGGTTGGATGAGGGGAACCTCAGCGCGATCGCGGCGGGCGAGGACATAGAGAAAATCGTCGAGGAGGCGACCATCAAGAACGTCACCGCGGCCTCGCTCGGCAGCTCGCTCACCGATCTGGTGTTCGTCCCCCTTCCTCCCTGCCGCATCATCGACACCCGCCTGGGGAGCGGAGGCCCAATCGCCGCGGGTGCGACCCGGGATTTCCAGGTGGCAGGCGTCACCGAGTTTCCCCCCCAGGGCGGGAATGCGGGTGGTTGCGGCATCCCTCCGGGGTCGGCAGAGCCCAACGCTCCGGCCGTAGTCATCAACTTCGTCGCGGTCGGCCCTGCCGGACCGGGCAACCTGATCGCTTGGGCCTGGGGTCAGCCGCAACCGAACACCAGCGTCATCAACTACTCGAACGTGCCCGGGCTGAATATCGCCAACGGCGTGGTCGTGCCCATCGCCGGCACGAACTTGGTGCCGGCGGACATCCACATCCGGGCGGGTTCCGCGGCTACCCATGTAGTGGCGGACGTGACGGGTTACTTCACCCGCTTCCCCATGGAACAGTTCTCGACCACCGAGAAGTCGATCACCGTCGTGAGCGAGCAGGGGGCTGTGGATCTTTCCGCGGGCGCCTGCACCGTCGTCAACTCCTGCACGATCACCTCGGGTGCCCCGGGGCAGGTGATCGTCCGCACCTGGGCGCAGGTCTCGATCAACCATGGGAACAACGTCGGAGGAGACCGAATCGCCGTCGGCGTCAAGAACAACGACCCGACGCTCTGCACGAACAACGATCAGTCGATCAACGCCACCGACTTCGAGGTCCCGGACTCGCTGGGGGCCGACCCCGACGTGGACACGACCCTCTCCCACAAACGGATCTACGCCCAGGGGAAGGCCACCGTGACCTACTACACCAACGCCAAGATGATCACCGGAGCAGGGGCCGGCGACGGCATCGACAGCACCCGGATGGTCTGCACCTTCATTCCCGACTGAGGGCCTTGAAGGCGTTCCTCAACACCTGATCGTCCGCCCGCCCTTCCTCCCGGCACGAAGCCGTGAGGAAGGGCCGGACGAGCCTCCTGCCGGCCAGCCTCAGGAGCACTCCCCAGCGCAGCGCCCTGCCAGCGCTCGCCGCCCACCTTTCTCCCTTGTGCTTGCGCGCCCAGCGTAGCAGATCGGTCCACAGCAGCTCGAGGTTCTGGCGGCCCAGAGCACTGGCTTGGGCGCCGATCGTGGCTCCGTGATGGTGGAGGACGCGGAATTCCGGCGCGACCTCGACCTCCCAGCCTGCCTGCCGCACCCTCAGACAAAGGTCGAGGTCCTGAGCGTACAGACGGAACCGCTCGTCGAGCGGCCCTGCCTGGGCCCAGGCCTCGCGGCGGATGGCAAGGGCCGCCCCCGTCACCCAGCCGGCGCGCCGCGGCCCGCGCTCTGAGGTGGGGGTCAGCGGCCTGGCGCGCCGGTAGAGCGGCAGGCGAGCCAGCAGGGGAGGGATGCCGCTGGCGAGACCGAAGAGCCAGAGGAGCGACGGCTCGTCTCCGCCGCTCCACTGCGGGGTCCCGTCCGGGTAGTGGAGCGCCGCGCCGGCCACGCCCAGGCGGGGCTCCGCGGCGAAGCGCCCGAGCAGCGCGTCGATCCCCGCGGGCTCGACCTCGGTATCGCTGTTGAGGAGGAGCAGGACATCGCCCTGCGCGGCCTGCAGGCCGCGGTTGGCAGCCCGAGTGAACCCCGCGGCGGATTCGTTGCGGAGGACCCGTACCGACGGAAAGCGCGCAGCCACGGATTCGGCCGTGCCGTCGCAGCTGCCATCGTCGACCAGGAGGATCTCCAGGTCGGCACGGGCGAGCGATTCGAGGCAGCGGAAGGTGAGCTCGCGCGTATCGTGGCTGGGGATGACCACCGACAGCCGGCTATGCGCGGGCACTGAGGGCACGGTCCTACGCCTCGATCGCTTGCAGCCGCTCGGCGATCTTGCGCGCCGTCATCCTCCAGGTCCAGCGCGCCGCAACCTCGGCGGCGGCGGCCTGGCCGCGGCGGCGCGCTTCGTCGCGGTTCTCGTACACCTCGCGCAGCAGGTGCCGGAGGTGGTCAGGGTCCGGATCGGCCCAGGAGAAGCCGGTGTAGTAAGGGCACTTGGCCACGGCCGGCACCGTGCCGCGGTTGCGCAGGGGGTAGGCGATCCCTTCGTGAACGAACTCCTGGTGGGCTCCCCAGTCGGTGGCGATCGCCGGCAGGCCGCAGGCCATCGCCTCCATGAGCGGCATGTTCCAGCCCTCGCCGCGGCTGACGGCGACGAAGCAGTCCGCCGAACGGTAGAGGGAGCCGAGCTGGTAGTGGGGGAACTCCAGGTTGAAGAGGTAGGAGATCCTGCCGCCGCTCTCCTTGAGCCCCAGCTTGCGGATCTCCTGCTTGACGCTCAGCCCTCCATCCCGGTTCATCACCTTGCAGAGGAGGCGCACCGGCTCGTCGGCCTTGAACGTTTCATTGAACGCGCGCAGGAGCAGCCAGGGATCCTTGCGCTCCCCCCATTCGAAGATCGAGAGGAAGACGAACTCTCCCATCGGGTTGACATGAGCCTTGAGGCCGGGATGGAAGTAGTTCGTGTCGATGCCGAGCTGGATGACGTGAACCGGCCTCTTCAGGCCCGATTGGAGGAAGCCCTGGCGGTTGAACTCGGACGGCACCCAGACCTCGTCCATCTTGTTCGCCTGCCGCACCCACTCAGGCGGAAAGCCGTCGACCTCGAGCATGGTGTAGCCGACCTTGTGGCGCCCCTGGTTGCGCTCGAAGACGTCTCCCTGGCCGTAGACCACCGTCACCTTCGGTTGGGACGGCGGCTTGCGCCCGGCGATTACGTTGAGCCTGTAGTCGCCGCTGTTCTCCGGCTCCGGCACTGCGAAGGGGGAGCCCGGTCCGTAGACGTAGCGGTAGATCGTGCGCACCCCCTCCTGCTCGAGCGCGCGCAGGATCTCGCGGCTGCTCATGGCATAGCCGGAGGGGAAGTTCAGGATGGACTGCCAGAGCAGGTCGCGCCGGTAGCTCCCGTTCAGCTCCTTCTCCCACTTCTTCCGGAATGCCTCCTGGCTCGTGCGAAAAAGGCGCATCAGCGCCCCCTGGTCGCCACGGGTCGAGCCGTGCTCGTCGTGCACCAGCGTGACGTCGCCACAGACCGCGGTGTCGAAGCCCGCCTGCCTGGCGCGCAGGCAGTAGTCCGTGTCCTCGAAGTAGGACTCGAAGTCGAGCGCCAGGCCGCCGATGGCGCGGACCAGCTCGCGCTTGATGTAGGCGCAGGCGAAGACGATCCCCTGCACCCGGCGCACGCCCGGGTATTGCCCGATGTCGCGCTCCAGGCCGCCGATCTGCTGGCCCCACATCGTGTCCGGGAGGATATACGTGCCGGCATGGAGCAGCCTGCCGTCCGGCTGCACCAGCCGGCAGCCGACGACCCCCAGGTCGGGGGCCGAATGGGCGCACTCGCGCAGGCGCTGGAGCCAGTCGTGCTGGGTGAACTCGATGTCGTTGTTGAGCAGGACGACGTCGGACTCCGGGTCCGCCACCTCGATGCCGGCGTTGTTGCCGCGCACGAAGCCGAGGTTGCGCGGCAGCGTGACCACGCGGACCCAGGGGATCTCGGCCAGCCGCTGCGGCGTCTCGTCGCTCGACCCGTTGTCGACGACCATGACCTCGGCGCCTTCAAGGTCGGTCTCGTACAGGGTCTCCAGGCAGCGCCGGGTGAGGGGCCACTTGTTCCAGGCGAGGATGATCAGAGTAGCCTTGCGCTGCTGGCGCTCCTGGCGCTCCTGGACGGACATCAGCGCGGTTCCGCCATGTCGAGCGAATCCCAAAGGGCCTCCAGTGTCGGTTCGACCTCCGCGGGCGTCAGGTTCGGAGTCTCCTGCCAGAAGTCTGGATCGAAGGCCCCGAAGGGCAGGGGAGAGAGCCCCGCGCAGACCCGCGAGATGATCAGCAGGTCGCGATGGCAGACGTACTTCTGGATCTGCCGCAGCTCGCGGGAGCGCCGTTCGAGCAGCGCTTCGAGCGCGGTCACCCGGGCCTGCAATCGGGCGGCGCGGGCTGCGAGAGTCTCTTCCGCGGAGTCCATCGCCATCACCAGGCCCGGCCGAACGGGCGCCGCAGGGTCTGGACGAGGCGCCATCCCTTGGAGCGCAGGAGCGCGTGATGGTACTGGGCGAACAGCCCCACCTCCCGCCGCAGCCGCTCGACCTCGGGGCTGTCGCCGGCGTGCGACAGAACAGGAGCTGCCGACAGATCTGGCCGTTCCGCGACCAGGCGGGTCAGCCGGTCTTCCCGCTCGCGGCTCTCGAGCGCACGCAGATGCAGGTCGAAGGCCCTGGCCTCCAGCTCTCCACAGTCTTTCGCTTCCATGGTTCCTCGAATCCATCCGTAGTGCAAGTGCGAATGCGCGAAGGGCGCTGAGTATATCGCAATGCGCGCCTGGCATTACGGTAAGCTACGCCCGTGAATGCGGAAGACCCCCCTGCCAGGAACCGGAAGGTCTGTGTCGTCATGCCGGCCTACAACGCCGAGAAGACGCTGGAGCGTACCTACCGCGATCTGCCGCTCGAGTGGGTGGACGACATCGTGCTGGTCGACGACTGCAGCCGCGACCGCACCGTTGAGATCGCGCGCCAGCTGGGGCTCCACACGGTCGTCCATCCGAAGAACCGCGGCTACGGCGGCAACCAGAAGACCTGCTATGCCGAGGCGCTCACCCGCGGGGCGGACATCTGCGTCATGGTCCATCCCGACCACCAGTACGACCCCAAGTACATCCCTGAGCTCGTGAAGCCGTTGCTGCTGCAGGAGTGCGACGCGGTCTTCGGCAGCCGCATGCTCGGCGGCAAGCCCCTGGAGGGCGGCATGCCGAAGTGGAAGTACTTCGCCAACCTATTCCTCACGGCCATCGCCAACGCCACATTCTATATCTTCCTCTCCGAGTATCACTCGGGTCTGCGCGCCTACAGCCGCCGCTACCTCGAAGCGGTGGACCTGGAGGCGAACTCCGACGACTTCGTGTTCGACACCGAGATCATCGCCCAGGGGGTGATCAAGGGGATGAGGGTCCGGGAGATCCCGATTGCCACGCGGTACTTCGACGAGGCGTCCCAGATCGGGTTCCGCCGGAGCGTCGTCTACGGGCTGTCGATCCTGGGAGTGCTGTTCCGCTACAAGCTGCACAAGAAGGGGATCTACCGCTCCCGGATCTTCGCCTGAGCGAAGATTTCGACGGGATGGTCGGAGAAGCTGTCGAACCAGGCTACGCCCTCCTGCACGAAGGTCAGGCGCAGGAGGTAGCGCCCCGGTTCGGCCGGGGCCCTCACCCGCACGATCATCCCGATCTCGCCGCCGGGCGGAACGTCCTCCGGAAGGAGCGAGCGTTCGCCTTCCGCCAGGGAAGGAAGATTGCGGCCGTCCGGCGCCAGCCAGCGATAGGAAGCGGCGACCCGCAGGGCGCCGGCCTGGAGCGGGAGGCCCGAGGCCGACCAGAAAGCGTCGCTGCGGTTGAGCGCCCTCACCGGCGCGGCGATCTCCGAGCCGGCCGCGGCCCGCGCCGGCACGGTGGCGGAGAGGAGCTCGGCTTGCCGGCGGGCGAGCGCTACCGGCTCCAGAGGCAGCGGCGCCGGCAGGAGACGCCGCCCGCCGACTCCCAGATAGACGCGATAGCCGGCAATGTGGAGCATCCGGTACGGGCGGCCGGAGCTGGCGAGCTGGTTGAGCAGCTGCGCTTCCAGCTGGCTCGCCTCGGCGCGGCCGGCGGGAAGGAGGTCCACCTGCTCCCCGGGGAAGACCCACGCCACGCGCTCCGTTCCGCGCAGCCGCTGGGAGTAGGGAGGGTAGCGGTCCCAACCCATGTAGGGGACGAACACGAGCCTCTCGCCGGCGAGAAACGTCGCCTTGTACGCATCCCAGTAGCGGGTGTAGCCCCCGGCCAGCCCCTGGGATCGGAGCGCCGGGAGAAGGTCGCGGAGCGGCTCCCTCTTCACGGCCAATTCCAGCCCGGGGGTCAGGAAGCCGCGGTCGACGAGCCAGGCTGCCGACTGCGCGGCCGGGAGAACGGCCGCGAGCAGCCCCGCTGCTAGGGCAGCGGCGCGGTTCCGGCGCCCCAGCCGCACCAGGGCGGCGCCCGCGAGGGGCAGAGCGCTCAGCCACGGCAGGAGGTAGCGGTTGGAGCCCGCATCCTGGGGGTTGGGGCTGAGCACGAAGAGCAGGGCCACGAGCGGGACGAGCACGACGAGCAGCATCTCGATCCACCGCCGCCCGTCGTCCGCGGCCGGCCGCATGACGCGCACGATGCGCACGAGCGCCCAGACCCAGGCCGCGGCGTACCCCAGGAGCAGGAGGGCGCCGAGACCCGAGGCGAGCTGCCCGAGCCCAGGTCCGTTTTCGAGCCTGAGCGGCGCTCCGGGACGGAGGTTCACCCCGAAGAGCGCGGGGATGCAGTCTCGTCCCAGCAGCCTGAGGTTCGAGAGGATCTGCGCCCCTCCGGCGAGAGAGTAGGCCGGACGCTTGGTGCCCTGGCCGCCCGCCAGGAGCATCGCGATCTTCGGGGCCGCGCCCAGCGCGAAGCCCGCGGCCGCGGCAGCCATGGCGCGAAGGCGCCACCGGCTCTTGACGAGCGCGACGCCTCCCGCGAGCAGCAGCAGCGCGAGATAGGGGAGATACAGCTCGAAGATGTAGAAGCCGAACCCGGCCAGAATGCCGAGGGCCGCGAAGCGGAGAGGGGATGGCGCCCTCAGTACCTTGAGCAGGTAGAGCAGCGTCAGCGTCCCCCAGGCGACGATCAGGCAGAAGCCGCTGACGGCGAGCGTGCTCCAGCGCAGGAGCTGCGGCGAGAAGACGGCCAGGAGAGCCGCCGTAACGAGCCCCTCGGTCTCACCGTAGAGGGCGCGGCCGAGGCTGAACACCGCCACGAGCAGCGCGAGGAACCCGGTGACCGCCGACAGCTTGAAGGCGAGCGCGGTGGGACCGAGAAGGGCGACGAAGGGGACGGCCAGGAGGCCCTCGGCCATCCCGTAGTAGGTCGCATCCCAACTGAAGGCCGAGAGCTCCCTGCCCGCGAGGAGATGCTGGACGGCGAGGGCGTTGACAGCCTCGTCGGACGAGAACGACGCTTCCGCGTTGGCCAGCAAGGGGAGGCGGGGAAGGAGGCTCACCGCCAGGACGAGGCCCAGAAGCCCAAACGCGAAAAGGCGGCCCGGCGGCCGCCCTTTCGGTTCACAGCACCGTGCTGTTTCAGGGCACTGCGGCAAAATAGCCGGTCACGTCGAAAACGATGTGACCCGCGCCCGGGAGGGGAGCTGACATCGAATAGCGGTAGTTCAGGTCGTTCGCCCCGCCATTGTCCGGACCCAGCGGCGCAATCGCGCCGTTCGCCAGAGCCGACTCGTTGGCCAGGAAGTTCAGGGTGGACACGGTGGGCTCCGAGGCTCCCACGGGCCAGATGGTGATGTGGCCAGCCCGGTTCGGCGTGACGACGGTCACGTTCAGGGCTGCCGCCTTCGCTCCCACCGGTACGCCGCAGGTTCCCTGAACCCGAAGCGAGTGGGGGCCGTTGGCCAGGGGAGTCGTGCCGTCAGCGTCAGCCCGGGAATCGAAGATCCGGCAGGGCGTGATGGCAAAGAACCGGAACGGGCCATCGGCATTGACATCCGGGACGACGGTCAACAAAGTGGCCAGAGCCAGCAGGGTAGCGCTGAAAACGTAGATCCGCTTCACGATGATCTTCCTCCTTTTTAGAGATCATAGCACAGGAAGCCGCAGAGATCATCCTGTCTCTGTTTCCTCGCTTCCACGACGGCCCAGGATGTGGGCCCCGGCCCGCTTCAAGGCATTGAACCGGTCGCGCATCCGCCAGGCAGCCGTCCCTTCCATGAAAGCCACGCGCTCGCGCCAGGCGCCGAGCTCATGATAAAGCAAATCCCGTTCCCGCACCAATTGTGCCTCCCGGGCCAGGGAGCGCTCCATCTCGGTGTTGCGGGCGGCGGCGTCGTCCAGCCGCGAGAGAGCCTCGCCGAGATCGCGGCGGGCTTCTTCCAGCCGCCGCAGGGCCTCGCTCGCCTCCTGGCGGGCGGCGCCGGCATCACGGACCGCATCCTGGACCTCGATGAGCAGCGCCGGCAGGTGGCGGAGATAGACACTCTCGTGCTTGCGGACGATGTGCTCCTGGAGCGGCTCCCCGACGTCCGCATGAAGGCAGGACGTCACCATCGAGTCCGGCCGCTTGCGGTAGTCGAAGCCGATGCCGGTGAAATGGTGGAACCCCCAGCCCCGGCTCGCGGCGGCGATCCAGAGCTCCCAGTCCTCCCACGCGGCCAGGGACTCGTCCCACCCGCCGCAATCGATCCAGACGCGGCGGCGCAGGACGGAGCAGGAGGTGATGTAGTTGCCGCGCAGCAGGCGCGGCAAGTCGAATTCGGGTGCGCGCACGCGGCCGGACTGCATCCCGAATTCCCAGTGGTCGCAGTAGACCACCCCTACCTCGGGCTCGGCTTCCAGGACGCGCCGGGCCGCCGCCGGAAACGCGGTCCGCAGGCGATCGTCGGCATCGAGGGGAAGCAGGAATTCTCCGGTAACCGCGGCCGCGCCGGCATTGCGCGCGGCTGCCAGGCCGCTGTTTTCCTGGCGCAGGACGGTGTAACCGAGGCGCCGCAGGCTCCCGAGCACCTCCAGAGTCCATGGTTCGTCCGAGCCGTCGTCGACGATCACCAGCTCCAGAGGCTCTTCCCGGCAGGCACGCTCGACGCTGGCCACGGCTTCCAGGAGGAACTCACCCTGGTTGTAGCAGGGCACCACGACCGATATCCGGGGCGGGCGGGCCGGGCCGGGCGGGACTGGCGCCCCCCAGAGGCCGGCTGACGACAGGTCGGCCCGCCGGTCGAGCTCGCGCAGGAGGGCGATGCACTCCGGGCGGACCGCCTCGAGAAGGGGTACCAGGGGATCCTCCCCTTTTCCTTCGGAGTGGAAGAGCTCCGCGCGGATCCGGGAGCGGACGTAACCGTCGGGGACGGCGAGGTGCAGGCGGCTGCGCAGCAAGGAATCCAGGCGTTCCGGGTCGGCGAGCAGGCCGTTGGCGCTCACCAGGAGACAGCGGTCGCCGGCGCGGTCCAGGAACTCCAGGATCTGCCGGTTGTAGAGCTCCCAGATGGCATAGGCGTAGCGGGGATTGCGGAGGAAGACCTCGGCTCCCAGCCGCTGAAGGGAATCCGCTACTTCCCAGGGGTAGCGGTAGATGAACAGATAGCGGGCATCGTCCAGAATCGAGTCCCAGAAGCCGAGCGAAACCGCGGTCCGGGGATTCTTCCAGCCCCAGGGACGGCCCTCGGCGGCGCGCGCCGCAACCAGCGCGGCGGCGCTCTCGCGCCACGGCTCGAAAGCCTGGGGATCCAGCGTCGCATGCTCCGTCCATCCCCAGTCGGGGTGGCCGCCATCGTCAAGGGGAGTCGCGGCCAGCATCATCCGGCTCTGGAGCTCGACGAAATCCAGATCCTCGCCATAGCCGGCGGGGTTGTGGGCATCGGCGGCGAGAAGCCGTTCTCCCAGATTGACGCCCAGTCCGTTGATCAGGGTGGCGGCCAGCGAGGTCGCCGAGGCGTGCATGCCCGTGACAACGATTGGGGGCGGTGCTTCAGCAGGAGGGATCAAGCGGGAGCCTACTCGACGCCTATTCGAAGTATCCGTTCACATCGAGGATCAGGTGGACGGTCCCCGCTCCGCTGACGGTGGCCCCAGCGGTCAGGATCCCGCCGGCACCCAACGCCAGGAGCGAGTTGTTGGCCCGCGTCTGCCCGGTATTGAAATCGATGATGGCCGTCACCGGAAGCTGGCAGGCGGGAGAGAAGCGGACGTAGCCCAGGCCCGTGCCGCCGGTCACGGTCACGTTGAGTGATAGCGCCTTGGCCGTGGCCGGGACGCCACAGATCCCGGTCAAGGCGAAGTTGCGCACCGTCCCTGACGCCAGGACAGGCCCTCCCCGCGGCCCCGCCGCGCTGCGCGTGTCCACGAGGCGGCAAGGGGTGAGGGTGTAGAAGTCGAGCGGCGCCGTGGGTCCGCCGCAGGCCCCGTTGCAGGGGCCGGTCCCCGGCGCGACCCCGCGCCGCGCCGGGTCCTGGCGGAACATGCCCCAGGGTGGCGTGGACGTGCGGCTGACCGGGTTCCAGGCGTGCACGACCGTGATCGTCTGGGTGTCGAAGTTCCGCGCCGAGACCGTTACGACCTCGATCTTGTCGTCGGAGCCGTCCGTCTCCAGGTCGGTCGCGATGACTCCGGAGAGGGAGCCCTGGGTCGCGAAGTTGACCTTGGTCAGGTCGTCCGGCCAGCCGTCGTTCTCGGTGAGCTGCACGCCGGCCTTGGTGAAGACCGCCACCTCGGCGTTGGTCGCCACCAGGATCTCCAGGGCGGTGTCGCCCAGGACGTCCGCCACCATCGGCTCGCGGGCGCTGAGGCTGTCTCCAAAGAAGCCCCGGACGGTGGTGGAGAAGATCTGGCTGCCGTCGCCGTTAAAGGCGTAGAGGTGGAACTCGGTGCTCGAGCGGCTGTTGTCCGCCGTCACCAGGACCTCGAGCGCCGGGTCGGCGTCCAGGTTGACGAGGGTGGGGGAGGTGTAGACCTGCCCGGAGACCGCCACCGGCCAGCCCGGCACGGCCGATCCGTCGCACCTCCAGGCGTAGACCCGCTCCAGCCGGCCGGGGAAGAAGGCGCCCGTGCCGTGGACGATGTCCGGCTTGCCGTCCCCGTCGATGTCGCCCACGGTCGGCGGGCTGCTGACCGCTTGGTCGATGGACTTGGGAAAGCCCGTCAGCTCGGTGCCGTCGTAGCGCAGGACACGCAGCCGGCCGCCGCCGTTGAGGAAGTAATCGGTGCCGGTGATGATGTCGAGCCTGCCATCGCCGTCCATATCGTGGAGGGCCGGCGACGAGAACACGGTGTCCTGCATGTCCTTGGGCCAGACCGCGGTGTTGTTCGACAGCCCGTTCTCTCCGTTCACCACGTAGAGCTGGTGGTCGAGCGCGCCGAAGACGACCTCCATCGAGCCGTCGCCGTCGATGTCGCCGATGGCGGGCGTGGCCATGACCGGATCGCGCAGGCCGTTTGCGGGACCGGGGGTGACGTCGTCCGTCTGGACCTCCCAGAGCAGGGAGCCGTCGCGGCCGTAGGCCCGCAGCCCGCCGTGCGCCATGCCCTGGGTTTCGACCGACCCGTAGCCCACCACGATGTCGGGCTCGTCGTCCCCGTTCACGTCGCCCACCGCCGGACGGGAGTAGATATGGGTGGGGAGCTGCTGCGGCCAGCCGGTGGCCGCGCCCCAGGTCCCGTTGTTGTTGTGCCTGACCACGTACAGCTTGCCGTTGCGCAGGCCGAAGACAATGGACTTGAAGCCCGGGGTGAGGCCCAGGTCGGCGGCTACTGGCTGGCTTCCCACTGGAGCCGCCTGACCTGACGCCTGCCCCGGGAATTCGACTGGAAAGCCGGGCTTGACGGGCGGAGCGCTCTGGGCCTCCGCTAAAGCCGGCAAAAAGAGCAATGCCATGGCAGCCAGAAGCGCCGCGGCGGGTCGAGAACCGCCTCTTTTGGGACTCATATTGTTCTTTGAATATACCACGCGTTTTCCAAGAGGCTGGAGGGCACCGAAATTCCCGATCAGCTACTCGCAGCCCGCGGCCAGGACCTGGACCGACAGCTCCCGCGGGTCGGCCGACCCCGGGATGAGGTCGGCCGGCCTCCAGGTGCGGTCGCTCTCGAGCACCAGGCGGATCCGGCGGCCGCTGCCGGCCTGGCTCAGGAAGGGGAGCGCGTCCAGGGGATAGGGCACGGCTCCCGCCTGTGCGATGGAGATCGTGCCCAGGACGGCCGACACGCCGGCGACCTCGTCCACCGCCGTGACCTTCACGTTCAGGGGACCCGCTTTCAAGGCCGGCTCTGCCGTGCCCAGATGGAAGGTCAGGCCTCGGCAGATGAGCTGGATCCGCAGCTCGCCGCGCCGTCCCATCCAGCGGTACGACCCCTCCCAGCCATGAAAGCCGCCCGCGACCGCCTGGTTCCGGGCGCCCGTGCGGAAGTCCACGTTCTTCACGGCGCGGGTCCCGAGCTCGCCGTCCGCCACCACCGGCGCCAGCTCCGGCTCGTCGATCTCCCTCCCCCAAGCCTCGAAAACGGGGTTGAGGACGGCGGCGTCGCGCGCGCTCACCGGCCCCATGGAAAGGCGCAGCCGGGGACTCTCAGGGACTATTACGTGCAGGAGCAGGCGCGCCGAGATGCGGCCGTTGTGGACGTCGTGAAACCACAGGTTTCCGTCCGGGAGCGACAGCGGCGGCGAGCCGGGCGGCAGGCTCGCCGCCGCCGCTTGCAGACTCTGCCCGAGCTGCGCGAGCTGGTCGAAGCGCCGCCCGTGGGCGTCGAACACGTCGAAGGGCACGCGATGCATCAGCGCCCGGCGGTGCAGCCACAGCTCGGCTCCGGCGGCGAGCAGGCAGAGGGCGAGGACCGCGGCCCGTTCGCGGCCGGTCCAGCCTTGCATGCGCTCGGCCGCGGTCGCGGCCACGGCGCCTGCCAGGAGCGACAGCGGCAGGAGGAGCGTGAAGAAGTAACGGTCAGCCTCGAAGAGGTAGAAAGGCGACCAGTTCCAGCGTCCTGCGCCCACCAGGAAGAGCATCCCCAGCGGTCCGACGGCATTCACGAGCGTCACCAGGCCCAGGGGACCACCGGCGCCAGTACCGCGCCGCCACAGTGCCAGGAGCAGGACGGCCACGGGCGCGGCGACGGCCAGCCCCAGGCACGACCAGAGGATCACGTTGTCGAGCTTCCCGACGTCGGTCGGCAGGCCGAGCCCGGGGAAGAAGAGCCGGTAGGGGGTGATGGCCATCAGGAACAAGGCGCGGGGGAGGCCGCGGATCAGGTCGACCGTGGGGCGGTGCCCGTGCAGGGCCTTGTACAGAAGGGTCGTCGCGAGCGTGCTCGCCGCCATGGCGATCAGGCAGAAAATCGAGAAGGGTCCGACGAGCCGCTTCTCGCCGGCTCGACGCCGCTCCATCTCGTCGAGGAGCATCGGCCCCAGCAGCAGGGGCATGATGCCGCCTTCCATGAGCAGGGCGAAGATGCAGCCGGCCCCGGCGAGCAGGCGCGCCCGCCGCACCCCCAGCTTCTGGCGGCAGGCCAGGGCCAGCGTCGCGCCCGAGATCCCGACGAGGCCCACGGTCACGGTGGCCGCAATGATCACCCAGACCGTCATGGAGGACAGGCCGCACGGGATCACGTACGCCAGCCCGGTCGCAAGGGCCGCGGAGGGGCGTCCCGAGTATTTCAGCGCCAGGAGGCTGAGGAACCAGGCGGTCAGGAGATGCGCGGCGAAGATGGCGAGCCGGAAGGGTGTGGCGTCGATGCCGAACCAGGCGGCGCTGGTCAGGAACATCCCGCGGAAGAGCGGGATCACGTGCTCGTTGTGGGGCCGGAACGCCGTCTCCCAGAAGCCCGCCTTGCCCGCCAGGACGTCGGCCGCCGCGTTGAGGCAGTCGAGGTCATCGTAGGCATACGCGAGCCGGAACGTGGGATAGAACTGAACGAGGCCGACCGCGAGCACGGCCAGCGCCAGCACCAGAGCCCTGCGCGCGGAAGAAGGCATGGTCGGCGAATCCTACCCGATCTCCGGCGCGTTCCGCGCGGCACTCCGCACGCCGTCCCCGCATTCCTCACGCCGTCCCCCAGACTCCGCACGCCGTCCCCCGCATTCCTCACGCCATCCCCCAGACTCCGCACGCCGTCCCCCACATTCCTCACGCCATCCCCCAGGCTCCGCACGCGGTCCCCCACATTCCTCGCGCCATCCCCCGGACTCCTGAGGTACTAGTGGAGGACCTGGAGGCGAGCCGCCGGGACTGTCTTGAGCACCTGGACCCCTCCATCGTGCTGCCGGTGGAACCAGAGCATCGATTGGATCCGGAGCTGCTCGAGAGGGTTGAACCGCCACCAGACGGCCTGTGCCTCGAACGTGCCCGCCTCGTGCTCGGCATTGGTGAGCTCGATCCCGGCCGGATTTCCGTCGATCGCTCCCCGCGAGGAGCGGTCCCGCAAATCGATCTCGAGGCTGCCGTGCTGGACACGCGGGTGGAGCGGGAAGTCGAGGCTCCAGACGCCGAAGACCTTCCCCTGGCTCAACTCGAAGGCATGGAGGCCGAGGCGATACCTTCGCTGTCCATCGCCCTCTGGCCGGAGGAGCGCCGTGCGGAACCGGATGCGGCCGTTCCCGAGGTCGTCCTGCTCGACATAGGCGGCCCCCGTGGAGAGGGGGACCGTCTCCAGGCACTCTCCGGGGCTGCCCGTAACCGTCCTGAGCACCCGCACGTCGGCCAGGAGGACGTCGCCGGAGGAGCGGCCGATCCCGATGCGATTGCCGGCGACGCACCCGAGGTCGATGTCGAGGAGCCAGCCGCCGGGACCCACGGTCAGAGGGGCGCCGTTGATCTCGAAACGGCCGGGCGGGCCCAGGTTGTAGAGGCGCACCTGGATCGTCCGCGGGCTGCCCTGTTCCAGTCCTCCTTCGTGGATCTCCGGGCCGAGCTGCACGGAGAGGGACGAGCCGAGAGCGAGCACGAGGCCGGCCTGCTCGGGCCAGCGGCGGTCCCAGTGAACGCTGGCCAGCAGGGCGTCGCGCCGTTCCCGCAGCTCGTAGCGGCCGCCACCCCCGCGTCTGACGTGGTTTGACGGGTCGTACCAGGGCTCATCGGGAGCGGTACGGCGCCTCGGCCCGTCGAGCTCCCTCTCTACCACGGCGTAGCGGAAGAAGGCGTCCCCGGCGGCCGGGTCCTCCACGTCGCCGAACCAGAGGGGCTCGCGGAAGCGGATCCTGCGCTCGCGGAGCAGGTAGCCAAGCCAATGTTGACGAGGGCCCGCCCGCACGTCGAGCAGGACCCAGGCGTCCGGCTCCACCTCGGAGGCCGCCCGCGCGATGCCGATCAGCTCGCGGTCGACGAGGAGCGCCCGGCCTAGAGCGAACGACTGGTTCCACAGGCTGTGCTTGAGGTTGACCACGAGCAGCAGCAGCGCCGCGCCCGCGGCCAGCCATCTCGCGCCGGGCCGGCGGGCGCGCCGGAGCGAAGCGAGCCCGGCGGCTACCAGAAGCATGACCAGGGGCACCACCGTGGTGAGGGCCTTGAAATAGCCGTAGGGGTAGTGCGCACCCCAGCGCTGCTGGACGACCAGAAGCACTCCGGTCGTCAGCAGGGCGGCAGCGGCGAGCCGGCCCCGTGCCCTCAGCCGCGACCAGCCGTAGACCGCCAGGCCGGCGAGGGCCAGGCCGAGCGCGTTCAGGACCGGCAGTGGTACGCGTTCCCAGCGGCTGCCGTGCATTGCCGCCGCATGGGACACGAGGCCGAAGGTCTCCACCGCCGGCGGAAAGACCAGGATGTTGCCCGCGCCCACGTCCTGCGAACCGGAAATCAGGGCCCCGGACAGCAGGCCGAGCTCGGCGTCCGAGCGCGCCAGGGCGACGCCGTTCCAGAGCACCGCCAGGCCGAAGGCCCCGACCCACCACAGGGCCATCCGCCCCAGGGAGCGGGCGCGCGGGCCGCAGGGGCGCAGCAGCCAGGCCAGGCCCCAGAAAAGGAGGACGGCGGCGAGCGCGCTCACCGCGAAGATGGGGTAGACCGACATCAGCCCGGTGAACAGGACCGCGAACAGGGCAGCCGCCCGCCAATCCGGCCGGCGCGCCCCCTCCACGCCGCAGGCGAGCACGAGAGGCAGGAAGCTCAGCGCGACCGCCTGTGAAAGGAAGTTGTCGTACACCGGCCAGAGGAGGAGGTTGTGAGCCGCCAGCAGGCCAGCGGCCATCAGCGCCGCCGGGCGGCGCAAGCCAAAAGCGATCCGTCCCAGGACGTACGCCGAGCTCGCCGTCAGCGCGAAGAACAGGGCCGGCACCACGCTCAGCAGCTCGTAGCTGCGCCTTCCCGTCAGCAGGCCCAGGAGGCCGACCAGGTAGACGTCGCCGGCGCGCAGGAGGTCGAGCTGGAAGCGGACCCAGCCGAGGTAGGGCTTGCCGGGCTCGAGCTCCGGCAGGCGCAGGGGAGCCGTCTGCAGGTACTCCGAGCGCACCGCGTAGGAGACGCCGTCGATCGTCTCTCCGATCGTCGTCAGGTACCCGAGGAGCAGGAGCGGAACGATCGCGAAGAAGAAGGCGAGCAGGCAGACCGCCAGCGCTGGAGCCGAGCTGCGCGGCAGGCGGCGCAGGCGCCGGTCGCAGAGGGCAAGCACCCAGCCGGCCGCGGCAAGGCCGACGAACAGCCAGAGCACGTCGCGCAGCGACCCGCCGGCGGCGCCGGCGTAGTGGGCAACGGCCGAGATCAGCGAGAAGCCCAGGAGGGGCGCGATGAGCGGCAGGAGGGGAAGATATCGCCGCGGCAGGAGCGGCCGGGCCACGAGCAGGCCGCATCCCCAAAGGAGGCCCGCGGCGGCACCGGCCGTCTCGGCAAGCGAGAGGAGCAGGCTCCCAGTTTGAAGCATCCTTGCATATATTCTATCACTTAGGATCCAGCCAGCGCCGGCGCAGCGCCCAGAAGTACCAGTGGAGGTACTTGGGCAGCCAGGCGGCGAGCCGGAAGCGGCTCTCGCCCGCGGTGCGGTCGCGCCAGGTGGCGGGGATCTCCTCGACCCGCTCGCCGGCAAAGTGCGCCTTGACCGTCAGCTCCATGCCGAGAGAGAAGCCCACGGTGCTCTCGATGGGCGTCCGCGCCAGGAAGTCGCGGCGGTAGGCCTTGAAGCTGTTCGTGGGATCGCGGGTCGGCAGGCCGGCCAGCCAGTGCAGGGAGACGCCGGCCGTCCGGCTCAGCAGGCCTTTGAACCAGGGGCCGCCGATCTGCTCGCCTCCCGGCATGTAGCGGCTGGCGCATACCACGGCGGCGCCCGCCTCCGCGCGCGCGACCATCTGCTCGACGATCCGGTAATCGTCCGACAGGTCCACCATGGTGACGAGCACGACCGGCGCCTCGGCGGCGCGCATTCCAGCTTCGATCGCGTAGCGCACTCCCCTGCCGAGCGTGTTGTGCACGAGCCGGAGCCGCTCGGGCTTGGCTTCCGCGGGCAGCGCGGCGAGCGCCGGCAGGGTCCTGTCCTCGGGCATGTCGTAGCACACCAGCAGCTCGTAGCCCGGCGGCAGCTCCGCGAGGACGGCGCGGCAGAAGGGGCCGATGTTCTCGGCCTCGTGGAAGACCGGCACGACGACCGAGTATCTGGTCATGATGGTCGTAATGGCTTCCGCCCCCAGGTCACCACGAACGTGCCGAACCAGCGGCCGAGCCCGGCTTTCTCCCACAGCCAGTCGGCGCGGTTGTAGAGCGGCAGCAGGGCGTCGAGCCCTTTCGGCGCCACGGCGCGGTAGGGGATGTCGGACTGGCCGCGCTGGTTGATCTCTGCGAAGCCGGCCTGCCGGAAATCCCGTCGCAGCACCGAGGGCAGCAGAGGCTGCTCGTCCGGGCTGACCCCCTCGGTCTTGTACAAAGGGCTCCGGGGATGCCGGAAGAGCAGCATCGCGGGATGAAGGAGATTGGGGTCGAATGCGAAAGCCCACCCTCCCGGACGGAGGACGCGCAGGGCTTCGGACAGCGCCGCCCGCCGGTCGCCGAGGTGATGGAGCACGCTGCTGAAGGCGACGACGTCGAACGTCTCACTCTTTACCGGCAGGCGGCAGGCGTCGGCCTGCATCCACTCACTCTCGAACCGCCCTCGCGCCAGTCGCAGCGACTCCAGGGAGAGATCGAGCCCGACATATCCAGAGCTGCGGTCGATGTAGATCTGGCGGGATTGGCCCGTGCCGCAGCCGACGTCCAGCACCCGCGGCCGCTCGCCGGGGATCGCGGCGGCGAAGCGGCGGGCCAGCGTCTTCCAGCCGTGATCGGTGAAGGGATTGAAGTCGCCGTGCTCGTGGACGAGCCGGTCGAAGACTGCGCCATCCTTCGTCCCTTTCAGATCCGTCCCTCCGCGACCTCGCGCTCGATCCAGGGGATCACCTCGTCCAGCACCACCGGCAGCGGCGTGCCGGCCTCGAAGCCGAGGACCTCCCTGGCCTTGTCCGTCTTCGGGATCCGCATCTGCACGTCGTGGGCATAGGGTGGATCGGAGACGTAGCGGAATGGCTCGCCCTCGCCGCGGATCTTGCGCCACACCAGCTCCGCCAGCTCGAGCACGGTCGTGGCGACCGGCGTCGAGAGGTTGAAGTCCTCGTTGAGCGCCGCCGGGTGGAACATCACGGTCAGGATGCCGTGCGCCAGATCGCCGCCATAGGTGTAGCAGCGGACCTGCCCGCCCTCGCCCAGGATGTGGAGCGGGTCCTGCCCCTTGAGCACCTTCTGCACCAGATCAGGAACCACGTGGCTCATGGCCAGCTTGATGTTGCCGCTGGGGACCTCGGCATCGCCGATCGCCCGGCCCTCGCCGATGCCGACGCAGTTGAACGGGCGGCAGATCGAGTAGGGCAGCTTGTACTGCTGCCAGGCGCCCTGCGTGAAGTACTCGGTCGCCAGCTTCTGGAACCCGTAGGTGCTCGAAGGCGGCGGGCACTGGCGCTCGTGCCCCTCCGGGCTGGGGAACACGGTCGCGTTCTCGTAGACCATGCTGCTGCTCAGAACCGTGATCTTCTGCAGTTTGTGGTGCTTGTGGGCATGGATGGCGGCGTCGAACGCAGCGGCGGTGATGCGCTCGTTCTCGGCCAGCAGGTCGTAGGCGTACTCGTGGAAGTAGGAGATCCCGCCGATCCGGGCGGCGCAGGCAAGGAAGTGGTCGCAGTCGGCGAGCAGCTCCTTGAGCAGCTCCACATCCCTGGCGTCCGCTTTGAGGAAGTGGTAGTTGGGATGGTTCTGGAAGCTGCGCTCCACGGCGCCGTACTTCGAGTAGTTGTCGATGCCCACCACCTCGTGGCCGGCCTCGAGGAGCTGCTGTACGACATAACCTGCGATGAAGCCGGCCGAGCCGGTGATCAGGACTTTCAAGGTTCGGACTCCAAGTCAGCGGGGAGCGAAGAGGCTCCGCACGGAATTCATGCTGGGGATTGCAGGCAGCTCCAGATGTCGATGACCGCCTTGCCTTCGATCGGCGGCAGCCGGCGGTAACACTGGTGCGGCGTTGCGACGAAGAGCACGTCGGCGTCGGCGAGCACGCGCTCGAGCGGCACCAGGCTGGAATCCCTCACGTAAGGATCCGTGCACAGGACCGCGCGCGCCTCCAGCATCAGCAGCTTGCGCAGCTTGTAGCTCAGCGAGTCCCGGGGATCGTCGCTCTCGGCCTTGAAGGCCATGCCCAGGATGCCGGCCGTCATCTGCCCGAGGTCCATCCGGGTCTTGGCGAGACCGATGAGGTGGCTGGGCAGGCCTTCGTTGACCAGCATGGCAGAGTGCCCGAGCATGAAGTGGTTCTGGCTGAAGGCGGCGAGCTGCATCGTGTCCTTGACCAGGCAGGGGCCGGCCGCGAAGCCCGGACCCGGCATGCCGGCCATGCGCGGATAGTTGTGGCGGCAGCCGTGGAGGATGCGGTCGAAGTCCACGCCGCAGCCGCTGGCAAGCATGAAGAACTGGTTGACCGTGGCGAATTGAATGTAGCGCCAGGAATTGGTCATCAGCTTGCAGAGCTCGGCTTCCATCGGCTCCATCTCGACGAACTCGGGCGTGAACCTGGCGAAGAGGCCGCGCACGGCGTCGAGCGTATCCGCCTCGAACGCGCTGATGATCTGCGGCAGCTGCCGAAACTCGCGCAGGCTGTAGCCTTCCGCCACCCGCTCCGGGCAGCAGGCGACCTGGATGTTCAGCCCCGAGCCTGAGAGATAGCGCTGGATCCTCTGGCTCGTGCCGGGGAACACGGTGCTGCGGAGGATCAGGATCTGCCCGTCGCGCAGGTGCTCGCGCGCGCTCTCCAGAACCCGGTCGATGGCGACGAAGCTCGGGTTGAGGTGCTCGTCGAGGGGGGTGCCGATGATCATGACCAGGAAGCGGCACTGGCTCATGAGGTCGGCCTGGTCCTCGACGGCCAGCCGCCCCGTGGGCAGAACGCGGCGCAGGACCTCGTCGGCGCCCTCCTCGGCGAACGGCATCTCGCCGGAGCGGATCTGCCTTACCTTCTGGCAGTCCTTGTCGTAGATGACGGTCCGCAGCCCGGAATCGGCGCAGATCAGGGCGAAGGGCAGGCCGACGTGCCCGGCGCCGCCGATTACACAGATATCATGGGAGAAGGGGCTTTCCGCCATAGCTCGGACTCAGAGGGACGCGGATTGTAGCATGCAGGCTTCAGCCGGCAAGAACGTCGATCCCCAGGTCCTGGAAGCCTTCCTGGAGCCCGGGCCCGCCCAGGAGCAGGCCCAGGCGGTAGCGGCCTGGCGGGAGCGACGTTTTGTCCACGGACACCTGGAAGCCGGGATCGTCCCGGTCCAGCCCGAACCGGTCCGCGACGTCCTGCCGCGCTTGGCGGGAGCAGGCTACCGAGAAGCAGCGCTCCGCGGAGCGCAGGACCAGCCGGATCCACTCGCTTTCGTCCCCCCACTCGTCGGACAGGAAGCCCCAGCCGTGCACGTAAAGCCTTCCGGCTTCGTCCCGGCGCTCGTCCACGTAGGCCGTCACGCGCGCCGAGGGCGGGGGCGGCGGTGGGCAGGTCGCCAGCCCGGTCTCCTGACGCGGAGCGGGCTGGCCGCTGGTAGGCGGCGCCTGCGCGGGGCGCTGCGCAAGCAGGTAGAGATTGTCCCCGCGGTCGTCCAGCCGGCCGCCGGCCTTCTGCAGGACCTTGACCAGATCCAGCCGCCGGCGCGTCGCGATGACAGGCTTGCCGCTGTAATCCACCCCCACGATCGGCACATGGTCGTAGTCGAACCGGTCCCTCGTCTCCGCGCGGCGCACCGCCAGTCCGTTGAGGGCAAGCAGGTTCTTCATCTCATCGAGAGTGAACTCGCGGTTGTGCCGGCCGTGAATGCCGTTGTCCGGGTGATAGAGATCGAAGAAGTTGTGGCCGTCGAGCATCAGGGCGAGGTTGGTCAGCCGCACGGCATTCGGGAGGGTGATGATGAGATGTCCGCCCGGCGCGAGCAGTCGCCGGATCTTGCGGAATACCGCCAATGGGTTGACGACCAGGTGCTCCAGCGTCTCACAGAAGAAGATCAGGTCGAAGCTCGCGGGAGGAAGAGGGTAGCGAGGGACGGCCTCGAGGTTGAACGTCGGATAGGTGAAGGTCCACTCCTCCCCGAGCAGCGGGCTGCGCAGGCGGTGCGTGGCCGAGCCGATCTCGCGGGAGAAGATGTTGTGGTCGAAGAAGTTGGCTGCCTCCACCGACGAGCCGGGGAAGATCCGCCGGAGCAGGATGTGGAAGAAGTACGGGTTTCCCCCCAACTCCAGGATGCGGCGGCCCGCCGGCAGGGGGATGAACGACAGCGTGTGCAGGAAGCGACGGAGCGCGTCGCCGACGTAGCTTGCCGTGAAAGCGGGCGTCGTACCCTCGAGCTCGATGCTCATCAGGTACTCCCGCACCTCCGCGCTGGACGTCTCCAGCAGCTTGTGGAACCGTCCGGCGTCCGCCGCCTGTGCCGCCTCCGCCAGCCGGTCGAGAGTTCGCCGAATCTCTTCAGTCGCCATGCGGGGCGAACTCTAGCAGACTCATCGCACGGACGATCCCCTCCGCGCCTTCCGCCAACGGAACGAGCCGGCCTGACGTCAGCCGATCTCCCACCGCGCCGAGGTCGAACGCCACCACCGGCACGCCGGCCACCATGCATTCGTCGAGGACCAGGCTGTAGGACTCGGGCACGATCGAGAGGAGCAGGGCCACGTCGACCCGGTCGCGGCGCAGGAGCCGGGGGAGGGTGCCGCTGCGGTAGTAGCCGCGCACCCGGACGCGGGGAAGGCGGCGCAGCCGGGTCAGCAGCTCCGGATCGCCTCCGCCGTAGACGGTCCAGCGCAGATCGACCCTGCGAGCTACCTCCTCGAAGACCAGCACCCCCTTGTGCGCCTGGACCCCTCCGACCAACGCCACGTGCCGGACGGGGCCTGGCTCCCGAGGCGGCAGGGGAGCGATCCCGGCTGTCGGCGGAACGATCCGCTGCCGCTCGGGAGGGAGCCCCGGGAAAAGCTCCGCATAGGTCCGCCGCAGAAACTCCGAGGGGAAGATCAGAGAGGCATTCGCCAGCAGCTCGGCCGCAACCGCCCTGCGCTCAGCCTGGTACTCGTCCTCGACAGGCCAGTCCTGGCGCAGGCAGCTCCCGCATCGGGCGAGGTCGCGGGAGTACCAGCAGAAGCGGAGGTGCGGTCTCTCCAGGAGATGGGGACGGGGGCAGAATGCCGCGAAATCGTGGAGCGCGAGGGTCAAGTCCAGATCCCGGAAGCGGAGAAGGGAGTCGAGAGGGAGGCCAGCCAGCCCCTCGACATAGAGGGCGGAGGCTCCCAGCAGCTCGACGGCGGACCGCACTGCCTTCTCGAAGCCTTCATAGGTTACGGATCTGCCCTGGACCTCCAGCCGCCATCCGCCAGATTCGGGGTAGAGGAGGGCCGTGTCGGCCCCCAGACTCCTGAGGAGATGCGCCTGAACTCCGCCCAGCCGGGGAGCCGGAGGGGTTGCCGATAGATGAAGGACGGAAACAGGCGCGGGCCGCCAGCCCGGAGGGGCCGGGGAGAACGAGCGTTTCCTCCGTGCTTCGGCGAGCCGGTCGAGCGTCCGGTCGCGGACCGCCAGGAGCCCCTCCGTCCGCAGAACCCGCCAGGCGACCTTCACCGCAGCACCTTTTCATAGACCGCCTCGATCTCCTCGGCGTGCTCGTCCATGCCCTTGACCCGGGGGAGGGCGGCAGCCCAGCGGTCCACGATCTCCGGCTCCGCGATCAGGCGCTCGATCCAGCCGCGGAGCGACGCCGGGTCGTCGGGGTCGAAGAGGGCTCCATACTCCATCTCGGGGAGGGCGCCGCGGTCGCTCGCCAGCACCGGCACGCCGTGGTGCATGGCCTCGCGGGCGACGAGGCCGAAGGATTCGAGCCCGAGCGAGGGCACGATCAGCACATCCATCCCGGCAAAGATCGCGGGCTTGCGCTCCTCCTCGAAAGGCGGGTCGCCCCAGACCGTCAGAGTCGCTTGATCGATCCCGGCAAAGGCGGCCTTCGCCACGTGGATCCCCTTGTGCGGCAGGGAGGAGCCGATGGCCCCGAAGCGGAGCGGTCTTCCTCTTTCCCGTTTCAAGGGCCGAGTCAGCTCGACGCCGTAGGGGATCACGAAGACCCGGTCCTCGGGCCGCAGATAGCCCAGCTCCAGGTAGCTCTGGTGGATGAATCGGGACCCCATGACGAAAGCGTCCGCCTTCCGCAGCACCCCTTTCATCTCGGAGAACCGGTAGGCGTAGAGAGCCCGGTTCAGAGGGAAGCGGGTCAGCGGACGGCAGGCCGCGCACTTGGCGAGGCCCGGCCCGCTGCACAGGCGGCCCCAGGCATCGAGGAGGTTGACCCGGGCGCAGGGCTGCCACCAGTCCTGGAGCTGGAAGAGGATCGGAATCCCCCGCCGCGCCGCGACCCCGACCAGCGAGGCCACATGCCCGGCCAGATGATGGACGTGGAGGAGCTGGGGACGGGCCTCGTCGAGCAGGCGCGAGAAGTCCGCCTCCATCCCCCGGTCGCGCAGGGCGTTGCGCGAGAGCGGGTCGCGCTGCTTGAAGTTGTTGACGATCAGCCGCACGCGGGCACCGTTGTCGAGCAGCTCGACCGCATCCCCCTTGGCCCGCTCGGGATCGGCGATGCGCGCGTAGACCGTGACCTCGCTGTGACGCGCCTGCCTTCGGACCAGCCCCGCGGCATAGAGCTCCGTGCCGGCCGAGTTCCAGGGAGGCCAGCCATGCACCAGGTGCAGCACCCTCCGAGCCGTGTTCCGTGCCGGGAAGATCTGCGAGACCACCCGCTCGCGCAGGGGCCGGATCGGATCCTCGCGGATGAATTGAGCCACGGTCGCCAGGTACTCGGGATGGAGCCGCTGCATCGCCCGGTGGGCCGACTTGACGCGCATGCCCCGCCGCGCCCCGAAGCTGCGCTGGCCCTCGTGAAAGATGAAGGTGGCATCGTCCAGCACATGGGAGTAGCCGGATTTGAGAGCCCGCATGCAGAGCTCGCTCTCCTCGCCGTACCCCTCGCCGAAGCTCTTCTCGTCGAGAAGGCCGATCCCGTCGAGAACCGTCCTCTTGATGTAGAGGCAGACGCCCACGCCGGTTGGCAGCCGGGGGTAGGCCCGCAGCGAGCGCTCCTCCACGAGCTGGCCGAAGCGGTTCACGTCCCAGCCGGCGGGGAGGGCGTTGGTCTCCAGGAAGCGGGGGAGGGAGCAGATGGTGGCGCTGTTCGAGAACGGAGTGACCGTCCCGATCTCCGTAGCCGAGTAGGCGGCCGCCTGGAGCTTGCCGACCCAGCCGGCCGTCACCTGGGTGTCGCTGTTGAGCAGGATGACGTCGCGGTCCGAGACCGACATGCCGCGGTTGACGCTCACCACGAATCCGCGCCGCTCAGGATTCTCCAGCACCATGGCCTGCCCGGGCAGCCGGGGCATCCCCGGAGGCTGGGGACCGTCGAGCACCACGATCAGGCGATCTCTCTCCGGGTCGGTGTGGGCGAGCAGGGTCTCCAGGCAGCGGGCGAAGGCCTCGGGGGCCCCCGCGACCGGCACGATCACGTCCACGGGTCCGATCGGTCGGTCGGGAGGGACCCTGGAAGAGTCTCCCTGGAGCGGCAGGGGAACGGCACGCATGGGCGGAGGGCACGGTATCACCGTTGTGCTACGATCCGCGCCCGAACGCGCATGAAAGCGAATGACGAGACATCCCTGCCCGAGCCCACTGCGCTCAAGCTGAGTGTCGTAATCCCCGTTTACAACGAGCGCTTCCTGGTGCGGGAGCTGGTGGAGCGGGTGCTCGCGGTGCGCGTGCCCGGCATCCGCGAGCTGGAGCTGGTCGTCGTCAACGACGGCTCCAAGGACGGCACCACCGAGGTGCTGCGCCAGCTCGCCGCCGAGCACCCGGACCGGCTCCGCCTTTTCGAGCAGCACAACCAGGGCAAGGGCGCCGCGATCCGCAAGGGTATTGCCGAAGCCGGCGGCGACCTGATCCTCTTCCAGGACGCCGACTTGGAGTACGACCCCAACGACTACGGCCGCCTGGTGCGCCCCTTCCTGGAGGACGGCGCGGACGTGGTCTACGGCTCGCGCTACCTGCCCAGCGACCGGCGGCGGGTCCTCAATCACCGTCACTCCCTCGGGAACAAGGCGCTCACCGCCATGAGCAACTGGTTCACCGACCTGAGCCTGACGGACATGGAGACCTGCTACAAGATGTTCCGGGCGCCGCTGCTCAAGTCGATCCCGATCCGCTCCAACGACTTCGCCATGGAGCCCGAGATCACCGCCAAGATCGCCAAGCGCGAGTGCCGGATCTTCGAGGTGCCGATCAGCTACCTCGGCCGCACCTACCGCGAGGGTAAGAAGATCGGCTGGAAGGACGCGGTCAAGGCCTTCCGCGCCATGTTCAAGTACTGGCTCCTCGACGACCTCTACACCGAGGACGAGTACGGCTCCCACATCCTGCACAGCCTCGAGAGGGCCCAGCTCTTCAACCGCTGGATGGCCGACAGCATCGCCCCCTACGTGGGAGCCCGGGTGCTGGAGATCGGCGCCGGCATCGGCAACATCACCTCCTGGCTCCTGCCGCGCGACCTCTACCTCGCGAGCGACATCAACCCGCACTACCTGCACTACCTGCGCAACCTGTCCCTGGGCAAGCCCTACCTCACGGTCGACCGGATCGACCTGGAGGATTCCGCCTGCTTCGAGCCCTGGCGCGGCAGGTTCGACACCGTGATCTGCCTCAACGTGCTGGAGCACGTGCGCGACCCGATGCAGTCGCTGCGCAACATCCACGACGCTCTCCAGCCCGGCGGCAAGCTGGTGCTCTACGTGCCGCAGGGGCAGCATCTCTACTCGTCGCTCGACGAGGTGCTCGGCCACCGCTGCCGCTACGACAAGGAGATGCTCGGCCGCGAGCTGCGCGAGGCCGGCTTCCAGCCGGAACTGTTCCGCGATTTCAACCACTTCGCGGTGCCGGGCTGGTTCCTGAACGGCAGGCTCCTGAAGAGGCGGCACTTCAGCCGCTCGCAGCTCAAGCTCTTCAACATGATGGTGCCGGTGCTCCGCCGCCTGGACCCGTTGGTCCCCGGCAAAGGCCTGGGCATCATCGCGGTCGCCACGAAGCTCGGAAGCTGACACGGACGAGCACAGACCTGCACGGACAGCAAGAAGCCGGAGCCCTGTCCGTGAAAGTCCATGTTGGTCCGTGTGTGTCCGTGTTCGCCCTCGCCCTCGCCGTCTGGATGGACCTCTCGCCCCTGCACGGGTTCCACCGGGCCGACTCGCTCATCCCCGTCTTCGCGGGCCTCTACCGCTGGACCCCGTTCTTCTGGGAGCAGAACCGCTTCGGCCAACTGATCCCGCTCCTCAGCCTGCCGATCGACTCGCCCTTCGCCAACCTGCTCTTCCAGGTGGGCCTGCGGCTGTTCGCGGTCACGGGCTCTTTCTTCCTGCTCGCCCGGACCGTGGTGCCGCGGCCGTACTGGCCTGCCGTGGGGGCGCTCACGCTCGCGCTCTGGATCGGCTGCAAGGAGATCGAAGCCCACGCCTTCATGCAGATGCAGCCCTCCGGACAGGCGGTCGCGCTCGGGCTCGCCGGGCTGCTTCTGCTGGAATCTCGCTGGCGATTCGCGGGGCTCGGGCTGCTCCTGCTGGCCTTCTGGATCTCGCTCACGGCCCTGTTCTGGCTCTTCCCGTTGGTGCTGGTGTGCCGGAGGACTCCTCTGGCCCTCTCCGCCGTGGCGCTCTCCTTCGGAGCCAGCCTGCTCTTCTCGCGGCTCTCGATCTATCGGCACGCTACCTCGTTCTCCGCGGCCGATCTCGCCGACTGGCCCCTCGCCTGGCGCACGCTGGCGGAGAAGTCCGCGGACTATCTCTCCCTTCCCCTGGTGCTGGCCGCGCTCGGATTGTTGATCGCCGCGCTGCTCCTGCGCCGGCGTTTCGCAATCGCAGTGGGGCTCAGCCTGCTGGCCGCGGGTCTCGGGGAGCTGATCGTCATGGGGACGACCTACTGGGCGAAGCACAACGGCTGGAGCATTCGCTACGTGGCGGAGGAGCTGCTCGTCGTGGGCATGCTCGCGCCCGCGCTGGCCCTGATCCTCCTTTTGGAGGGTCGGCCGGAGCGCTGGCACCGGGCCGCCAACGCCCTGGGGCTCGCGGCGCTGCTGATCGTGGCGGCCGTGCGCTATGGCGCGCCCTCCCCAGCCCGGGCGCGGACCGCGCTCGATCGGCTCGGGGCCCACACGGACGCAATCCTGGCCTCGGGCTCGACACACCTGCTCGGCGATTACTTTCGGACCTGGCCGGCGGCCTTTCACGCCAACGTCGTCCGTTGGGAGCGGGGGGAGACGACCCCGGTGTGGGTCATCTCGCTCAGGTCGGGTCCCACCGAGCGCCTCTGGCGGCCCAAGGACTGGAGCGGAGCGCGCATCGCCGTGCTCCGGGGCGATGAGACCGAGGCTGAGCAGATGCGCCGAAGGTACGGGCTGCCAGAGCTGGTCTTCTACAAAGCCGGCCCGGATCTTGCTGTAAGCTCCCGGCCATGAAGAGCACTATTTGCATTACCGGAGGGGCCGGGTTCATCGGCTCTCATCTTGCCGAAGCCTTTCTCGCCCGCGGAGAGCGGGTGCTGATCCTCGACGACCTTTCCGGCGGGCGGCGGGAGAACGTGCCCGAAGGGGCCGAGCTGCACGTTTTCGACATCCGTTCGCCCGAGGCGGCGGCTCTGGTGCGGGATAGCGGGGTGGACGTTCTGGTTCATCACGCCGCGCAGATGGACGTCCGGCGCTCGGTGGAGAACCCTGCCTTCGATGCCGAGGTGAACATCCTCGGCAGCCTGAACCTCGTGCAGGCGGCCCAGAAGGGGGGCGTCAAGCAGGTGGTCTTCGCCTCTACCGGCGGCGCCATCTACGGCGAGCAGGACTACTTCCCGGCCGACGAGCAGCATCCGGCCCGGCCCGTTTCGCCCTATGGCGTCTCCAAGCTCTCGTTCGAGCGTTACCTCTTCTACTTCCACGTGGCCTACGGCCTCAATGCCACCTGCCTGCGCTACGCCAACGTTTACGGCGAGCGGCAGAACCCCCACGGCGAGGCCGGGGTGGTGGCGATCTTCCTCAGCCGGCTCCTCGCCGGCCAGGCGCCGACGATCAACGGCCCGGGGCTCCAGACGCGCGACTATGTGCACGTCTCCGACGTGGTGCGGGCCAATCTGCTGGCGGTGGGGAAGCCCGGCTTCCACATCTACAACGTGGGCACCGGCGTCGAGACCTCGGTCGTGGAGCTCTACCGCGAGCTGGCTCGCGCCGTGGGCACCGACCTGGAGGCGAAGCACGGGGCGGCCAAGCCGGGCGAGCAGCAGCGGTCGGTCGTCGACGCGCGCCTGATCAAGTCGGAGCTCGGGTGGCCCGAGCCGCTGCGGCTGCGCCAGGGGATCGAGCGCACGGCCGCCTGGTTCCGCCAGCGCGCCGAGACCAGCGTGTCGGCCTGAGGAACTTTCCTCGATCAGCACCTCTCTAATCAGGTTAGGAGCGCTCCTGGACCCCGACCTCGGGATGGCCCGCGGGGGGAACGATCAAAACCTGATTCTGGAGGTGCACGGCAATGTTCGAGCACTCGCTGATCGGTCTGGATGAGCGCAAGAAGTCCCGCCGTGGCTGGTTTTCCCTGCCCATGGCCATCGTGATCCACCTGGCGGCCTTTGCGACGTTCACGTTCGCGAGCTACTGGGACGTGGCCGAGCTCCCGGATCCCCCGACGAACGACGTCTTCTACGTGAGCATGCCTCCGCCGCCGCCCCCCATTCGCGGCAGCGGAAAGCCGCCGACTGAGGCGGTTGTCAAGCAGGCGGAGATCAAGCCTCCGACTCCCCAGCAGATCGTGCAGCCCCCGGACGTGCCGACCGAGCTCGCGCCGGTCGCGTCGCAGGTGGTGAGCGACCTCGTCAGCGATCTTCCGGCCGGCGGCGACCCCAACGGCGTCGACGAAGGCGGAGCCGAGGGCGGCGACCCGCTCGTCGGCGTGCCTTTCAGCACCGGTACCATCCCCGTTCCGTCTTCGGGAACGGGCCCGGCCGAGCCTCAGCAGGCGGTGAATGACGAGCCGATCGTCGTAGGCGGCGCGGTGACGAAGCCGGAGATCCTGGTGAAGACCCAGCCCCGCTACACGGAGCTGGCCCGCCGGGCGAACATCGAGGGCTTCGTGGGCCTCAAGGCGGTCATCGACGAGCAAGGCTACGTGACCGACCTGCAAGTGCTCAAGGCCCTGCCCATGGGCCTCGACAAGGCCGCGATGGACGCGGTGCGCACCTGGCGGTTCAAGCCGGCCACGCTTCACGGCCGGCCGGTGAAGGTGTACTACAACCTGACGGTGCACTTCACGATTCAGCGGTAAGCCGGAGGGCGGCCACAAGGGCCGCCCCTACCTGCCTGATAGCAACGGCGCCAAGGGCTTCCCCTCCAGATAGAACGTGGCCCGCTGCACGTCGGCGAACTGCAGCGCGGTCTCGGTGAGCTGAGAGAGCACCCGCGGGCTGTCGCACTTGTCGCCGACCTCCAGGTAACCCTTCAGGTGGATCCGGGCCTCGGGTCCGGCGCGCTCGATGCGGTCGAGCTCCAGGCGCGAGCCGTGGAGCGCGTTGTAGAAGCCGGTGCGCGAATCCCAGGTCTCGCGCAGGGTGAGCAGCGCCTCCAGCGCCCCCTTGAGCGCCGGACCGCGGCGGGCCAGCGTGACCTCCACCGGCACCGCGCTGTCGCCGCACCCCAGGCGCCGGCCCTCGACTCCGCCGTCCTCCAGCGCGATCAGGAACACGGGCGCCTTGTCCGTGACCGATGCCGCCTGGAGGTGCGTCTCCGTGGAACCATCCCCGGCGCCGCACGAGATGGCGACCAGGAGGGGCAGCCAGAACCAGCGGCGCTCACGCACGCTCGTAGACTTGAAAGGACCAGGCGAAAGGGGTTTCTTCCGTCGGCCCATGATCCTCGCGATCGGTGAGCCTCCACTGCGTCTCGTCATATTCGGGAAAATAGGCATCGCCGGGTACGTCTTCCTCGATCCGTGTGAGATGAAGCCGGTCGGCGACCGGCAAGGTCTGTCGATAGATTTCGGCGCCGCCCGCCACGAACAGCTCAGTCTCGCCCCCCTCTCTCGCAATGTCGAGCGCTTCCTGCACGGAGCGGACCACTCGCACCCCCTCGGGCATATAGCCTTCCTGGCGGCTGGCCACGAGCATGGTTCTCCCCGGCAGCGGCCGGCCGATGGATTCGAACGTCCTGCGCCCCACCAGGAGCATGTGGCCCATGGTGAGCTGCTTGAAGCGCCGCAGATCGGCCGGCAGCCGCCAGGGCAGACGGTTGTCCCGCCCGATGACCCGGTTGCGGGCCATGGCAACGATCAAAGTAACCTTCATACCGCGATGGGCGCCTTGATGCTCGGATGGGGATCGTAGCCGGTGAGCTGGAAGTCCTCGTAGCGGTAGTCGAAGAGGGACTTCACCTCGGGGTTGATCTCCATCCGGGGCAGCGGCCGGGGCTCGCGGGTGAGCTGCAGCCGCGCCTGCTCCAGATGGTTGAGGTACAGATGGGCATCGCCGAGCGTGTGGATGAGCTCGGCCGGCTCGAGATCCGTGGCGCGGGCCACCATCATGGTGAGCAGCGCGTAGGAGGCGATGTTGAACGGCACGCCCAGGAACACGTCGGCGCTGCGCTGGTAGAGCTGGCAGGAGAGGCGGCCGTCCGCTACCCAGAACTGGAACAGGCTGTGGCAGGGGGGAAGCTTCATCTGGTCCACCTCGGCCACGTTCCAGGCGCTCACGATATGGCGACGGGAGTCCGGGTTGCGCCGGATCTGGTCGAGGACCTTGGCAATCTGGTCGATGCTGCCGCCGTCCGGCGTGGGCCAGGAGCGCCACTGCTTGCCGTAGACCGGACCGAGCTCGCCGTTCTCATCCGCCCACTCGTCCCAGATCGTCACCCCGTGCTCGCGCAGGTAAGCGACGTTGGTGCTGCCCGAGAGGAACCACAGCAGCTCGTGGATGATCGAGCGCAGATGGAGCTTCTTGGTGGTCAGGGCCGGAAAGCCCTGCGCCAGGTCGAAGCGCATCTGGTAGCCGAAGACGCTGAGCGTCCCGGTCCCCGTCCGGTCGGATTTCTCGACCCCGCGCTCCAGGATGTGCCGGAGGAGGTCCAGGTATTGCAACATGCCGCGTGACTGTATCATCCACCCGAGGAGGGAGGAGAGATGAAAAACATCGGCTGTCTGGTAGTGGCGGGAGTGCTGGTCCTGCTGGTCCTCTGGGGCATCGGCTCCTACAACGGGCTGGTCGGCTCTCAGCAGGCCGTCGAGGCGCAATGGGCGCAGGTGCAGAACGTCTATCAGCGCCGTGCCGACCTGATCCCCAACCTGGTGGCCACGGTGCGGGGCTCGGCCAACTTCGAGCGCGGCACGCTCACCGACGTGGTCGAGGCGCGCGCGCGCGTCGGCCAGGTCAGCCCGCAGGCGACCAGCGAGATCCTCAACGATCCCGCCAAGTTCCAACAGTTCCAGCAGGCCCAGGACCAGCTGTCCTCGGCGCTGTCCCGTTTGCTGGTCGTGGTCGAGCGCTACCCGGAGCTGCGCTCCACTGCGGCCTTCCAGGACTTGATGAACCAGCTCGAGGGCACCGAGAACCGGATCGTCGTGGAACGCCGCCGCTTCAACGAGGTGGCGCAGGACTACAACACCCGGATCAAGCGCTTCCCGACGGCCCTGTTCGCCAACATCTTCGGCTTCTCTCCGAGGCCGTACTTCGAGGCCCAGCCCGGAGCCGAAACCGCGCCGCGGGTCGACTTCTCCGGCATCGGGTCGAAAGCTCCGGCTACGGCTACCCCGTAGAACCTTGGCGTAGGGGCGGCGCTTGTAGCCGCCCTCCGGAGGGGCACCCACAAGGGGTGCCCCTACAGAGGGATGATCCTTACGCCTTGCTCGCCGACACCTTGTAGCTGCCCGTGCCCGTCGGGCTGAAGTGGCGGAGCCGCAGCGCGTAGTCGCCCGGCTGCAGTTGGGCGGTGAGCAGGGCGTTGCGGCCCTGGCCGCTGTCGTCGTCCTCGGCCACGAGCTTCTTCAGGTCGTTCGGGCCGAGCAGCGCCATGATCACGTCGGTGCTCCCCTGGGTCTCGAACCGGTACTTCCCGGCGCCGTCGATCTTGACGCTGTAGAGGTCCTCCTCGCCGTGCTTGCCGATCGAGGCGGAGACGGTGGAGCCGACCTTGAGCTCCTCTCCCTGCGGCTTCGCGTTCTTGTCCAGGGGATAGGCGACGCCGATGAACTCCTTGTCCATGTCCGACATCTTCTTGTTCCAGCCGATCTCGAAGTTCCCGAGGGTCAGGGCGTTGTCCACCGGGTAGAGCATGATCGACCTGGTGTCGAACGCGGAGAACTGCGTCTGGGTGGCGCTGTACCTCTGGAAGAGGTTGGTCTCCACCTGCGCGCGGGTCCAGTTGTTTGGCGGCCCCGTGTAGTAGCGGAAGACCGCGTCCTTGTCCCAGGGGATGCCGGCCTCGGGATGCTGGTGCTCGTGGATGCAGCCCAGGGCGTGGCCGAACTCGTGCACCACCGTGCGCTCGATCTCCTCGTCCGGGGTGGACGTCGTGAACCAGCCGAAGTTCATGGTCGACTGGTTCTTGGGGATCGCCAGGTTGTCGGTGCCGATGTAGGACCACGAGCCGTCCTTCTGGAAGGCGATGCGGATCTCGGCGTCGGGGCTGTTGTCGAACTCCAGCTTGATGTTGGCGAACTGGGTCCATTGCATGGCGAACTGCTTCACCTTGGCCTGGATCTGTGGCACGCCTTCGAGGAAGCGGACGTGCAGGGTGCGGCCGTTCTGCCACTTCTTGCCGGTGACGAGCGCGAGCTGCAAGGGCGAGGGCGCGACTCCCATGCCGGGGCGGTGGCGGAAGACCGGCAGGTTCGAGGGGTTCTCCTCGACAGCCCTTTCCGCGGCATCCACCTGCAGCTCGGGCGGCAGGATCATGTCGAGACAGACGTGCGGGACCTTCTCTTCTTCGGGCATGCTCTCCATCCTTTCTCTAACTGCGGCGACGGTACTCAACGAGATCGTAGAACGCGCCGGCATCGACGCCGGGCGGTGGAATCGGCCGTGTGGAAGCCGGGGCCGGCCTGGGGACCGGCACCCCTGGCTCGGACGAGGAGACGGCTCCGGCGATGTGGAGCATGCGGGCCGTGCCGCGGACGCGCATCAGTCCGTTGCTCGACTCGACGTGGAGGCCCGAGCGCCCATCCTCCAGCGCGCCCGCGGCGGCGAGCTTTTTCAGCATCTCGTCGCGGTCGGACTCCTGCTCGCCTTTCCACTGCGAGGTGAGCCGGGCCCGCACGGTGCGGGTCTCCCAGTCGATCCCGAGGGTGGTGCCCACGGTGATCTGGCGCTTCCCCGCGAACGGCGAGCCCGTGCCGTTGGGCTCTACCTGGTCCCAGGAGACCTTGAAGATCAGCTCGCGGATCGGCTGGGGCTTCGCCCCCTTGGCCAGGTAGTAGAGCTTGGTCGTGTCGAGCCGCGGGCGCACGCGGAACGGGAGCCCGGCGGGGATGCCGAGGAGGTCCCGGTTCTTGTCCGCGAACTGGTAGGCCGCCCAGTCGCTGTCGGCGAGCGTTTGCAGGTCGGCCTCGGCGAGCGGCTCGTAGCGCACGTTGGTCTCGACCTCCAGGGCTTTTTTGTCGGGCACCAGGGCGCGGCGGACGAACTCGTCGCAGATCCACTCGCGCTCCTGCCCGTCCTTGGGATGGGCGGCCTGGTCCGCGGCGAGGATGGCCCGGCCGTAGTCGCCGAAGGAGACCTCGCCCGGCGGCAGGTAATCCAGAGCGCGCAGGATCATCCGCTTGAACCGCTCGGCGCCGACGAACAGGGCCTTGCCCGAAGCGGAGTAGTCGGTCGCCAGCGAGCCGTGGATCTTGACCATGACCGTGTAGAGCGCGCCGGAGAGCGCCTCGCTCAGCGAGTGCGGCTCGTAGCGGTTGACCCGGTTGGGCACGCCGTTCTCGTCGAGCGACTTGTCCTCGCGGTCGAGCGTCTTGTTGTTCAGGAGCGAGCGCAGGTAGCGCATGGCGGGATCGCGAGCCTGGCCGAACTCGGGCGCGACCGTGCTGAAGGCGCTGGAGTCGGCGATGGAGCCCTTCGTCTCTTTGAGCACCGCCTGGCGGAGCTTGGTGCTGCGGAACGACATCAGCAGGGCGGTGAGGTCGGCGACCGCCTCGTGCAGCGCGAGCGACTGCGGCGTGAGCGAGCTGTAGAGGTCGGGAGCGATGCCGTCGAGGATCGCGTGGCCGGTCTCGTGGGCGATGATGTCGCGCGAAAGGCAGGCGCAAGCGGGCGGCTTTTCGAAGCGCGAGATGTAGAAGAGCTGCAGGCTGTGCGACTCGCGCTCGTAGAAGGCGTTGGCCTTCTCGCCTGCCCGGGGCACGAGGAGGAGCTGCGGCGCGTCGAACGCCCAGGTGAGCCGCCGGCCGAGGGAGTCGGGCTCCTCGTACAGGTACATGGTGCGGAGCACCGTGGCGAAGGCGCTGACCTGCTGGAACGAGCGGCCGTAGATGCCCTCCTCGGCGGGACAGTCGTAGCTGCCGAATTTGCGCTTGCCCGGATCGACGAAGCGGGCGCCCGGCAGGACGGAGCCAGTGGCGGCATCGAAGTCGAGAACGGCCACGCGGCGGCTGACCGGGCCGTCGAGAAAGAAGTCCTCGTCGCGGGTCTCGAACAGCTCGAAGTCGTCCAGGCCGGCATGCTTGGACGTCTCCGGATCGTCGAGCATCATGGGGAGCTTGGCCTTCACCGTGGACCTCCTGCTGCATGGTGGGTGGGTTTCTGAAATGCTTTCATGGGCTTGGTGGTCCGTCAATAACAGGCGCGCGGGCCCTCGTTTCGTTGCAGGTAACGATGAAAAAAGGGCAGGTCCCTCTCGAAAGGGCGCTATCCAAGCTGGGCCTGGCCTCCCGAACGGAGGCCCGGGCCCTGGTGCGCGAAGGGCGGGTGGCCGTGGACGGCCGTCCCGTGACCGATCCCCTCTTCGAGGTGGTGCCCGAACGGGTCCGTATCGAGATAGACGGACATCCTGCCGAGAAACCGCGTCCCATGACTGTCCTCCTTCACAAACCGCGAGGGGTGGTCACCACCCGTTCGGACCCCGATGGCCGGCCCACCGTCTACGCCTGCCTGGAGGGCCTTGACGCCCACGTCGTGCCCGTCGGCCGTCTCGATGCCGCCACCTCGGGCCTTCTCCTTCTTACGAATGACACCCGCTTCGCCGATTGGATAACCGACCCGACGAATGAAGTGCCGCGGGTCTACCTGGTGACGGTCCGGGGAGAGCTGACCGACGAGCAGGCCCGCGAAAGGGAGCGGCTGGTCGCTGGCTCGGTGACCGTCCGCAAGCGCTCGAAGCGGGAGACGCACCTGGTCATCGAGCTGACCGAGGGGAAGAACCGCGAGATCCGCCGCATGCTGGCCGCCATCGGGCACGAGGTGACGAAGCTGAAGCGGGTGTCGTTCGGGGGATTGGAGCTGGGGGAGCTGCCGGCAGGGAAGTGGCGGGAGGTGACGACGGAGGAGCTGCAGGGGGCTTTTCCGGGAGCGGATTTCCCCGAGCGACTCGGGGAGTTCCCCGAGCGTCTCAGGGAAATCCCCGAGTGACTCAGGGAAATCCCCGAGCGACTCAGGGAAATCCCCGAGCGACTCAGGGATGCGCCCGAGAAGCTCAAGGATGCCCGCGAGAAGCTCGGGGATACCCCCGAGAAGCTCGGGGTACGGGCGCGGAGTATCCGGGATGGCCCCGGACGCGGTAGAGTCCGCGCCGTGCGAATCGTCACCCTGATCACCACAGGCGGTACCATCGAGAAGACCTACGACGAGCTTTCCGGCGAGCTCGCCAACCGGCGGTCCATCGTGCGGCGCATGCTCTCCGAGCTGCGCCTGGAGGACACGGAGGTCAACGTCCTCGAGCTGATGAGCAAGGACAGCCAGTTCCTCACCGACGACGACCGCGGCCGGATCGTCGAAGTCGTCCGCGCCATGTGCGGAGTGGGGGAAGGGGAGGGCGGCGGCCTCGTGATCCTCCACGGCACGGACACCCTCGCCGTCACCGGACAGTGGCTTTACGACAAAATCCCCGAGCCGCGCATCCCCGTCGTCCTGACCGGGGCCATGCGCCCCTTCGAGATGAAGCAGTCCGACGCGCTGCAGAACCTCACCGAGGCGATCTTCGCCAGCGGCGTCCTTCCGCCCGGGATCTACTGCGTGGCGCACGGCCGCGTCCT
Organism: Thermoanaerobaculia bacterium; assembly: GCA_035536935.1. Lineage (GTDB taxonomy): Bacteria > Acidobacteriota > Thermoanaerobaculia > Multivoradales > UBA5704 > DATMER01. The sequence goes on from DATLNC010000292.1 coordinate 46,287, forward strand.
CACCTTCCCGGGCATCCGCAAGGACCCCGAGCGCGGCACCTTCGTCCGCACCTGACCGGAGGCTTACATGGCCAAGGACATCGACGAGTTCCGCAGCTACCGCAAGCGCATGAACGAGCGCATCTTCGAATCCGAGCACCTCGGCATCAAGCGCTTCTTCAACCTCGACACCGCCGCCTACCGCGACGGTGCCCTCGACGGCCGCACCAAGGAGCTGCTCGGCCTGGTGGCCTCGGCAGTGCTGCGCTGCAACGACTGTATCGATTACCACCTGGACCAGTGCGTGGAGGTCGGCTGGAGCGACGAGGAGCTCCATGATGCCTTGAACGTCGCCCTGATCGTGGGCGGGAGCATCGTGGTACCCCACCTGCGGCATGCCTTCGACACCATCGACCAGCTCCGGGAGAAGAAGGGATCAGTCGAGGAATAGGTCGGTCGCCAGCGGCTCGCCCGGCTTGACGGCATACCTGCCGAAGTCGGTGATACCCGCCTCGTGGAGCACGTCCTCGTCGATGTAGAAGTTGCCGGTGCAGCAGCGGCTGTCGCGGGTCAGGATGGCGTGGGCGGCGTCGGACAGGATCTCGGGCGTGCGGCAATTGTCCGGGTTGATCATCCCGCCGAGCATGGCGAGCGCCGCGGTGGCGATCACCGTCCTCGGCCAGAGGGCATTGATCGCGATGCCGTCGTCCTTGAATTCCTCGGCCATCCCCAGCACGCACATGCTCATGCCGTACTTGGACATGGTGTAGGCCGTGTGGTTCTTGAACCACTGCGGGTTCATGTTGAGCGGCGGCGAGAGGGTCAGGATGTGCGGGTTCGTCGACTTCTTGAGATGGGGGATGCAGGCTTGGGAGCAGAGGAACGTGCCGCGGGCGTTCACCCCCCACATGAGGTCGAACCGCTTCATGGGCGTCTGGAGGGTCGGCGTCAGGTTGATGGCGCTCGCATTGTTGACCAGCACGTCGATCCCCCCGAAGGCCGCAACGGCTTTCTCCACCGCCCCGTAGACCTGATCCTCCTCGCGGATGTCAACTTGCAGGGGCAGGGCCCTACCCCCCGCGGCCTCGATCTCCCCGGCCGCGGAGTAGATCGTCCCCGGCAGCTTGGGGTGGGGCTCCGTGGTCTTGGCGGCGATGACGATGTTGGCGCCGTCGGCCGCCGCCCGGAGCGCGATCGCCTTGCCGATGCCCCGGCTGGCGCCGGTGATGAACAGGGTCTTTCCCGCGAGATTTGCCATGGGGGGCATCTTATCGGAAGGGCCGCCCTTGATGACTAGGAGCGCAGGTCGAGGGTCCCGACGCTTTCATAATCCAGGATCTTGCGATCGGCAGTGGCAAGAAGGCTCCCGTGAACACGAGCCGTTGCTACGATCAACTGATCTGCTGGATCCCGATGAAAGCTTCCCGGGAGCTGGGTGGCTTCTATGACGATGCGCGGCGTCAGTTCGAGTAGGACAATCCCGGGATACCGGAGCGCCTGCTCAATCCATTCTTCGACTGGGGTGGGAAGGTCGAGACGCTTGTGTTCTACGAGCTTGGCTACTTCCCAACAGGAGATGATGCTGACGCCAAGCCCGCTGTCCTCGTGTTCTTTGAGGAGGTCCAGCGACGAGGTCCGCAGACGACTGTCTCCATGGACCCACCATACCCAGATGTGGGTATCCAGGAGGATCACTGAAGGGCTTCCCAGTCTTCCTCTGCAACTGGCTCGGTCGGGTCATCGTAGCGGATCGGCAGCCCGCGGAGTGGATACGGGTTGCCGCCGGGCTGAGTCGTCTGCCGGCGGAGGAGAATGACCTCTACCTCGTCACCGGCATGAAACGGAAGGTCCAAGAGACGCAGCTCGCCTTCCCTCTCGATCTTGGCTGCCGTCTTGTAGGCTTGCATCGCAGAAGATCCCATAGTGCCCACAGTTTAGCAGAGCCTCTCGGCAGCTCATTCCCCGATGATCCGCAACTGGCTCGCCCTTGGCACGGGGAGGACCGCGATCCCACAGACCTCCTCGAGCCGCTCGATCAGCTCGCGCGAGATCGGCAGCTCCTTGCCCTTCTTCCAGCGCTTCCGCTCGCCGTGGGGGCCGAACAGGGCATACCCCTCCGAGCGGGAAGGGTCGTGCCGCAGCCAGTAGATGGCTCCGCCCGAGCCCTCGGCGCGCAGCCGCGCCGCCCAGGCCTGCGGGACGGTGTAGGGGACGAGCGAGCCGATCTCGGCGGTGATCCCGAAGCCGCTCGCTTTGCGGGCGGTCAGGTCGGACAGCTCGATCTCTTCGGGCACCCGCAGCTCGCGCAGCCGGCGCTCGCGGAAGAAGTCGGAGGAGACGGCGCCGCTTTCGACGTCCGACCCGATCAGCTCGAGCAGCGCGCTCAGCGGATCGCCGGCCAGGTAGCAGGTGCCGTCCGGCTCGGGGAGGTCGAAGCGGCCCGTCATGCCGCTGCCGAACCACCAGGGGTTGCGGCCCTTGCGGACGACGCGGAACAGCGGAGTGTCCGGGGAGAGGGGCCGGGCCGGAAAGCCGGCGAGGTCGTCCGGGGGAAGGTCGAGGCTCGGGGTCTGCCGGGGACGGCTCACTCGGAGAGGCGGCTTGCGGCCGCGCGCGCGAGGCGCAGGACCGGCTCCGGATCGCGGCCGAGGCGCAGCCACTCCACGGGCGAGCGGCTGTCGAGGGTCCGGAACTTCGAAACCAGCCAGCCGGCGAGAGACCAGTCGTCGATGCGGTTGTCCCCGCGCTGGCCACGGAAGCATTGGAGGACTTCCGGCAGGCCGGCCAGGACCTCGTTGTGGTCGTTGAACTGGAAGTTGGGGTAGACGAGGGTGCCGTCCGCCGTCTTCAAGGCGAGGAGGGTGTGACGCTCACGCCGGTCGGCGATGGCCTGGCGGGAGACGCCGCCGAGGATCTCGGCCACTTTGGAGGTGGTGTAGAAAGGTCCGAGGAGGTCGTCCCAACGCGAAGGCTCGGGCACGACGCCCACCATCCGGCGGGCCAGCTCCTCGGGCGGGCCGATCTCTTCCAGGGAGCGGCCGTGCTCCGCGTAGGAGCTCCGCCGCTCCTCCAGGGCTCTCTTCAAGTGCCGTGTCACCTCGTCGATGAAGGTCGCCGTTGCCATGGCGTCAGGATAGCGCCAAGCGTCAAGTGCGTCAAGGTGTCTCGTAGGTGAAGATGCCGCCGTAGAAGGCGCCGGCGTAGATCCGGTCCGGGTCGTGCGGATCGATCGCGAGGAGGCGCAGCCGTCCCCGGCCTCCGGTGTCCACCGGGGTCCAGGTCTGACCGCCATCTATGCTGCGCTGGATGCCGCGTCCATCCACATCGGCGTAGATCGTCGTCGGCGTGGTGGGGGCCGCGACGACCGTCTCGACCCAATCGTGAAGCCCGGACAGTGCCCACGTCTGGCCGGCGTCCGTGCTGCGGAAGAGCCCGGTGTTGGTGGCGGCGTACAGGGTGTCGGGAGCGGCCGGGTCCAGAGCCAGGTCGCTGATGGCATCGGCTTCGATCCCCGCGTCGCGCCGCTGCCAGGTCGCGCCTCCGTCGGCGCTGCGGAGCAGGCGGGGGAAGACGGTCTCCGGATCGCCGCCGCCCGAAGGTTGGGTGTGACCCGCCACGTAGAGGACCCGGGGGTCGCGCGGGTCGACCTGGACCGTATACAAGAAGAGGTCGGACAGCTCGGAGACGCCTACCGGGGTCCAGTGCTCTCCCCGGTCGTCCGAATGGGCCAGGCCCAGCCCGGAGGCCCAGAGGGCACCGGGCTGGCGCGGGTCGAGCACGATCGAGAGGACGTACGGAAGCGGAGGATCCTCGAAGCGCTGCCAGGTCTCGCCGCCGTCGTCGCTCCTGAAATTCGCGCCAAGGGCGTAGATGGACGCCGCATCGAAGAGAACCCTGCTGACGCCGAACAGGGGGTCTCCCTTGCTGTTCCCCAGGTTCACGATCTCCCAGGTGGCGCCGCGATCGGTGCTCCGCAGCAGGCCCGAGCTGCCGGCGCTGGCATAGAGGACATCCGGGTTGGCCGGATCCACGGCCACGTCGGTCACCGACAGAGCACGGACGCCGTTGCTGACCCGCTCCCAGGTGGCTCCGCTGTCGAGGCTGCGGTAGGGGCCGCCCGGCTCTCCGATCGCAGCGGTCCCCGCGTAGAGCACGCCGGGGGCCGCCGCCAGATGCCGGGTGTGCGGCGGCGATCCGATTCCCCGGGTCCAGGTCGCCCCCTGATTGGAGCTGTAGAAGATCCCGGCGCCCTCGACCGAGACGTAGACGCGGCCGCCGGCAGTCAGGATGTCCAGAATGTGGCCCTTGAGCGCCACCGCTCCGATCCGCTGCCATTTGTTTCCACGGTTCAGGCTGCGGAAGAGCCCGTTATCGGTGGCGGCATAGAGGACGGGTGGATTTCCGGCACCGACCGCGAGATGCCGCAGCAGCTCGGCCTTGCCCGCGAAGCGGCCGCCGCGCTGCCATGTCTTGCCCAGGTCCGGGCTGCGGAAAACGCCGTTCGTGAAGGCGGCATAGAGCCCCTGGCCTGCCGGCTCGAAGGCCAGCTCCGACAGCAGGTCCTTGGCGCTGCCCTTGGGCCGCGCGAGCGCCCGCCAGGTGGCGCCGCCGTCCTCGCTGAGGTAGATGGTGCGTCCGGTGGCCCAGACCCGGCTCGGCTTGCGCGGATCGGCGACCACCCTGAAAACGTCCGCGGGGAGGGTGGAAGCCGGGGTCCACGTCTGGCCGCCGTCGGTGCTCTTGACCAGGCCGTCGTCGAAAAGGAAGTCTACGTAGAGCGTATCGCCGGCGAGGCCGAGCAGGAGCGCCCATTCGGGGCGGAGCTGGCTCCAGCTCTGCCCTCCGTCGCTGGTCTTGTAGAGGCCCGCGGCCGTGCCGGCGTAGGCGGTCTCCGGATCGGATGAGTCTGCCACGAGCGAGGAGACCTCTCCTCCGTCGGGGCCCAGCGGGGTCCAGGCGCCAACCCCGGCCGAAGCGGGCAGGGCGGACGCGAGGAGGATCAGAACGGCGGCGAATGAACGCATGTTGGGCTCCTGGATGGTCCTTCGTTATGCCCGTTCAGCATAACCTGAATCGGGCCGCGGAATCCAGGGCACCCATCCCTGTGTTATCCTTCGCGCCCCCTCGACGGAGTGGCCCGCCACAGGTCCGCCCATTTCCCGGAAAGAAGAGAGAGGAACGCTTGAGTCAGCAGAGAAGAGAAGACGTCCGCAATCTGGCCATCATCGCCCACGTCGACCACGGCAAGACGACTCTCGTCGACGCCATGCTCTGGCAGAGCGGGATCTTCCGCGCCAACGAGAGCGTCATGGAGCGCGTCATGGACTCCATCGACCTGGAGCGTGAGAAGGGCATCACGATCATGGCCAAGAACACGTCCATCCACTACCGCGGCACGCGGATCAACATCGTGGACACACCCGGCCATGCCGATTTCGGCGGCGAGGTGGAGCGCACCCTGAAGATGGTGGACGGCGTCCTCCTCCTCGTCGACGCGAGCGAAGGCCCCCTTCCCCAGACCCGCTTCGTGCTGCGCAAGGCGCTGGAGGCCAACCTCAAGCCGATCGTGGCGATCAACAAGATCGACCGGCCGGATGCCCGCATCGCCGAGGTGGTCGACGAGGTCTACGACCTCTTCATCGACCTCGACGCAACCGAGGACCAGCTCGAGTTTCCGATCCTCTACTGCAACGCCCGCGCGGGCCTCTGCCACCGCGAGCCCGAGGGCACCGGGCTGACCCTGGAGCCGCTGTTCCAGGAGATCGTGCGCAGCGTGCCGGCCCCGGTGTTCGATTCGGAGATGCCGCTGCAACTCCAATTCATCACCCTCGACTACGACGATTACGTGGGCCGGCTGGCGATCGGACGGGTGTTCAACGGCAGTGTCAAAAAGGGGCAGGAGGTGCTGCTCTGCCGTCTCGAGGGCGAGCCGCTGCCGGTCAAGGTGACGATGCTCTACGGTTACGACGGCCTGAAGCGGGTGGAGATCTCCGAGGCCGGCCCCGGCGACATCGTGGCGGTCGCGGGTATCGACGAGGTGAGCATCGGCGAGACCCTCTCCGACCGCGAGCGCCCCATGGCCCTGCCGCCCATCCAGATCGACGAGCCGACCATCTCCATGATCTTCTCGATCAACGACTCGCCCTTTGCCGGCCGCGACGGCAAGCACGTGACCTCGCGCAAGCTCAAGGAGAGGCTGGAGCGCGAGTCGCTGGTCAACGTCTCGATCCGCATCGAGCCCACCGACACGCCGGAGGCGTTCAAGGTCTCCGGCCGCGGCGAGCTGCAGCTCGCGATCCTGATCGAGATCATGCGCCGCGAAGGCTACGAGTTGTCGGTGGGCAAGCCCGAGGTCATCACCCGCACCGTCGACGGCAAGATCCACGAGCCCATGGAGATGGTGGTGGTCGACTGCCCGGAGGAGCACATCGGCGTGGTCACCCAGAAGATCGGCGTGCGCCGCGGGCGGATGATGAAGATGGTCAACCACGGCTCCGGCCGCGTGCGGATGGAGTTCCGCATGCCGTCGCGCGGCCTGATCGGGTTCCGCACCGAGTTCCTGACCGACACCCGCGGCACCGGCATCATGAACAACCTGTTCGAGGGCTGGGATCCCTGGCACGGGGACATCGCGCACCGCGCCAACGGCGCCCTGGTCTCCGACCGGTCGGGCCGCACCACCGCCTATGCGATCGAAAACCTGCAGCCGCGCGGCGTGCTGTTCTGCGCGCCCACCGAGGAGGTCTACGAGGGCATGGTGGTGGGGGAGCACAACCGCAACAACGACCTCGACGTCAACATCACCACGGAGAAGAAGCTCACCAACATGCGCGCCTCGGGCTCGGATGACACCATCCGCCTGGTGCCGCCGCTGGTGATGAACCTGGAACAGGCGTTGGAGTTCATCCGCGAGGACGAGCTGGTGGAGGTCACGCCTGTCACCTTTCGGATACGCAAGCGGATCCTGCAGGCCAACCGGCGCAAGTGAGGCCGCCCGGGGAACCCGAAGGCTATCCCGCAGCCAGCGAGCGCATCTCCGAGCCCCGCTTCCGCATCTCCTGACCTGGCACGCCTACTGCAACGTGCGCATGTTAGCGGCTGACGAGCCTTGCGGCGCTCGTCTGCCGCGGTGGAAGGGCCAGGTTGTCCCGGCCCGGGGAAGTAACCGAGTCGCAACTCCGTGGAGGGAATGGGTTGCGAGAAAGCACCAACGGAGGTGTAGTCGTGAAAAAGACCATTTTGTTCGCTGTAGCCGCGTTAGCCATACTGGCGGTTCCCGCTTCGGCCGCCGATTTCAGCGTGTTCGGCTCCTACTGGAACACGCAGGACGCCGACGAGGCCCTGGGGGCCGGTGCGAAGGTCCGCCTTGGCCGCTTCGTCGAGCTGCGGGGTACCTATTTCTCCGACGTGACCGCCGACACCGAGCCCGAGCGTTTTGACTTCGAGGTCAGCGCCATCCCGCTCGAGGCCGGCTTGCGTTTCGACTTCGCCGAAGGCTCGGCCTTCAACCCGTACATCGGGGGCGGAGCCGGCTATTACCTACTGGACACCACCGAAGGCGACATCGATGACGAGGTGGGCTACTACGCCGTCCTCGGCACCGAGTTCGGCCAGAGGGACTCGGGTCTCACGTTCATGGCCGAGGCCATCTACCGCAACATGGAAGCCACGATCACCGAGGACGAGGACGGATTCCCGGATGACGTCGAGGACGACGTCGCCTTCCGTCTCGACGGACTTGGTGTGAACGCCGGTATCGTCTGGCGCTTCTAAGAGCTGATCCCATACCCCTCTCCCCAGCCCTCTCTCCTGTACCGGGGGAGAGGGAGCACTGACACTCAGACACTCTGGACCGCGGCCTGGCGCCGCGGTTCGTTCTTTCTGCCCTCCCCCCATATACTCCGCCCATGAACGACATCCGAACGGTCCTCATCGGGACCGATCTAGACAGCGACAGCGATGCCCTGGTGAGCACCGGCGTGCAGGTGGCCCGCGCAGCCGGGGCCAAGGTTCATGTGGCCTTTTCGTTTGCGCCGCCCGTGGTCTATCTGAGCGAGCTGGGGGCGGGGATCGACGATTCCGTTCTGGCGCGGGAGGAGCAGCAGTCCCGCGAGGCATTGGCGGAGCAGGCGCGGCAGGCGGGAATCGCGGAGAGCGAGCTCCACGGCCTGACCGTCCGCAGGGGAGCGCCGCACCGGATGCTGCCCGAGCTGGCCGAGGAGATCGGCGCCGACCTCCTGATCCTGGGCGCGACGGCCGGAGGTCGCCTCCACCGCCGCCTGGGATCGACGGCCGACCGCGTCCTGCGCCGCGCCCACTGCCCGGTCCTGGTGGTGCGCGGCGGCCTGCGGGTCCCTCCGCAGAAGGTGCTCGCTCCGGTGGACCTGTCGCTCCTCTCGGCCGAGGCGTTCGGGCGCGGCCTGGGCGTGCTCTCCAAGCTGGGGCCGGCGCCCGAGGTCGAGGCGCTCTTCGTGCTCAGCGTGGTCGAGCGGCAGACGTCGTTCGAGCTCACCCCCGAGCAGATCGACCGCCTCGCGGCGGAGAAGCTGGAGCGCTTCGTGGAGGCGCACGCGGGGAGCGTGCAGGTGGCGCGCAAGGTGCGCACGGGCAATACCCGGGCGGAGATCTTCGCGGAGATCGCGGGCTACCATCCCGACCTGGTCCTGCTTGGCACCCATGGCATGGGCGGCTTCGACCGGTTCGCCATCGGCAGCGTGGCCGCCGACGTGACCCGCGAGGCTCCCTGCAGCGTGCTCGTGATGCCGTCTCAATCGTAGATGCCGTCTGCGAACCACTCGCCCGTGGCGCGGTCCCGGTAGATCCGGTAGATCCCGCCGGCCAGCTCCACATCCCAGTAGTCCCGGCCGGTGGGCTCCTCGGTCCACCAGCCCTCCTCCAATCCCCAGGGTCCGGAGGCGACCTTGACCCGGCCCTCGATCCGGGGGCGCTTCTCCGACTCGTCCTGGACGAGGGTGCGGACCTCCACCGGCTGTTGATCCTCCGCGATCACCTCCAGGGCCAGCGGCGGGCGGAGCACCCGCACGGCGAGCAGGCCGCGGCCCGCGCGGGGCTCGCGGCGGACCTCCGGCGGCGGGGGAGGCGTGTACTCCACCAGCGAGAAGCGCTCGGGACGGTAGCCGTCCACCGGGCGAGGGGAGCCGACGCGGTCGGGGCCGAGCAGGGCGAAGAGGCGGGCCAGGGTGGTGGCGAGCTTGTCCGGCGACAGCGCGGCCGGGCCGTAGAGCGAGAGCTGCGCCTCGCGCGGACGGTCCGGCCAGGCGAGGAAGGTGAATCCGGCCACGGGCGCACCCGGCGGCGTCTCCTCCAGGTTCAGCTTCATCAGGGTGAGCAGCGTCTTCACGTCCCGGGTCGGGGCCGGCATGTCGATCGTCCGCGTCTGGTGCCCGTCCGGCTCCAGGCGCAGCTCCAGGCCCAGGCGCTGGCAGGCGAGTCCGGCCGACTCCAGCCGTTCGCAGAGCCGTTCCAGCGCGGCGCGGCCCACGAAGAGAAATGGCTCCAGCGAGACCAGGGGCCACTCCAGGTTCGTCCCCTCGTGGAAGACCGGCGGCAGCTCGCGCGGGATCAGCGGCCGGGAGTCCATGCCGCGCGCCGTGGCGTGCAGCTCGCGGCCGGTGCGGCCGAGCCGGCTCGCCACCCTCTCCTTGGGGAGGCGGGCGAAATCGCCGATCGAGCGCACCCCCCACTGCTCCAGGGTCGAGGCGATCTCCACCTCGGGCGCCAAGCGGGCCAGGGGGAGCGGCGCCAGAAAGGCTGCCTCCTCGCCTTCGGGCACGATCACCGGCGAGTCTGGGAGGCCGGCGGCGACCCGGGCAGCGAGCTTGCTCGAAGCGATCCCCACTCTTGCCGGCAGGCCTGCCTTGTCCGCGGCGGCGACCAGGGCGCGCCCCAGCTCCAGCTCGGGCGATTGGCTCTTGAAGTGGCGCTCCAGCCCCTCGACGTCCACGTAGGCAACCCCTTCGCGGGCATCCTCCACACGCGGGGAGAACGCCTCGGCCACCTCCAGGAGCGCCTCCTGGGCGGCGCGCTCGCACTCCTCGTCGCGGGTGCGGGCCACCAGCTTGGGGCAGAGGGCCCGCGCCTGGGGCAGGGTATGGCCGGGCTTGACCCCGGCCTCCCGCGCCAGGCGGGTGCCGGCGACCACGCGGGCGGCGTTGCCGTTGCCCTCGGTGACGACCACGGCCTCGCGCACCAGCTCGGGCTCGCTCCGCAAGCGGGCGGCCAGGGGGAACAACGGAAGATGGATGCAGGCGATGCGCGGGCCGGGCATCATTCAATACCCCGCGGCTGCCCGGAGCAATTCTGTTCTCCGGACGGGCGGGGACTCCCTCTCCTGCAAAGCAGGGGAGGGCAGGGGAGGGGTCTTCTTCCCGGCGAGGGGCACCTCTCCGAGAGCGAGCCTCATCTCCTCGCTCTGGCCGGGGAGCCGTCCGCGCTTCTTCTCCAGCTGCAGGCGGGCCGAGGCGCCGCTCAGGAGCCGGATGGCGCCGTCCTCCCCCTGCCACGCGGCGCGGGCGCGCTCGGCCTTGAGGACCACGCCCGCGGCCGTGCCGCTCACCCGATAGGGGGTGGAAACGAGGAACGCCGCGTTGTGTGCGCGGGCGGCACGGGCGAGCCGCAGCCAGGCGGCCTCCAAGCCGCGCCCGCCGCGGACCGGCGGCATGCCGAGATCCATGGCAACCAGGGGAAAGCCGCTCGCGAGCACCATCTCGGCCGCGGCCAGGGCCTGCTTGAGGTTGTGCGGCCGCAGCCAGAGCAGACGCTGGAGGTCGGACCCGAGGGCCTCGGCCGCGGCGGGGTCGAGCCCGTCGCCCAGGTCGACCAGGACCGCGGCTTCGCCTATGCTCGTGGCCGCGGCGAGCACGGCGAGAACGGTGGAGAAGCGGCCGCTGCTGCGGGAGCCCACCAGCTCCACGAGCTGCCCGCGGGGAAGACCCCCGTCGAGCAGGCGGTCCAGAGCGGGGACCGCGGTGCGCAGGGTCGCTTCGGATTCCGTCTCCTGAGCGTCGCGCAGCTCCCGGTCGAGCTCCCGCGCGCTGCGGACGTGCCGCTGGAAGTCCTGGGGGAGGACGGCACGCAACCGGCGCAGGGCCGGGCTCTCTTCAAGCGTGCTTCTCTGTAGATTGACTGCCATCGGCATCCTCTCTCGATCTCAAGTGTAAAGCGTAACATAGGCGTAAATCAAGACGAAGGATGAACTTAATATGGACGCTAAACTCTTTGTATGAAGCAGGTTTACGGGTGAATTGATCGTTTTTAAACACCGCCCGTCAGGCGAAGACCCTGTGATCGATATTTGTGGTGCAAAGGCCCGACTTCAAGTGCCGAAAGCCGCGCCGGTGTTCGTGCCGGGGAGACACGGCCCGTTCCGTGGATACAATGAGTCGCCAGTGCGCGAAGGAGATATCTGAATGAACGTGGCCGACGTGCGGCGGGAGTACATTCGCGACGGGCTGCGGAGGCGGGACCTGGATCCCAATCCCGTGGCCCAGTTCCTGAAGTGGCTCGGGGAAGCCAAGGCGGCCCACCCCGACGATTTCACCTCCATGGTCCTGGCCACGGCCGACCGCTCCGGCAGGCCCTCCGCCCGGGTGGTGCTGCTCAAAGGGTGCGACGACCGGGGCTTCGTATTCTTTACCCACTACGACAGCCGCAAAGGGCGCGACCTTGCGGAAAATCCCCGCGCCGCCCTGGTCTTCTACTGGCCGGAATTCGACCGCCAGGTACGGGTCGAGGGAACTATCGATAAGACCTCGCGGGAAGAGTCCGAGGCCTACTTCCAGTCCCGCCCCCTGGGAGCGCGGATCGGCGCCGCCGTCTCCCGGCAGAGCGAGCCGATCGCCAGCCGCGAGGAGCTGGAGCGCGCGGTCCGGGAGACCGCCGAGCGCTTCGGCGATACGGTTCCCTGTCCAGACTCCTGGGGTGGATACCGCGTCGTGCCGGACGAGATCGAGATCTGGCAGGGGAGGGAGAACCGCCTTCACGACCGCTTCCGCTACCGCCGGCAGCCCGAGGGCTGGAAGATCGACCGGCTCTCGCCATGACGGATGTCGCGGTGATCGGCGGAGGCCTGGTGGGCCTCGCCACGGCCATGGCCCTGGCCGGGCGCGGGGCCGGCGTGACCGTGCTGGAGGCCGAGGACCGTCTGGCCATGCACCAGAGCGGCCACAACAGCGGGGTCATCCACTCCGGCCTCTACTACAAGCCCGGCTCGCTCAAGGCCCGGCTGTGCGTGGAGGGCGCCCGGGCGCTCTGGCGCTTCTGCGAGGAAGAGGGGATCGCGACCCAGCGCTGCGGCAAGCTGGTGGTGGCGACCCGGGAGGAGGAGCTGCCGAGGCTGGACGACCTGGAGCGCCGCGGGCAGGCCAACGGCCTGAGCGGGCTGAGGCGTCTCCGGGCCGAGGAGATCCGGGAAGTCGAGCCCCACGCCAAGGGCATCGCGGCCCTTCACGTGCCCGAGACGGGCATCGTCGACTACCCGGCTGTGGCACGGGCCTACAGCCGCCGTATCGAGCGGCACGGCGGCAAGATCCTCACAAATGCCCGGGTGACCTCGGTGCGGCCCGGTCTGGTCGTGGAGACCACCGCGGGCGCCGTGGCCTGCTCCCGTCTGGTCAACTGCGCCGGCCTGCAGTCGGACCGCATCGCCCGCCTCTGCGGCGCCGAGCCGGATGTGCGGATCGTCCCCTTCCGCGGCGAGTACTACGAGCTGGTGCCAGAGAGGCGCGGTCTCGTCCGCGGGCTCATCTACCCGGTGCCCGATCCCCGCTTTCCCTTCCTCGGCGTCCACCTGACGCGGATGATCGGAGGCGGGGTGGAGGCGGGGCCGAACGCCGTCCTCGCCCTCAAACGGGAGGGCTACCGCTGGACCGACGTCTCGCTCCGGGACTCGCTGTCCATCGCGGGATGGCCCGGCGTCTGGGCTCTGGCGGCCCGCTTCTGGAAGATCGGCTTCTATGAAGTCTGGCGCTCGCTGGTGAAGTCCGCCTTCGTCCGCGACCTCCAGCGCCTGGTGCCGGAGATCCGTCCCGAGGACGTTCACCGCTCCGGAGCGGGCGTGCGCGCCCAGGCCCTGGAGCGCAACGGCGCGCTGGTGGACGACTTCCGCATCGTGGAGACCGAGCGGGCCGTCCACGTCCTCAACGCCCCCTCGCCCGGCGCGACCGCTTCCATGGCGATCGGGCGGGCCATCGCAGAAATGACTGCGGTAGGTTGACCGGGTCGAGGAGCGGGAGGAAAAGCATCGGCGGGTCCGTCGAAAGAGGCGGGAACTCACCCGTTGAAAGGAGCCGCAAGCATGGTACGCACCGTCGTCTATCCTCCCCACCCCCGCTCGACCCCGCCAGGAGCCGCCGCCGCGCCCGCCAACGCCGATGCCGAGGACCAGCAGCAACCGGACGACTATGGTGACAAGCTCGTCAAGTACATCCCCGCCGAGGTCATCGCGTTCTTCCTCCCTGCCTACGCCATCGCAGCCAAGATGAACAGTTTTTCGGATCGGATCGGTTGGCTTCTCGTCGGCATTGCTATCCTGGGTACGGTTGGTTACCTGCTGCTGAAGGCGGACAAGACCAAACCACCGCGTTGGTACTTCTACCTTCTCGCGGTGCTCGCCTTCCTCGGTTGGGCCATCGGGACGACCACCGAGGTGGCCGAGCTCTTCAACCTGCCGCAGCCCGAGCTCAGCGGCAAGCTCGTCGTCTTCGTAACCGTCTTCTTCGTACCCCTCCTCGACGGGCTGCTTACGCGCTACCTGCCCCAGCCAGCGGAGCCAACTCAATAAAGGGAGACCGATATGACGTTTGCTTTCCAGGTCGCACGCGACATCATCGGCAACAGCATCTCCTTCGTCGTCAAGAGTGATCCCAGCCGTGAGATCGTCCGGGTGCGCGCGAGTCTTGACTTCCTGAACCTGGGTGACGATCGCGTCAATTCGGCCTCAACGCATTTCGAGAGGTCGTTTAGGCAGGCGGGAAACGCGGGGCCGGGGACGACGCACACTCTGACCGTTGAAGCGTTCGACGAAACCGGCGCTATTGAGACTGGGACAAAGATCTGGGTGGACAATCAGTAGCTCCACGCCTGGGATGTCCACTCCTGTGGGATGATCGAGCGGGCATCGCCGATCATGTACGAGCACCGCACCCAGCCGTTGCTGAGCCGCCGCGCCTTCCTGGCGCGCCTGGCGCAGCACGGCGCCGCTGCGCTGGGGCTGATCTTCGGCTCTCTGACCATAGGGGCCGTCGGCTATCACGCGACCGAGGGCCTGCCGTGGCTCGATGCCGTCCTGAACGCCGCGATGATCCTCACCGGCATGGGGCCGGTGAGCCCGCTCCACACGGATACCGGCAAGCTATTCGCCATCTGCTACGCACTCTTCTCGGGCGTGGCGTTCCTCGCCATCGCCGGCCTTCTGGTAGCCCCCGTCGGTCATCGCATCCTTCACACCCTCCATCTGGAGGCCGACGAGCGCTGAAGGCGCGGGTCCTGCAAGGGACGGAAACCCATGTGGATCAACCTCCTCCTCCTTTTCGTGCCGGTCTCGATCGTCCTCGGCTACATGCTCGACGTAGGGCCGACCTGGGTCTTCCTGGCCGCAGTCCTGGC
>DATLNC010000293.1:0-3887 GCA_035536935.1 Thermoanaerobaculia bacterium
AGATAATGGCGGGCCGCCTCGAGCAGCTCGAAGGCGCCCACGATGTTGGTCTGGATGAAGGCGCTGGCGTCGTCGATCGAGCGGTCGACGTGGCTCTCGGCGGCGAAGTTGACCACAGCCGTGGGGCGGTGACCGGCGAAAATGGCCCGTACCTCCCGGCGGTCCGCGATGTCGCCTTCGAGGAACGTGAGCCGCGGATCGTTCAGGACGCCCGCCAGGCTCTCCAGGCTGCCGGCGTAGGTCAGCTTGTCGAGCACGACGACGCGGGCTGCCGTCTCCGCGAGGACGAGCCTGACGAAGTTGCTGCCGATGAATCCGGCTCCGCCGGTGATGAGGATGGTTTCCATGAGATCTCGGGCTCCCGGGAGGCGTTTGGCCGCGGAAGTATAGCCGTTTACGCGCGAGCCCCCGCGAGCGTCTGGCGTAGAATCGCGCCGTCCGCCCGGCATGGATGCCCGGCGGGGCCAGGAGAGACCAACTTGCCGAGCCAGAGAGTTTTCGCATGACCCCGGTCCAGGCCGTCATCCTGGCGGTGGTCCAGGGGGTGACCGAGTTCCTGCCCATCAGCTCGTCGGGCCACCTGATCCTCGTCCCCTACTTCCTGGGCTGGCGCGACCAGGGGCTGGCTTTCGACATCGCCACCAACACGGGGACGCTGCTGGCCATCGTGGCCTACTTCCACCGCGACCTGAGGGACCTGATCGTGGGCTTCTTCACCGGCCAGCCCCGCTCGCGGGACGGCCAGTTCGCGCCGCGGCCCATGGCCTGGAACATCGTCCTGGGGACGATCCCCGCCGGCCTCGCCGGCCTCCTGTTCCACGACTGGATCTCGACCCAGGCCCGCAACCCCCTGCTCATCGCCTGCACGACCCTGTTCTACGGCCTGCTCCTCCTGGCCGCCGACCGCATCGGCCGGAAGACCCGCGGGTTGGGCGACGTCGTCTGGCGGGATGCCCTGATCATCGGCATCGCGCAGGCGCTGGCCCTGGTGCCCGGCACCTCGCGCTCGGGGATCACCATCACCGCCGCCCTGCTGCTCGGCTTCAGCCGGCCCGCGGCCGCCAGCTTCGCCTTCCTCCTCTCGGTCCCCATCGGCATCCTGGTGGCCTTGAAGGACGCCAAGGACCTCCTGGAGAACCCGGTCGGCACCGGTGAGCTCGCGATGATGGGGATCGGCCTCGTCGTCTCCGCGATCGTGGGGTACGCCGTGATCGCCTGGCTCCTCGCCTGGCTGCGCCGGCGGAGCCTGACGGTGTTCGTGGTCTACCGGGTGCTGCTGGCGGCGCTGATCCTGGCGACTTTCACTATCCGAGGATGAGATAGAAAATTCATATTGACAACTGTGTATGAGTGTCCTACTCTTCTTCTCGCGGGGAGGCAAATCCTCCTCTCATCCCTCCCAAAAAAGGAGCGCCAAGCGCTCCTTCTTTTTTGTCCCGAGGTTTGAGAGGAGGTCTGCGGTGGGGTCCTACCCGCCCAGGACGCCCTTCTTGAAGTCGGCGCCGGGGGCCGGATCGGGACCGATCCAGGTGCTGAGGATGGCGTCCGCCGTGGCCTTGCCCTCGAGGGTGCCCTTGGCCTTGCCGTTGACCTCGACGTGGGTGCCTTCCCCGGGGACGTAGGTCAGCACGATCTGATTGCCCTTCTTGATGGGCTCCATCCAGGCGCAGAGGGTCGTGAAGCCCTTCTTCACGTCGGCGCCCGCCTTCGGGGAGTTCTGGGTGAGGCCCTCGTTCCAGGCCTCGCACATCTGCTCCTTGGTCACGCTGTAGAGGAAGTGCATCACCTGCCGGCGCGGAGCGTCGGCGGCGAGGATGGCGGCCGGGGCCTTGTCCTTCTGTCCCAGATAGAGGCCCGCTACGTACACCTTGATGAAGAACTTCGAGCGCAGGGCCATGCCGTTGAGCACGAGGCTCTGGCCCTTGACCTCGGCCTTGTCCGGCAGGGTGACGCCGGCGAGCGTGCCGGCGCTGGCGGGCAGGGCCAGGAACAAAGCGAGAAGGGCGGAGTATAGAATTCGCATCGGTATCCTCCAGCGAGTCGAGTTTTGGGGCTTCCACCGGGAAGTCTAGCCGAATCTGGCGCAACTCGGGCGAACGGGGATCGTATCTGAGGCGCGATGAAGACCGATGCCGAGCTGGTCACGAGCGCCCTTCGGGGCTCTCAGGACGCCTACCGCGAGCTGGTGAAGCGGTTCGAGCGCCCCGTGTACAGTCTGATCCTGCGCATGGTCCAGGACTCCGCGTCCGCCGAGGACCTGGCGCAGGACGTCTTCGTCAAGGCCTTCCGCCGTCTCGACACCTACGATCCGCAGTGGAAGTTCTCGAGCTGGCTGTTCAAGATCGCCCACAACGCCACCATCGACCACCTGCGCCGGGGGACGCCGGATACGGTGCCGCTGGAGGCGGAGGAGGACGACCGGGGGAGCCTCGCCGCCGTGCTCGCCGACGAGACGGTGGAGGATCCCCTGGCCGCCGCGCAGCGCCGTGACCTCGGGCGGTCCCTGGAGCGGGCGATCTCCCTTCTGCGGCCGGAGTACCGGCAGGCGGTGCTGATGTTCTACGCTCATGGCGCCTCGTACCAGGAGATCTGCGAGGTCACCGGCCTGCCGCTGGGCACGGTGAAGACCAACCTCCACCGTGCCCGCAAGGAGCTCGCCGAGGCGATGATCTCCCTCGGGTGGGGGCCTCAGGGCCGGGAGCCGGCCGGTGAAACCCGGCGAGCGACGGCCTCGTAGGGCGGAACAGAGGAGAAATGAACGGAATGCGCCCCTCCAATCCAAACGCCCTGGACCGCTGGCTCGCCGCCGAGCGCCATGACGAGGCCGACGAAGCCGATGCCGCGCTGCTCGAGCTGTTCGAGGCCCTGCCTCTGATCGCGCCGCCGGCCGGCTTCGCCGACCGGGTGCTCCTGCGGTCGGGGATCCAGTTCGCCGCGAAGCGGGATCTCTTCGCTTCGTGGGGAGCGCGGCTGGCCGTGTCCCTCAGCCTGGTGGCCCTGGGGCTCGGCACGCTCTGGCTGCCGCCGGTGCTGCGGCTGTTGGCGAGCCTCTTGAGCGTCAGCGGCCTGGTGCAGGGCGGAGTGCGCGCGCTGGTCGGCGCCACTCAGTGGCTGGCGGTGGCGCTCCGGGCGTGGGACCTGATGCTCACCATCGGCCGGGCCATCACCCAGCCTTTGACGATGCCGCAGGTGACGGCGGGCCTCGTGGTCTGCCTGCTCATCTCGAGCCTCGCCTTCCGTCTTCTCCGCGACCAAATCAATGGTGAGAGGAACTGGACCTATGTGGACCCTAGCTGATCTACCCAAATTCTTCGGGAAGAGAGCCCCGCGGGTGGCCGCGATCCTTCTCGTTCTCGGTTTTACGGCGGCGATGTTCGTGATGTCCGCGACGCCTGCGATCGCCGCTCCCGCTCCGCAGTCTTCCGCCAACCCTCCCGTCTCGGCCGAAGAGCGCGGAGAGCTGCGCCGGAGCCTCGAGAGCCGCTACGAGGTGCTGCCGGTCACCGGCGGCATCGCGCTCAAGCCCCGCAAGGCCCGGGCGGGCATCCGCACCATCGAGGTGATGGCGGGCCAGGACGTGGCGGTCAACGGCGAGCGGGTCAGCGCCCGCACGCTCCGCGACTGGCTGGGCGAGGACGCCGACGCGGTCCTCCGCCTGCAGGGCCTCTCCGCCGCCGAGCAGCGCCGGATGTTCGCGCTGGACGACGCGGCCGCCAGCCGGCCGGAGCCCACCCCGGCGCCTGCCGCCGAGGCGGAAACCTCGGTGGAAGAGACCGCCACGAGCTCCGATGCCAACGGCGACATCGAGGTACCGGAGGTGCCGGAAGCGCCCGAAGCGCCCGAAGCGCCCGAAGCGCCGGAGGCACCGGAAGCTCCGGAGCAGGTGA
>DATLNC010000294.1:0-31171 GCA_035536935.1 Thermoanaerobaculia bacterium
TACACCTCGGGCTCGACCGGCCGTCCCAAGGCCGTGGCGATCGAGCACGCGAGTGCGGTGGCCCTGGTGCGCTGGGCCGGGGAGGCCTTCACCGCCGGGGAGCTGGCCGGCGTGCTGGCTTCGACCTCGATCGGCTTCGACCTCTCGGTCTTCGAGCTGTTCGTCCCCCTGAGCCGCGGCGGCAAGGTCATCCTGGCCGGCAATGCCCTGGAGCTGCCAGGCCTCCCGGCGGCGGGAGAAGTGACGCTGGTCAACACCGTGCCGTCGGCCATGGCGGAGCTGGTGCGGAGCGGGGGAGTGCCCCCCGGGGTGCGCACCGTCAACCTCGCCGGCGAGGCGCTCCCCAGGGCGCTGGTCGACGGCCTGTATGCCACCGGCATGGTCGAGAGGGTGTTCAACCTCTACGGTCCTTCCGAGGACACGACCTACTCGACTTTCGTTCTGGTGCCCCCGGACGAGCGGCGGGCGCCCACGATCGGCCGACCGCTTCCAGGAACGCAGGCCCACGTGCTCGACCGTCGCCTCGAACCGTCGCCGCTCGGCGTACCGGGCGAGCTGTTCCTGGGCGGCGGCGGGCTGTCCCGTGGCTATCTGCGCCGGCCCGCGCTGACAGCAGAACGGTATCTCCCCGACCCGTTCGGCCCGCCCGGAGCGCGGATGTACCGGACGGGTGACCTCACCCGCTACCTGCCAGACGGGCAGCTCGAGTACCTGGGCCGGGTCGACCATCAGGTCAAGGTGCGCGGTTTCCGCATCGAGCTGGGCGAGATCGAGGCGGCCCTCGTGGACCACGAGGCCGTCTCAGGCGCTGTCGTGGTGGCACGGGAGGGGCGGCTGGTCGCCTACGTCGTGCCCGGGCCGGTGCCTTCCCTGCGCGAGTTCCTTCGTCAGCGCTTGCCGGAGTTCATGGTGCCGTCCGCCTTCGTCTTCCTGCCGGAGCTGCCGCTCACCCCCAACGGCAAGGTGGACCGCAAGGCCCTACCCGCCCCGGACGAGGCCGTCCGTGCCGCCCGCGGCTTCGTCGCGCCGCGCACTCCCGAAGAGGAGCTGCTGGCCGGGATCTGGAGCGAGTTGCTGGGAGTCGAGCGGGTGGGGGTCGAAGACGACTTCTTCGAGATCGGCGGGCACTCGTTGCTCGCCGCCCGGGTCGCCGCCCGGGTGCGGAGCGCCTTCGGCGTCGAGCTAACCTTGCGCAGCCTCTTCGAGGCGCCGACCGTCGCGGGTCTCGCGGGGCTGGTCGCGGCGCGGAACCTGCCGGACGGCACACGTGAGGTGCCCATCGTCTCTGTGCCGCGCATGGCGGAGATCCCACTCTCCTGGGCGCAGGAGAGGCTCTGGTTCCTCGACCGTCTGGAGCCGGGCGGCTCGGCCTACAACGTTCCGGTAGCGGTGCGGCTCACGGGCGAGCTCGACCCCGGCCGCCTGGCCGTGGCACTCGCCGGCGTCGCCCAGCGCCACGAGGTGCTGCGCACCCGCTTCGGCGAGGCCGGAGGCTGGCCCGTGCAGGTGATCGATCCCGTGCCATGTCTGCCGCTCCGCTCCGTGGATCTCTCCGGTCTGCCCGAAGAGGAGCGCGAGACCGAGTCCAGCCGGCTCCTCGAAGAGGAGGCCCGCCAGCCGTTCGACCTCGCCCGCGGCCCCTTGGGGCGCGCCCTGCTGGTGCGCCTCGCCGGGAGCGAGCACGTGGCGCTGATCAATCTGCACCACATCGTCACCGACGGCTGGTCTACGGGCGTGCTCCTGCGCGAGGTCGCGGCTCTCTATGAGGGCATGCCCTTGCCGGAGCTGCCGGTGCAGTACGCCGATTACGCCGTGTGGCAGCGCGAGTGGTTGCAGGGTCCGGTGCTGGAGGCCCAGATCGGCTGGTGGCGCGAGCAGCTGGCCGGCGCGCCGCCGGAGCTCCCCCTTCCCGCCGACCGGCCGCGGCCGGCCCGACCAACCCTGCGGGGGGGCCGTGTTCCCGTGTCGCTGAATGCGGAGGTCTGGCGGGAGATCCAGGTGCTTGCCCGCGCCCGCGGGGCCACCCCGTTCATCGTGCTGCTCGCCGCCTTCCAGGCGCTGCTCGCACGCCTCTCCGGCGAGGAGGACGTGCTGGTGGGCTCGCCGGTGGCCAACCGGCGTCTCACCGAGACCGAGGGACTGATCGGCTTCTTCATCAACACGCTGGTGATGCGCACGCCGCTGGCCGGCGATCCGCCCTTCCACCGCATCGTCGAGAGGGTGCGTGAGACGGCCCTCGGCGCCTGGGCCCACCAGGACGTGCCGTTCGAGCGGCTGGTGGAGGAGCTGCAGCCAGAGCGCGACCTCGCCCGTCCGCCGTTCTTCCAGACGGTCCTGGTGCTGCAGAACACGCCCATGCCGGCGCTGGAGCTGCCGGGCCTGACCCTGGAGCCGGTCGATGCCGACACGGGCACGGCCAAGTTCGATCTCATGCTTTCGCTGACCCAGGACGGCGGCGGCGCGTCCGGATGGCTGGAGTACGGCGCCGACCGGTTCGATCCGCCGACGGCGGAGCGGATCGCCGCCATCTTTGAGCGATTGACCGCTGCCGCCATGGCGGACCCGCTGCAGCGGCTCTCAGACTTGCCCCTCCTGACGGATGAAGAACGCCGGCAGATCCTCTTGGATTGGAACGACACCGCGACTCCGCACCCCCGCGAGGCCCTGGTCCACGAACTGTTCGAGGAGCAGGCGGAGCGGTCTCCCGACCGGGTGGCCCTGCTGTTCGGGAACGAGTCGGTGACCTACGGAGACCTGAACGTCCGCGCCAACCGGCTCGCGTACCACCTGCACGACCTTGGCGTGGGGCCGGAGGTCCGGGTGGGTTTGTGCCTGGAGCGGTCTCCCGACCTGGTGACGGCCATCCTGGGGATTCTGAAAGCTGGCGGCGTGTACGTTCCGCTCGATCCGTCCTACCCGCAGGAGCGGCTCGAGCTCATGCTCGAAGATACAGACGTGGCGATCCTGCTGACCGAACGGCAGCTCCTCCCGTCCTTGCCGTCCCTGGCGGCTCGCCGCGTCGTCCTCATCGACGCCGAGC
Source organism: Thermoanaerobaculia bacterium (assembly GCA_035536935.1). Lineage (GTDB taxonomy): Bacteria > Acidobacteriota > Thermoanaerobaculia > Multivoradales > UBA5704 > DATMER01. Next base: position 3,041 of record DATLNC010000294.1, read on the forward strand.
GCGATGCGATCGATCGCCGGCCCGCGACCCGGCCCTTGTTCCGAGGCCTCGGGTCGGACGCGCTCGCCTACGTCATGTACACGTCGGGATCGACCGGCCGGCCCAAAGGAGTGGCGGTACCCCATCGGGCCATCGTGCGCCTGGTGCGGAATACCGACTATGCCTGCTTCGCGGACGACGAGGTCTACCTTCAGCTCGCGCCCATCTCCTTCGACGCCTCGACGCTGGAGATCTGGGGTGCCCTGGCCAACGGCGCGCCCCTCGCGGTCTTCCCTCCCGGTACGCCGTCGCTCGAAGAGGTGGGCCGGGAGATCGAGAGGCTCGGTGTCACCTCCGTCTGGCTTACCGCCGGCTTCTTCCACTTGATGGTGGACGGCCAGCTTGCGAGCCTGCGTGGCCTCCGCCAGCTTCTGGCAGGGGGCGATGTCCTGTCCCTGCCGCACGTGCGGCGGGTCCTCGCAGAGCTTCCCGGTTGCCGGATGATCAACGGCTACGGCCCGACCGAGAACACCACTTTCACTTGCTGCCATACCGTCACGGAAGAATCGCTGGGCAGCTCGGTGCCACTCGGCAGGCCAATCGCCAACACCGTGGTCTACGTTCTGGACAGCGCGCTTCAACTGGTGCCTCCCGGGCTGGCCGGAGAGCTGTATGCGGGCGGCGATGGCCTGGCGCGCGGCTACCTGAACCGGCCGGAGCTGACCGCGGAACGCTTCGTACCCGATCCGTGGAGCGGCCGGCCCGGTGGGCGGCTCTACCGTACTGGAGACCTGGTGCGCCGTCGCCCCTCCGGCCTCTTGGAGTTCATCGGCCGAACCGATTCGCAGGTGAAGCTGCGCGGCTTCCGGGTGGAGCCAGCCGAGATCGAGGCGGTCCTCAGTGGCCATCCCGCAGTCGCTGCCGTCTGCGTGCTCGTCCTCGAGCAGGCCGGCGACAAGCGCCTCGTGGCCTTCGCGGCGGTGGAGGACGGGCCCGCGCGCCCGAGCTCCTCCGGCCTCCGGGCGTTTCTCCAGGAGCGGCTGCCCGACTACATGGTGCCTTCCGCCTTCGTGCTCGTCGACGAGCTGCCGCTCAACGCCAACGGGAAGGTCGATCGGGGGGCCCTCTCCGCGCTCGCCGGGACCGAGACGCGCGTGGAGACATCCCGGGCCGCCCGGACGCCGGTGGAGGAGATACTGGCCGGTCTCTGGGCGGAGCTGCTGGCGCTGGACCGGGTCGGGGTGGACGACGACTTTTTCGAGCTCGGCGGACACTCCCTGCTCGCCACCCGGCTGGTCTCGCGGTTGCGGGAAGCCTTCCGGATCGAAATTCCCCTGCGTTTGCTCTTCGAGTCGCCCACCGTCGCCGCTCTGGCCGAGGCGATCGAGGACATGCTCCAGGCTGAACGCGGCGGTGAGGCTCCGCCGCTCGCAGCCCGCCGGCGTGCGGAGGACGAGGAGACGCCTCTTTCCTTCGGCCAGGAGAGGCTCTGGTTCCTCGATCGGCTGGACCCCGAGAGCGCCGCCTACAACGTGCCGGTGGCCCTGCGGCTCGAAGGACAGCTCGACGTCTCCGCCTTCCGGAACGCTCTTTCCGAGATCGCGCGGCGTCACGAGTCTCTGCGCACCACCTTCCCCGAGGGGATCGGCAGGCCGGTGCAGCGGATCCATCCACCTGGACCCGTCGTAGTCCCGGTGATCGACCTCTCCGGCCTCAGCGAGGCGGACCGTGAAACGGCGGCGGAGAGATGGCTGCGCTGGGAGGCCGCGCAGTCCTTCAGCCTGACCGAGGGGCCGCTTCTCCGGGTCCGCCTCCTGCGGCTCGGCGATCGGGACTGGATGGCGCTCCTCACCCTTCACCACATCGTCTCCGATGGCTGGTCCATGGGCGTTCTGGTCCAGGAGCTCGGGGCGCTCTACGCGGCTTTCGCGGCGGGGGAGGGATCGCCGTTGCCGGAGCTGCCGGTCCAGTACGCCGACTACGCGGTGTGGCAGCGCGAGTGGCTGGCGGGCGGCGTCCTCGACGCGCAGCTCGCCTGGTGGCGCGAGCGCCTGGCTGGCGCGCCCGCCGCGATCACCCTTCCGACCGACCGGCCGCGGCCGGTCGTGGGGAGCATGCGCGGTGCGAGCCTGGAGGTGACGTACGCCAGCGGGCCGCTCGCGGCGATCGGCCGGCGGCACGGGGCCACGCTGTTCATGACCCTTCTCGCCGCCTTCCAGGTACTGCTCGCGAGGCTCTCCGGCCAGGACCTGGTGGTCGTGGGGTCGCCGGTGGCCAACCGCTCCCGGGTGGAGACCGAGGGGCTGATCGGCTTTTTCCTGAATACCCTTCCGCTCGCGGGAGATCTCTGCGGCGATCCGTCCTTCCCGGACCTCCTCGTCCGGGTCCGGGAGACCGCGCTCGGCGCCTACGCCCACCAGGACCTGCCCTTCGAGAGGCTGGTCACCGAACTTACGCCGGAGAGGAGCCTCTCCCACGCGCCGGTCTTCCAGGTGCTGTTGGCGCTCCAGAACGTGCAGTTGCCGGCGTTCGAGCTGCCCGGCCTCACCCTAGAACAGCTCGCGGTCGAGAGCGACAGCGCCAAGCTCGACCTGGTCCTGAACCTCACCGAGACGGGCGGCCGGCTCGCCGGCCGCTGGCTCTACAAGACCGATCTCTTCGACCGCACCACGGCCATGCGCGTCGCGGGCCATTTCCGGACGCTGCTCGAAGGGATCGCGGCGGCGCCCGAACGGCGGATCTCGGAGCTGCCGCTCCTCTCCGTGGCCGAGGAGCATCAGCTCCGGGATTGGAACGCGACGGAGGCGGCTTATCCCGCAGGAGCCTGTCTGCACGAGCTCATCACGGAGCAGGCCGCGCGCACGCCCGACGCGTTAGCCGTCTCCTTCGAGGGCGAGGCACTCAGCTACCGAAGGCTCGACGGCGCAGCGAACGCCCTGGCGCTGCGCCAGCGCGAGTTGGGCGTGGGCCCGGAGGTGCGGGTGGGGATCGCGGCCGAGCGGTCGCTCGAGCTGGTCGTCGGCCTGCTCGCCATCCTCAAGGCCGGGGGCGCCTACGTGCCGCTCGACCCCTCCTATCCGCGCGAGCGGCTGGCCTGGATGCTCAAGGACTCGCGGATCGGCGTACTGCTGACCCAGGAGGCACTGTTGAATATCCTGCCGCCGCACGGCGCCCGGGCGATCCTGCTTGACGGGGTGGCGGATTGGGATGGTGAGCCGGTCGAGAGCGGCGCCGGGCCGGACAATCTGGCCTACGTCATCTACACCTCGGGCTCGACCGGCCGGCCCAAGGGGGCGATGAACACTCACCGGGGGATCGTCAACCGCCTGCTATGGATGCAGGAGCGCTACGGCCTCGGGGCGGCCGACCGCGTGCTGCAGAAGACGCCGGTGAGCTTCGACGTCTCGGTGTGGGAGCTGTTCTGGCCGCTGCTCGCCGGCGCGCGGCTGGTGATGGCGCGGCCGGGCCTCCACGGCGACAGCGCCTACCTGGTGGAGACGATCGTGGCTGAGAGCATCACCACGCTGCACTTCGTGCCCTCGATGCTGCAGGTCTTCGCCGCGGCCCCAGGCGTCGAGCGCTGCGCCTCTCTCAAGCGGGTCATCGCGAGCGGCGAGGCGCTGCCCCGCGACCTCCAGGACCGGTTCCTGGCGCGCTCCGGCGCCGGGCTCCACAACCTGTACGGCCCGACCGAAGCGGCGGTCGACGTGACCCACTGGGACTGCGAGAGCGGCGCCCGGCCGGCGGTGCCCATCGGCCGGCCGGTGGCGAACACGTCCATCCACCTGCTCGATCCCGCGCTGCGGCCGGTGCCGGTGGGAGTGGCGGGGGAGCTGTACATCGGCGGCGTGCAGGTGGGGCGCGGCTACTGGCAGCGGCCGGAGCTGACCGCGGAGCGCTTCGTCCCTGGACCCCTGGGAACCCGCCTCTACCGGACCGGGGACCTCGCCCGCTTCGCGCCGGACGGGGCCATCGAGTACCTGGGCCGCGCCGATCACCAGGTGAAGATCCGCGGCTTCCGCATCGAGCTGGGGGAGATCGAGGCGGCGCTCACGGACCAGCCCGGCGTGCGGGAGGCGGTGGTGCTGGCTCTCGACGGAGGGGAGCGGCGGCTGGTCGCCTACGTGGCTCCAGAGGATCTTTCGATCTCGGCCCTGCGTGCCGCCCTGCTCACGCGCCTGCCCGAGCACATGGTCCCTTCGGCGTTCGTGCGCCTCGACCACCTGCCACTCTCACCCAGCGGCAAAGCGGACCGGCAGGCGCTGGCGCGGCTCAAGCCCGAGCCCGTGGCTGGTGAGGCCAGTGACGACCCACCACGTACGGCGCTGGAGCGCGAGCTGGCGGGGCTCTGGCAGGAGGCCGTGGGCGCGGAGCGGGTGGGGATCCATGACTCGTTCTTCGAGCTGGGCGGCAGCTCCATTTCGGGCGCCATCCTGATCAACCGCCTGCAGGAGAGGCTCGGCGAGATCGTGCACGTGGTGGCGATCTTCGACCATCCCACCGTGGCCGGCTTCGCGGAGTACCTGGCGCGCGACTATCCCGAGGCGGTGGCGCGCATCTGGGGAGCGGAGACGGCGGGGGAGCGGGTTGTAAGCAACCGGATTGGGGATGAGCAGATCGCGGAGCTGCGCGGGATCGTGACGCCGGTGACCTGGCGTCCGGCGAAGCCGAAGAACCCGCCGGCGCTCTTCGTGCTGTCGCCGCCGCGCTCGGGCTCGACGCTGCTGCGGGCCATGCTCGCTGGCCATCCGAAGCTGTTCGCGCCGCCGGAGCTGGAGCTGATGACGTTCGGCGATATGGCCGGGCGCAGGGCGGCGTTCTCGGGGCGCGAGAGCTTCTGGCTGGAAGGGCTCAAGCGTGCGGTCATGGGGGTACGGCAATGCGGCCCGGACGAGGCGGCGGAGATCCTCGCCGCCTGCGAGGACGAGGCGCTGCCGACCCAGGAGCTCTACCGCCGGCTCCAAGGCTGGCTCGCCGACCGCCTGCTGGTGGACAAGACGCCGTCGTACGCCCTTGATCCGGCGCTCCTCGCACGCATCGAGGAGACCTTCGAAGAGCCGCGGTATCTCCACCTGGTCCGCCATCCCTACGGCATGATCCGGTCCTTCGAGGAAGCCCGGCTGGAGCAGGTCTTCTTCCGCTACCGGCACCCGTTCTCGCGGCGCGAGCTGGCAGAGCTGGTCTGGACCTTGAGCCATGACAATGTCGCAAGGTTCCTCGCCGGGGTGCCTCCAGGCCGTCACCGCCTGGTCCGCTTCGAGGACCTGGTGCGTGACCCCGCGGGCGAGCTGGCGGCGATCTGCGGCTTCCTCGGCCTCGACTACCACCCGGACATGGCCGAGCCCTACCAGGACGCCGAAGCGCGGATGACCGACGGCGTCCATGCCGAGTCGCGCATGCTCGGCGACGTCAAATTCCACAGCCATGGCCGGGTCGACGCGGCTGTCGCCGACCGCTGGCGGGAAGAGCTGACGGAGGACTTCCTGGGCGAGCCGGCGCGCGACCTCGCCGCCGCGCTCGGGTACGAGGTGGAGCCGCATTGGGCTCCGATCCCGCGGCTCCCGCGGCGGCCCGGCGAGCCGTTCCTCCTCTCCTTCGCCCAGGAGCGGCTGTGGTTCCTGGACCAGCTCGACCCGGGCAGCGCGGCGTACAACATCCCCGCCGCGTTCCGTCTGGAGGGGCTCCTCTCGGCTCCGGCGCTTGCGGCGGCCTTGGCCGGGACAGCGCGCCGGCACGAGACCCTCCGCACCACTTTCGCCCAGCGCGGCGGGCAACCGGTCCAGATGGTCGCGCCGCCGCGGCCCGTACCGCTGCCGATCGTCGACCTCGCGAACCTTCCGGCAGGGGCGCGCCAGGCCGAGGCGGAACGGCGAGGCCGCGGGGAGGCCGTGCGGCCGTTCGATCTCGGCGCCGGCCCGCTCTTCCGCGGCGCCCTCCTGCGGTTGGGCAACGAGGAGTGGATAGCCGTCTTCACCCTGCACCACATCATCTCCGACGGCTGGTCGATGGGCCTCTTCCTCCGTGAGCTGGCGGTTCTCTACGCCGCTGCCGTGGCGGGAGAGGCCTCACCCTTGCCGGAGCTGCCGGTCCAGTACGCCGACTATGCCGCCTGGCAGCGCAGCGCGCTGGCTGGCCGCGGGCTCGATTCGCAGCTCGCCTGGTGGCGCGAGCGCCTCGGCGGTCCGGAGATCCCCGCCGCCCTGGAGCTGCCGACCGACCGGCCGCATCCGCCGGTCCAGAGCCTGCACGGCGGCGAGCGCTCCTTCGCCCTGCCGCCCGGGCTGTCGCAGCGGCTGCGCGAGCTCTCCCGGCGAGAGGGAGCCACTCTCTTCATGGCCGTGCTCGCCGTCTTCCAGGCCCTGCTCGGCCGCCTCTCGGGCCAGTCGAGAGTGCTGGTGGGCTCGCCGGTGGCCAACCGCAACCGCGCGGAGACCGAGGGGTTGATCGGCTTCTTCGTCAACATCCTGGTGTTCGCAGGCGACCTGACGGGCGACCCGGGCTTTCGCGAGCTGCTCGCCCGCTCGCGCAGGGAGAGCCTCGGGGCCTTCGCTCACGCGGAGGTGCCCTTCGAGCGCCTGGTCGAGGAGCTGCGGCCGCGGCGCGACCTCGCGCGCCCGCCCCTGTTCCAGGCGATGCTCGCCTACCAGAACGTCCCCTTCGGCAGCCAGCCGCCGTTCCCCGGGCTGACCCTGAGCCCGCTCCAGGCGGCGAGCGGCACGTCCAAGCTCGAGCTCACCCTGGCGGTCGCCGAAAGGGGAGAAGGGGAGTCATGGCACCTGGCAGGGTCGCTCGAGTACAACGCCGACCTCTTCGATGCCACGACGGCGCAGCGGCTCCTGGACCGGCTGGCGCTCTTGCTCGAAGCGGTGGTGGAAGACCCTGAGAGGCCCTTGGCGGACCTGCCGCTGATCTCCCCGGCCGAACGCCAGCAGATCGCGCGGGAGTGGGCGGTGGGCGCCGGGCTGGAGGATGACGGCGCCTGCCTGCACGAGCTGTTCGAGGCGCAGGCGCGGCGCACTCCCGAGGCCCTTGCCCTGGTGGCCGGCGCCGAGCGCCTGAGCTACCGCGAGCTCGACGACCGCGCCAGCCGGCTGGCCGGCTGCCTCTGTGCCCAAGGTGCCGGGCCGGAACGGCGGGTCGGCGTCTGTCTGGACCGCTCGGCCGACCTGGTCGTCACCCTGCTCGCGGTGCTCAAGTCGGGAAGCGCCTATGTGCCGCTCGACCCGGCGTACCCGTTGGAGCGCCTGGCCTTTCTCGCCGCCGATGCGCACATCGCCGTCCTGGTGAGCCGGACCGAGCTGCCAGGGTTCGGTTGGGATGGCCCGATGCTGTCCCCGGACGGAGGTCGCTGCGTGGAAGGCGGCCTCGGGCGACCGGCGCTGCCGGAGAACCTGGCCTACCTCATCTACACCTCGGGCTCGACGGGCGTGCCGAAAGGGGTGGCCATCGCGCACCGGAACGCCGTCGCGCTGGTGCGCTGGGCGCTCGAGGTTTTCCCTCCGGCCGACCTCGCCGGGGTGCTCGCTTCGACCTCGATCGCTTTCGACCTGTCGGTGTTCGAGCTGTTCGTCCCCTTGAGCTGCGGCGGCACGGTGGTCCTGGCTGAAAATGCTCTGGCGCTGCCCGCCGCCGCGGAAGCGGCGCGGAGCGCCGGCACCGAGATCACCCTGATCAATACGGTGCCATCCGCGATCGCCGAGCTGACGCGCCTGGAGGCACTGCCCTCTTCGGTGCGCACCGTCAACCTGGCGGGCGAGCCGCTCAAGCGCCGGCTTGCCGAACAGGTCTACGACGGGCTCGGCGTCGAGCGGCTGCTCAACCTCTACGGGCCGTCCGAGGACACCACCTATTCGACGTTCGCGCACGTCCCCCGGGGCACCCTCCGGGCGCCCACCATCGGCCGGCCGATCGCGGGCACGCAGGCCTACGTGCTGGACGAGCGGCTGCGGCCGGTGCCGGCCGGGGTGACGGGCGAGCTTTGCCTTGGCGGGCGCGGGCTTGCCCGCGGCTATCTCGACCGGCCCGGGCAGACAGCGGAGAGCTTCGTGCCCGATCCGTTCGGCGGTCTTGTCGGCCTGAGGGGCGGCCGCCTCTACCGGACCGGCGACCTGGCGCGGTGGGGGGCGGACGGAGAGCTGGAGTTTCTGGGACGCCGCGACCATCAGGTCAAAATCCGCGGGTTCCGCATCGAGCTCGGAGAGATCGAGGAGCGCCTGGGGCGCCACCCGGGGGTGCGGGAGACGGTCGTGCTGGCCCGGGAGGAGAATGGGGAGATGCGCCTGCTGGCCTACGTCGTCGCGGACGCGGAGCCCGCGCCGGCGGCGTCGGAGCTACGCGGCTTCCTGCGCGAGGCGCTGCCGGAGCACATGGTGCCCGCCGCCTTCTTGCAGCTCGACGCCCTGCCGCTCACCCCGAACGGCAAGGTGGACCGGCGGGCGCTGCCGGCTCCCGACGGGTCGGTCGCCGGACGCCGGGACTACGTGGCGCCGCGCAACCTGACCGAGGAGCTCCTCGCCGGCATCTGGGCCGAGGTGCTCAAGGTGGAGCGCGTCGGGGTGCAAGACGATTTCTTCGACCTGGGAGGACACTCGTTGCTGGCCGCCCAGGTGGTCTCCCGGGTGCGGGAAGCGGCCGAGCTCGACCTGCCCCTGCGCGCCCTGTTCCAGAACCCCACGCTCGAAGGGCTCGCCGCCGCGCTCGAGGATCTGGTGCTCGCGGAGGGGGACGAAACGCCATGAGCGGCCGCTCCCCGGAGAAGTCGGCCGCCGCCCAGGCGCTGCTCCAGAAGCGGCTGCAACGCAAAGCGGCCGGCGCCGCGCCTTCGCAGGCTATCCCCCAGCGTCCGCACGGAGGGCCGGCTCCCGTCTCCCATGCCCAGGAGCGCCTCTGGTTCCTCGATCGACTGGAGCCCGGCAGCGCCGCCTATAACATTCCGGCGGCCGTGCGCTGGCACGGCCGGCTTCGGGTGCCGGTGCTGCTCGCGGCCCTCGGCGAGATCGTGCGCCGGCACGAGAGCCTGCGCACCACGTTCACGGCGTCCGAGAGCGGGGAAGCGCTGCAGGTGGTCTCGCCAGCATCTCCGCCGGCCCTGCCCCTGATCGACCTGACGGCTCTTGCAATGGAGCTGGGGACGGCGGAGAGCGGGCGCCTCGCAGGGGCCGAGGCGCGGGCGCCGTTCGACCTGGAGCGGGGACCCCTGCTGCGCGCCCGTTTGCTGCGGCTGCAGCAGGGAGAGGAAGAGACGGAGCACGTCCTTCTGGCCACCCTCCACCACATCGTCTCGGACGGCTGGTCGCAAGGCCTTCTGATCGGAGAGCTGGCGGCGCTCTACGGGGCGTTCGCGGCCGGCCGCTCATCCCCTCTGCCGGAGCTCACCCTGCAATACCCCGACTTCGCGGCCTGGCAGCGCGACTGGCTGCGCGGCGAGGTGCTGGAGGCTCAACTCGCCTACTGGCGCCGCCAGCTCGCTGGCGCTCCCTCCCTCCTGGAGCTGCCCACCGACCGCCCGCGGCCGGCACTCCAGGGCTCCGGCGGCGGCAGCGTAGCGCTCGATCTCCCCGCTGGCCTGGAGGAGGCGGTGGCGGCACTCTCCCGCCAGGCAGGGGCGAGCCCCTTCATGGTCCTCCTGGCGGCGTTCCAGGCGTTGCTCGGCCGCGTCAGCGGCCAGGAGGACGTGCCGGTGGGCACCCCGGTGGCCGGCCGCACGCGCGTCGAGACGGAGCCGCTGATCGGGCTGTTCATGAACACCCTGGTCCTGCGCACGGATCTCTCCGGAGAGCCCGGCTTCCGCGAGCTCGTGGGCCGAGTGCGCGAAACGGCGCTGGAGGCCTTCGCCCACCAGGACGTGCCGTTCGAGAAGCTGGTCGAAGAGCTGCGGCCGCAGCGCAACCTGGCTCACTCGCCGCTCTTTCAGGTCATGCTGATCCTCCAGAACGCCCCGACCGGGGTAGTACCCCTCGGCGATTTGAGCCTCTCCCGCCTGCCGGTGGAGAGCGGCACGGCCAAGCTCGACCTGACTCTGGCGCTGGCCGAAGGCCAGGGCCTGCGGGCGCAGCTCGAGTACCGGACCGACCTGTTCGACCGCACCACGGTCCTGCGCCTGCTCGGCCACTTCGAGGTCCTGCTGCGGGCGGCGGTGGCCGACCCCGGGCAGCGGCTCTCCGGCCTGCCGCTGCTCGCCGGGCCGGAGCGCCAGCAGCTTGTGGAGTGGAACGACACGCGGACGTCCTTCCCGGAAGGGGAGGCGTGTCTGCACCGCCTGATCGAGGCGCAGGTGGAGCGCTCGCCCGACGCCGTGGCCGTGGTCTGCGCAGGAGAGCGGCTGACCTACCGGGAGCTCGACCGCCGTGCCAACCATCTGGCCTGGCGGCTGTGCGAGCTGGGCGTGGAGCCGGAGGTGCCGGTCGGCATCTATCTCGACCGTTCGCTCGACCTGCCGGTCGCCCTGCTGGCGGTCTGGAAGGCGGGCGGCGCCTACGTGCCGCTCGATCCGGCCTACCCCCGGGAGCGCCTGGCTTACATGCTGGACGACTCCGGAGCGCCGGTGGTGCTGACCGAGCCGGGCCTGCTGTCCACGGTGCCGGAGAGCGCGGCCCGCGCCGTCTGCCTGGAGGCAGGGGAGCGGGCGGCCGGCCCGGCCGGCCCGACCCACCCGGAGTCGCTCGCCTACATCCTCTACACCTCCGGCTCGACGGGGCGGCCCAAAGGGGTCCAGATCCCGCACGGCGCGCTGGTCAAATTCCTGGAGTCGATGCGGGAGCGGCCGGGTCTCGGTGTCAGCGACCGCCTGCTCGCCGTCACCTCCCTCTCGTTCGACATCGCCGGCCTGGAGCTCTTCCTCCCGCTGCTGGTGGGAGCGGAGGTCGAGATCGCGAGCCGGGAGACGGCGGCGGACGGTCGGCGGCTCCTCGCGCGCCTGGACACGGCGACCGTCCTCCAGGCCACTCCTTCCACCTGGCGGCTGCTGCTCGATTCCGGCTGGCAGGGTGGCCGCACGCTGAAGGCTCTCTGCGGCGGCGAGGCCCTGCCGCCGGCGCTGGCGGCGGAGATCTCCGCCCGAGCCGGCTCCCTGTGGAACATGTACGGCCCCACGGAGACCACGATCTGGTCCGCCGTGCACAGGGTCGGATCGGAGGCGGGGGAGGGCACGGCGGTGCCGCTCGGCACGCCGATCGCCAACACCACGATCCACGTGGTGGACCCGCACCTGCGGCCGGTTCCGATCGGAGTTCCCGGCGAGCTGCTGATCGGCGGCGCCGGCCTCGCCCGCGGCTACTTCGGCCGGCCGGACCTGACGGCCGAGCGCTTCATCCCTGATCCTTTTTCCGGGCCGGGAGCCCGCCTGTACCGGACCGGCGACCTCGCCCGCTGGCGGGCGGACGGCGAGCTGGAATTCCTCGGACGCCTGGACCACCAGGTGAAGGTGCGCGGCCATCGGATCGAGCTCGGCGAGATCGAGGCCGTCCTGGCGCGGCATGCGTCCGTGCGCGCGGCCCTGGTCCTGGTCCGGGAGGATGTGCCGGGAGACCCCCGGCTGACCGCCTTCGTGGTCGGCCCGGAGGGAACCGCGCAAGACGACCTGCGCGCCTATCTACGGGCCGCGCTCCCCGAGTACATGGTGCCCGCGGCTTTCGTGATCCTGGAGGCGCTGCCGCTCCTGCCCAACGGCAAGGTGGACCGCAAGGCCCTGCTCCGCTCGGCGCCGGCCGCCATCCCGCGGGGCGTCCCCTCGGCCCTGCCGCGGACTGCTGCGGAGCGGGAGATCGCCGGGATCTGGCGGGAGGTCCTGAGCCTGCCGGCGGTGGGCGTCCAGGACAATTTCTTCGACCTCGGCGGCCATTCGCTGCTGCTCGTCCGCGTGCAGCGCCGGCTGCGCGAGACCCTGGGCCGGGACCTGCCATTGGTCGACCTCTTCCGGTACCCCACCGTCGCGTCGCTCGCCGGGTACCTGAGCCCGGAGGTGAGCCCGGAGCCGAGCCCGGAGCGGGCCGCGCCGCGCCCCGCCGCCGAGGGCTCGGAGATCGCGGTGATCGGCATGGCGGGGCTCTTCCCCGGCGCGGCGAGCGTCGCGGAACTGTGGCGGAAGCTCTGCGCGGGCGTGGAGCTGATCGCCTCCTTCTCCGCCGAGGAGGGGCTCGCCGCCGGCCTCCCGCCCGAGGTCGTCCACGACCCGCGCTACGTCGGCGCCCGCGGCGTCCTGGAAGGGCCGGAGCTGTTCGACGCGGCGTTCTTCGACTACACACCCCGCGAGGCGCAGATCATGGACCCGCAGCAGCGGGTCCTCCTGGAGACCGCCTGGCAGGCGCTGGAGGACGCGGGCTACGGCGGCACCGCATGGCCGGGCCGGATCGGCGTCTATGCCGGCGCGAGCGAGAACCTCCACGTGCAGAACGTCTACGCCAGCCCCGAGCTGGTGGCGGCGGCCGGCCGCTATCAGATCGCGGTCGCCAACAAGGGCGACTATCTGGCCAGCCGCGTCTCCTACAAGATGGACCTAAAGGGTCCGAGCGTCAACGTGCAGACCGCCTGCTCGACCTCGCTCGTCGCCGTCCACCTGGCCTGCCGCAGCCTTCTGGCGGGCGAGTGCGACATGGCGCTCGCCGGCGGCGTCTCGGTTACCGCGCTCCACGGCATGGGCTATCTCTACGAGGAGGGAGGCATCGCCTCGCCCGACGGACACTGCCGCGCCTTCGACGCGGGCGCGCGCGGCACGGTGGACGGCGACGGGGCCGCCCTCGTCGTGCTCAAGCGGCTGGCCGACGCCTTGGCCGACGGCGACCGGATCGACGCGGTGATCAAGGGCTCGGCGATCAACAACGACGGCTCGCTCAAGGTGGGCTTCACCGCGCCGAGCGTCGAGGGCCAGGCCGAGGTGATCGCCGCGGCACAGGCAGCGGCCGGGGTCGACCCAGCGAGCATCGGGTACGTCGAGGCGCACGGCACGGGCACGGTGCTCGGCGATCCGATCGAGATCGCCGCGCTCACCCAGGCCTTCGGCGGGCAGGGCTCCTGCGCGATCGGCTCGGTCAAGACCAATGTCGGCCACCTGGACGCCGCGGCGGGCGTCACCGGGCTGATCAAGGCCGTGCTCGCGGTCAAGCACGGGCTGATCCCGCCCAGCCTGCACTACGAGACGCCGAACCCGATGATCGACTTCGCGTCCGGCCCCTTCCACGTCAACTCGCGGCTCGCGGAGTGGCGGACGGACGGCGCCCCACGCCGCGCCGGGGTGAGCTCCTTCGGCATCGGCGGGACCAACGCCCATGCCGTCGTCGAAGAGTTTGCCGGAGCGCCGGAGGTCGCCACGCCGCCGCCCCGGCCGTGGCACCTGCTGCTGCTCTCGGCGAAGACCCCGACCGCCCTGGAGGCCGCGACCGCGAACCTGGCCGGGCACCTGGAGGCCTCCGGGGACGCCCTGGACATGGCGGACGTCGCCTACACTCTGCAGGCCGGCCGCCGCGCCCTGGCGCACCGGCGCATGCTGATCTGCGCCGACCGGGACGACACCGTGACCGTTCTGCGCTCGGGCGATCCGGAGCGGGTGCTCACCCGGGTGCACAAGGGCGGGGCCGCGCCGGTCGCCTTCCTATTCCCCGGCCAGGGCTCGCAGTCGCCAGGCATGGGGGAGGGTCTCCACGCCGAAGAGCCGGTCTTCCGCGAGACGCTCGACCGTTGCGCCGAGCTGCTCCGGCCCGAGTTGGGGCGCGATCTGCTCGAGCTGCTCGCCGCGCCCGCGGAGGAGCTGGCGCGCACGGCGCTCGCCCAGCCGGCGCTGTTCGCCGTCGAGTACGCCCTGGCGCGGCTGTGGATGAGCTGGGGCGTCCAGCCTCAGGCGATGATCGGCCACTCGATCGGCGAGTACGTGGCGGCCTGCCTGGCCGGGGTCTTCTCGCTGGAGGACGGCCTGCGCCTGGTGGCCGCCCGCGGGCTCCTGATGCAGACCCTGCCGCCGGGGGCCATGCTCGGCGTCGCCCTGCCGGAGGAGGAGCTGCTGCCGCTCCTGGACGGCGGCCTGGAGATCGCTGTGGTCAACGGCCCCGCCGACTGCGTGGCCGCCGGTCCAGCCGCGGCGGTCGAGGAGCTGCGCGCGCGACTGGCGGAGCGGGGCGTCGACTGCCGCAGGCTCCACACCTCGCACGCCTTCCACTCGCGGATGATGGACCCGGCGATTGCGCCTTTCCAGCGGATCGTCGAGGGGATGGATCTCCATGCGCCGCGGATTCCCTACCTCTCGAACATCACCGGGACCTGGATCACGGCGGGGGAGGCGACCGATCCGGGCTACTGGGCGCGCCACCTGCGGCAGACCGTGCGCTTCTCCGAGGGTGTCGGCGAGCTGCTGCGGGAGCCCGACCGGGTGCTGCTCGAGGTGGGACCCGGCCGTAGCCTGAGCGCCCTGGCCGGCCGGCATCCGAATCGGGTGGCAGGGCAGGCCGTCATTTCCTCCCTCCGCCGTCCGGGCGATGCGCAGCCGGAGATGCCTGTCCTGCTCGCCGCTGCCGGCAGGCTCTGGCTGGCGGGAGTGGCGCTCGACGCCGAGGCGATGCACGCCGGACGGCGCCACCGCCGGGTAGCGTTGCCGACCTATCCCTTCGAACGCCGACGGTATTGGGTCGAACCACGTCTGCGGGTTGAATCGCACGCACCGGCCCCTGTCCCTGAAGCTCTGCCAAGAGATGAGGATGTACCGGCGAGCTACGTCGAGCCGCGCGATGCCACGGAGCGCGAGGTCGCCGGGCTCTGGCGGGAGGCCCTCGGGATCGAGCAGGTGGGGATCTTCGACGACTTCTTCGAGGTGGGCGGTCACTCGCTCATGGCCACCCGGCTGGTGTCCCGGCTGCGCGACCATTTCGGCGTCGAGGTGCCAATCGACGCTTTCTTCGCGGCCCCCACCGTCGCCGGGCTGGCCCGGCAGATCGCCGCCGCCAGCGACGGAGCCGTGCAGCCCATCCGGCCGGTTCCCCGCGATGGGGACCTCCCTCTGTCCTTCGCCCAGCAGCGCCTCTGGTTCCTGACCCGGCTCGAGCCGGCGAGCCCCTGGTACAACATGCCGATCGCCGTCCGCTTCCAGGGTCCGCTCGATCCGGCCCTCCTGGAGCGGGCCGCCGCCGAGATCCTCCGGCGGCACGAGAGCCTGCGCACCACCTTCGCCCTGTCCGGCGGCGAGCCGGTGCAGGTCGTCTCCCCGCCGTGGCCGTTCCACCTGGAGGTGACTGGAATCGAGGATAGCCCCGATCCCTTCGCGGAGGCGCGGCGGCGGGTGGCGTCGGAGGCGGCGAGCCCCTTCGACCTCCAGCTCGGTCCGCTCTGGCGCCTGCGCGCCCTGCGGCTCGCTCCCGAAGACCACGTGGTGATGCTGACCATGCACCACATCGTCTCGGACGGCTGGTCGATCGGCATCTTCCTCTCCGAGCTGACCGCCCTCTACGGCGCTTTCGCGCGCGGGGAGGAGCCCGCCCTGCCGCCGCTGCCGGTCCAGTACCCCGACTTCGCCGTCTGGCAGCGCGACTGGCTCTCGGGCGATGTCCTGAAAGCCCAACTCGGCTACTGGCGGGAGCGGCTGGGCGGCACCCTGCCGGTGCTGGAGCTGCCGCTCGACCGTCCGCGCCAGCCGCTGCAGACCTTCCGCGGAGCCCGGCTCCCCCTGGCGCTGCCGGCGGACCTCACGGAACGGCTGCGGACGCTCTCCCGCGGGCGCGGCGCAACGCTCTTCATGGCCCTGCTCGCGGCGTTCAAGGTCCTGCTCCGGCGCTACACCGGCCAGGAGGACCTGCTGGTGGGCGTGCCCATCGCCGGCCGCAACCGCAGTGAGATCGAAGGGCTGATCGGGTTCTTCGTCAACACCCTGGTGCTGCGCACCGACCTCTCGGGCGACCCCCGCTTCGAGGAGCTCCTGGACCGCGTCCGCGAGACCACGGTGGGGGCCTACGCGCACCAGGATCTCCCTTTCGAGAGGCTGGTCGAGGAGCTCAGGCCCCGGCGCGATCTCGCGCGGAGCCCGCTGTTCCAGGTGATGATCGGCCTGGAGAACAGCCCCATCCCCGCCGGCACCACCGTCACGGACACGGCCCTCGCGCTCACGCCGCTCGAGGCCGACAGTGGCGCCTCCCGTTTCGAATGGACCCTGTTCCTGTCGGAGACCTCCGGCGGCATCGGTGGCAGCCTGGAGTACAACACCGACCTGTTCGACGAGGCGACCGTGCGCCGCATGGCCGGCCATTTCGAAAACCTTCTCGAAGCCGCCGCCGGCGATCCGGCCGAGAGCCTCTCCCGCCTGCGCCTGCTCTCCGCCGGGGAGGAGCGACAGCTCCTGGTGGAGTGGAACGCGACCGCCCGCGGCTACGCACTGGACCGGCCGGTGCACGAGCTCATCGCGGAAAGGCGCTCCGAGGCTCCAGCGGTGACCTGCGAGGGGGAGACGCTCTCGTATGCCGAGCTGGACGCCCGCGCAAACCGTCTGGCCTGGCGGCTGCGCGATTTGGGCGTCGGGCCGGAGGTGCCCGTCGGCATCTACCTGGAGCGCTCGCTCGACCTGCCGGTCGCCCTGCTGGCGGTCTGGAAGGCGGGTGGCGCCTATGTGCCGCTCGATCCCGCGTACCCGCGGGAGCGCCTGGCCTGGATGCTGGAGGACTCCGGAGCGCCGGTGGTGCTGACCGAATCCAGCCTGCTGCCGACGGTGCCCGAGAGCACGGCGCTCACCGTCTGCGTCGAGGCGGGGGAGAGCGCGGAGGGCCCTGCCGTCCCAGTGCACCCCGAGTCGCTCGCCTACATCCTCTATACCTCGGGCTCGACGGGGCGGCCCAAGGGGGTGCAGATCCCCCACGGCGCGCTGGTCAACTTCCTGGAGTCGATGCGCGAGCGGCCGGGGCTGGACGCCTCCGACCGCCTGCTCGCCGTGACCTCGCTCTCGTTCGACATCGCCGGCCTGGAGCTCTACCTCCCCCTGCTGGCGGGAGCGGAGGTCGAGATCGCCGGCCGCGCCCTGGCCGCGGACGGCCCGCGGCTCCTCTCCCGCCTGAGCGAGGCGACCGTGCTCCAGGCCACTCCCTCCACCTGGCGGCTGCTGCTCAGTGCGGGCTGGCAGGGCAGCAGCAACCTCAAGGCGCTGTGCGGCGGCGAGGCCCTGCCGCCGAAGCTGGCGGGGGAGATCGCCGCGCGCGCCGGCTCGCTATGGAACATGTACGGCCCGACCGAGACCACCATCTGGTCCGCCACCCGCCTCGTTGAATCCGTGTTGGGAGAGGGGCCGGTCCCGCTCGGCAAGCCGATCGCGAACACCACGATCTACATGGTGGACCCGCATCTGCGGCCGGTTCCGGCCGGAGTGCCCGGCGAGCTGCTGATCGGCGGCGCCGGCCTGGCCCGCGGCTATTTCGGCCGGCCTGACCTGACAGCCGAGCGGTTTGTTCCCGATCCCTTCGCTGCGGATGGTACCCGCCTGTACCGGACCGGCGACCTCGCCCGCTGGCTGGCCACCGGCGAGTTGGAGTTCCTGGGGCGCCTCGACCATCAGGTGAAGGTGCGCGGCTACCGCATCGAGCTGGGCGAGATCGAGGCTGCCCTGGAGCAGCATCCGGAGGTTCACGCCGCCGTTGTGATCGTTCGCGAGGACGCGCCGGGCGATCTGCGGCTGACCGCCTACGTCGTGGGACCGGCTCCGGCCGGCGATCTGCGGCGCCATCTGCGGGCCAAGCTCCCCGAGTACATGGTGCCCTCGGCCTTCGTGACCCTGCAGGAGCTGCCGCTGCTGCCCAACGGCAAGGTGGACAGGAAGGCCCTGCCCGCTCCGGAAGCCGAGCGGCCGAGCCTCTCATCTCCGTTCCTGGCGCCGAAGAGCCGCCTGGAGGGAACGATCTCCGAGGCCTGGCGCGGGGTGCTGGGCGTCGAGAGGGTCGGCGTCCACGATAATTTCTTTGACTTGGGCGGCCACTCGCTGCTGATGGCGCAGGTGCATCAGAAGCTGCTCGAGAGCCTGCCGGACGACCTCGGGTCCCGCCTGACGATGCTGGAGCTCTTCCAATACCCCACGGTCGCCGCCCTGGCCCGCCACCTGCGCCCGGAGGCGTCGGCTGGCAATATCGCCACGATGGTGGAGCCCGGACGGCAGCGGGCCGAGATCCGCCGCGGCTCAGCCAGAACTTCCGACATCGCCGTCGTCGGCATGGCCGGCCGCTTCCCCGGCGCCGCGGACGTCGAGGCGTTCTGGCGCAACCTTCGCGACGGCGTCGAGGCCATCTCCCGCTTCAGCGACGAGGAGCTGATCGCCTCCGGCATCCCCCCCGAGGTTTTCCGCGATCCCAACTACGTCAACGCCAGGGGCATCCCCGAGGGCGTCGGCTGGTTCGACGCCGGCTTCTTCGGCTACACCCCGCGCGAGGCCGAGATCATCGACCCGCAGCACCGGATGTTCCTGGAGGTCGCCTGGGATGCCCTGGAGAACGCCGCCTGCGATCCGGAGCGCTTCCCCGGTCTGATCGGGGTGTTCGCCGGCGTCGGGCTCAACACCTACCTGGTGAACCTCTACTCGAACCCGGAGCTGATGGCGTCGGTGGGCAACTTCCAAGCGATGATCGGCAATGACAAGGACTTCCTGCCCACGCGGGTGTCCTACAAGCTGAACCTCAAGGGGCCGAGCCTCAACGTCCAGACCGCCTGCTCGACCTCCCTGGTGGCGGTCCACCTGGCCTGCCAGCACCTGCTGCACGGCGAGTGCGACATGGCGCTCGCCGGCGGCGTCACTCTCTACTCTCCGACCAAAGCCGGGAACATGTACCAGGAGGGGAACGTCTTCTCTCCCGACGGCCGCTGCCGCGCCTTTGACGAGCGGTCCCAGGGCACCGTGGTGGGCAACGGCTCCGCCGTGGTGGTCCTGAAGCGCCTGGACGACGCCCTCGCCGGCGGCGACTCGATCTACGCCGTAATCAAGGGCTCGGCGATCAACAACGACGGCTCCGTGAAGGTGGGCTACACCGCACCCAGCGTCGAGGGGCAGACGGCCGTGATCAGCCAGGCGCTCGCCATGGCCGGCGTCGAGCCGGAGACGATCGGCTACGTCGAGGCGCACGGCACCGGCACGATCCTCGGCGACCCGATCGAGGTCCGCGCCCTCACCCAGGCTTTTGGCATGGGCACGGAACGCAAGGGCTTCTGCGGCATCGGCTCGATCAAGACCAACGTCGGTCACATGGACACGGCCGCGGGCACCGCCGGGTTGATCAAGGCCGTCCTGGCCGTCGAGCGCGGCGAGATTCCGCCCTCCCTCAACTTCGAGCGGCCCAACCCGGCCCTCGGCCTGGCGGAGACCCCCTTCTACGTGGTGGACCGGCTCACCGCCTGGCCGAGCGACGGCTCGCCCCGCCGCGCCGGCGTGAGCTCCTTCGGCATCGGCGGCACCAACGCCCATGTGGTGCTGGAAGAAGCGCCCGTTAGAGAACCCTCCGGCCCTTCGCGGGACGCTCAGCTCCTGGTCCTCTCGGCTCGCACCGAGGCGGCTCTGGAGACCGCGACCGACAATCTGGCGTGGCATCTTCAGGAGCATTCGGATCTACCCCTCGCCGATGTGGCGTTCACCCTCCACACCGGCCGCAAGGTCTTCCGGCACCGGCGCACGGTCGTTGCCGCCAGCTCCGAAGAGGCCGCGGCCCTGCTGGCGGCGCGCGATCCCAAGCGCGTCCTCACGCGAGCGGAGGAGGTCTCCGACCGCCCCGTCGTCTTCCTGTTCGCGGGCGGCGGCTCGCAGTACCCCAACATGGGGCTCGACCTCTACCGCACCGAGCCGGTGTTCCGCGACCAAGTGGATCTCTGCCTGCGTCTCCTGGAGCCGCACGTGGAAGCCGACCTGCGGCGCCATCTCTTTCCAGCCCCTGAAGAGATGGCGGAGGCATCGCGGCTCCTCGAACGGACGTCGATTGCGCTGCCGGTTCTCTTTACGATCGAGTACGCCCAGGCCCGGCTGTGGATGTCGTGGGGCGTGCGCCCGCAGGCGATGCTCGGCCACAGCCTGGGCGAGTACGTCGCGGCCTGTCTCGCCGGGGTGATGTCGCTGGAGGACGCCCTGGCGATGGTGGCGCTGCGCGGGCGGCTGTTCGACACCCTGCCCGAAGGGGGGATGCTCGCCGTGCCGCTGCCCGAGGCGGAAGTTTTGACCCTGATCGGAACGGAGCTTTCGATCGCGGCCGTCAACGGCCCGGCGTTCTGCGTCGTCTCCGGCTTGGCCGAGGACATCGCGCGAGCCCGCGAGATGTTCGAAACCCGCGGCGTCGACGCCCGCCGCCTGCGCATCGCGGCTGCCGGCCACTCCTCCGTGGTGGCGCCCATCCTGCGCGAGTTCGGCGACTTCCTGGCGACCCTGTCGCTGTCGCCGCCCAGCATCCCCTACGTCTCCAACGTCACCGGCACCTGGATGACGGCGGCGGACGCCACGGACCCCAGCTACTGGGTGCGCCACCTGCGACAGACCGTGCGCTTCGGGGATGGCGCCGGTGTGCTTCTGACCGAGGGCGACAGGATCTTCCTGGAAGTGGGACCGGGCCAGACCCTGAGCACTCTGGTCATGCAGCACCCGGACCGGGTCCCCGGGCAAACCGTGCTGAACTCCATGCGCCATCCGCAGGACCAGCAGTCGGATGTCGGGTTCCTGCTCCAGGTTCTCGGCAAGCTCTGGCTGGGCGGCGCGGCGGTGGACTGGGACGGCTTCCATGCCGGCGAGCGCCGCCGGAGGCTGCGCCTTCCCACCTATCCGTTCGAGCGCCAGCTCTACTGGGTCGAGCCGCGGCGCCAGGCTTTCGCGGACATGCAGCGCCGGGCTGCTCTGGCCAAGCGGCCGGATGTGGCCGACTGGTTCTACGTCCCCTCCTGGCGCCAGTCGTCACCGCCACGGACCGTGGAGGCGCCCGCCTCCTCCTGGCTGCTGCTCCTGGACCGGCACGGGATTGGCGAGCAGCTCGCCGAGCGCCTGCGCGAGATGGGGCAACAGGTGACGACCGCGGACGTGAGCGACTTGCCCGGCGAGATCCCGGACTCCATCGTCCACCTCGGGTGCGTGGGTGAAGGAGGGGATGGATTCCACTCCTTGCTCGCCCTCGCCAAAGCGCTTGCAGACCGCGGCGTGACCCGTCCGCTGCGGATCGAGGTCGTCACCACCGGCGTCCAATCGGTTACTGGAAACGAGCGAATCGAGCCGGAGAAGGCGCTCGTCCTGGGGCCCGTCCGGGTAATGCCGCAGGAGATCGAGAACGTCTTCTGCCGCGCGATCGACATCGAGCTGTCGACCCCGATCGATCGGCTCGCCGCGGACCTGGTCTCCGTCCTCGCCGATCCGCCTCCGCCTTCCGACTTCGCCGTGGCCTGGCGTGGCGCCCGCCGCTGGGTGCAGGGCTTCGAGCCGGTGAAGCTGCCAGCCGGCAGCCGCTCGGTGCGGCCGGGAGGCGTCTATCTCATCACCGGCGGGCTTGGCGGCGTGGGGCTCGCCCTGGCCGAGCACCTGGCCCGCGCCGCGAACGTCCGGCTGGTCCTGATCGGCCGCTCCCCTGTGCGGAAGGACCGGCTCGCCCGGCTCATGGCCATCGAGGAGCTGGGCTCGGAAGTCCTGGTGGCGAGCGCCGACGTCCGCGATCCCGAGGCCCTGCGCGCCGTGATCGCCGATGCCCGGCAGCGCTTCGGCGCGCCATTGAGCGGAGTGATCCACGCCGCGGGAGTGACCAGCGGCGGCATGATCCAGTTGAAGACTCCGGCCGCGGCCGAGGAGGTCCTGTCGCCCAAGGTCGCCGGCACCCGCGCTCTCGCCGCGGTATTGGAGGAAAAGCCGGCGGACGAGCCGCCGCTCGACTTCCTCGTGCTCTGCTCGGCGATCAACTCGGTGCTCGGCGGCTTCGGACGGGTGGACTTCTGCGCCGCGAGCGCCTTCCTGGATGCCTTCGCCCTCGAACGCTCCGACTTCACGGTTTCCCTCGGTTGGGACACCTGGAGCGAGACCGGCCAGGCGGCGGAGAGCGAGCTGCCACCCGATCTGGAGAAGGTACGGCGAGAGAGCCTGAAGCACGGCATGACCACCGCCGAGGCCCTGGAGGTGTTCGATCGCGTCCTCGCCGCCGGCCTGCCGCGGGTCGTGGTCTCGACGCGCGACCTCGCGCCGCTTCTCGAACAGCGCCGCTCCGCCGCGCCTGGGGAGGCGGCAGCCGAGGCTCCGCGCCCCGCGGCCTCCCACGGCCGGCCGGCGCTGAGCACCGCCTGGGTGGCTCCCGAGGGCGAGCGGGAGCAGGCCGTCGCCGGCATCTGGGAAGAGTTCCTCGGCATCCAGGGGATCGGCGCCCACGACAACTTCTTCGAGCTGGGCGGGCATTCGCTGATGGCCACCCAGATCGCTTCGCGGATGCGTGCTACCTTCCAGGCCGAGTTCACGATCGCCCGCTTCTTCGAGGATCCGACGGTCGCCGGTCTGGCCGCGTCCCTCTCCCCGCCGGCCGGCGGCAGCGGGGATTCCGAGCAGCTCTCGCGCCTGCTGGAAGAGGTGGAGGGGCTGTCCGACGAGGAGCTGGACGCCCTCCTCGCGGCTGAGGAAGCAAGGGGAGTCGAGTGACGAATCCCAATCAAGCACCCCGCGGGATGCGGGACTTCCTGGTGATCTGGAGTGGCCAGGTCGTTTCGAACCTGGGCTCGGGCCTGTCCGGCTTTGCGCTGGGCATTTGGGTGTACCGGGAGACCGGGTCGGCCACCGCCCTGTCGTTGATCACCCTTTTCGCCACCCTTCCAAACACGTTGCTGTCCCCGCTCGCCGGCGCCCTGATCGACCGCTGGGGCCGGCGCTCGGTGCTGCTGATCAACAACTTCGGCTCCGGGGCCTGCACGTTGATCATGGCCGCGCTCTACTGGGCCGGCGTGCTGGAGATGTGGCACGTCTACGTGCTGATTTGCGCGAGCCGGTGCTTTGGCGTCTTCCAGCTCCCGGCCTTCGCGGCGACGACGCCGCTGCTCGTGCCCCGCAGCCAGCTCGTCCGCGCCAACGGCATGGCCCAGATCGGGCCGGCGGCGGGGCAGATCGCCTCTCCAATCCTCGCCGCGGCGCTGATGGGCGTGATCGGGGTCGGAGGCGTCATCTTCCTCGACTGCCTCTCGTTCCTGTTCGCCGCGGTGACGCTGCTCGTCACCCGGATCCCGCCGGTCTCCACCGTGAGCGGGGAGGGCCGGGGAACGCTCCTCTACGAGTCGTTCTACGGCTGGACCTATATCCGGAAGCGGCCGGGCCTGATGGGGCTGCTGCTGTTCTTCGCCTTCGCCAACTATTGCCTGTCGGTGGTGCAGATCCTGATCACGCCGCTGGTGCTCTCCTTCGGCACGGCCAAGACGCTGGCGGCGATCCTGACCACCGGCGCGGCCGGCGCCCTGATCGGCGGGATCGCCCTCGGAGTCTGGGGAGGCGGCCGCTCGACGCGGCGCATCCCGATCATCCTGGGCTTCACGCTGGTCCAGGGAGCGACGCTCCTGCTCGGCGGCCTGCGGCCCAACGCCCTGCTGATCGCCTCGGCCCTGGCCATCGCGCTGTTCGCCTTTCCGATCATCCGCGGCTCGAGCGAGGCGATCTGGCAGAGCAAGGTGCCCCAGGATCTCCAGGGCCGCGTGTTCTCCATCCGGCGCATGATCGCCGGCGTCGCGTTCCCTCTCGCCGGCGCCTCGGCCGGGCCGCTCGCCGACCGCATCTTCAGGCCGCTCCTGATGCCCGGCGGAGCGCTCGCGGACAGCTTCGGCCGCGTCCTCGGAGTCGGGCCGGGGCGCGGCGAAGGCCTGATGTTCATGATGTTCGGCGTGCTCACGCTGCTCTCCGTGGCCGTGGCCTACGCCTACCGGCCCGTGCGCAACGTCGAGGCCGACCTGCCCGACGTGCTGGGCGATACGGGTGAGGTCGCGGCGTGACGGGAGCGGACGACCTCGCCCGGCGCCTGGAGACCCTGTCTCCCAAGCAGCGCAAATTGATCGAGCTGCGGCTGGCCCGCGAGCGGCAGGAGAAGAAGCCCGCGGCGGGGGAGGAGGCCATCCAGCCGCAGCCGCGCGACGGCCGGCCGTTCCCGCTCTCCTTCGCCCAGCAGCGGCTCTGGTTCCTCGACCAGCTCGAGCCCGGCAGCCCCTGGTACAACATGGCCTACCCGCTACGCCTGACCGGCCGGCTGGACGCCCCGGCGATCGCCGCGGCCCTCTCCGAGATCCGGCGGCGCCATGAGACGCTGCGCACCACCTTTTCCCTTGTCGAGGAAGGAGAGGCGGTCCAAGTCGTCGGATCGGCTTCCGGCCTGCCCCTGCCGCTCGTCGACCTGCGCGGATTGCCGCTCGCCTCCCGGGAAGCGGAGCTGCTGCGTCTGGTACGAGCCGAGGCGCGCCGGCCCTTTGATCTGGCGCGCGGGCCCCTCCTGCGCGCTCTCCTCTACAAGATCGCCGAGGACGATCACGCGCTGATCCTCACCATGCACCACATCGTCTGTGACGGCTGGTCGCTGGGCGTGCTGGTGCGCGAGCTCGGCGAGGCTCTTTTTCGCCGCACGCTGCCGCCCTTGGCCGTCCAGTACGCCGACTTCGCCGTCTGGCAGCGGCGGCTTCTCTCCGGCCCGGCGCTCGACAAGCTCCTCTCCTACTGGAAACGGCAGCTCGCGGGCCTGCCGCCGCTCCTAGAGCTGCCGGCCGACCGGCCGCGCCCCCGGGTCCAGACCTTCCGCGGCTCGCTCCTTACCATCGCGCTGCCTCCCGGCACCACGGCCGCCGTCCGGGAGCTATCCAGGCGCTCGGGGGCGACCCCGTTCATGACCCTGCTCGCCGCGTTCCTGGCGCTGCTCCGGCGCCACACCCGGCAGGACGATCTGGCGGTGGGCACGCCGGTCGCCAACCGGGGCCGGATGGAGATCGAAGGGCTGATCGGCTTCTTCGTCAACACCCTGGTGCTGCGCACGGACGTGGGCGGTGATCCGTCCTTCCGCGAGCTGCTGGCGCGGGTGCAGTCTGTGGCGTCCGGCGCCTACGCGCACCAGGACCTGCCGTTCGAGATGCTGGTCCAGGAGATCGACCCCGAGCGCCAGCTCTCGCACAACCCGCTCTTCCAGGTGATGTTCCTGCTCCAGAACGCCCCCATGCCGGAGCTCTCCGTCTCGGGATTGAAGCTCTCGCCGCTCGCGGCGGGCGGCGGCGACACCTCGAAGTTCGACCTCTCCCTCCACTTCTGGGAAGCCGAGCCGGAGCTCGTCGGCTACTTCGAGTACAACACCGACCTGTTCGACCGGGAGACCGTCGCCCGCCTTGCGGATCACTACGTGCGCCTGCTCCAGGGCGTGCTCGCCGATCCGGACAGCCGCCTCTCGGCCCTGCCGCTCCTGTCGCCCGCCGAGCATCGGCAGGTGCTCGACGAGTGGAACGACACCGCCGCGGACTACCCACGCGACGCCTGCCTGCACGACCTCTTCGCGGCGCAGGCGGAGCGCACCCCCGAGACCGTGGCCGTCGCCGACTGGCAGGGCCGGGAGCGCCTCACCTACGCGGAGCTCGCCGGCCGGGCCGGCCGCCTGGCCCGCCGACTGCGGGATCTGGGCGTAGGCCCCGACGTGCCGGTCGCCATCTGCCTGCGGCGCTCGCCGGCCCTGACCGTCGCCGTTCTCGCCACCCTGGGAGCCGGCGGCGCCTACGTGCCGGTCGATCCCTCCTATCCCCGCGAGCGGCTGGAGATGATGCTGGCGATCGCCCGGCCGCGCGTGCTGTTGACCGAGGAGAGGTTGAAGGACTCCATCCCCGCCGGGGATTTCAAGGTGATCTGCCTGGATGCGGAGGAGGGGAGCGGTCCATTTCCCCAGGTCGCCGTCAGCCCGGACAACCTCGCCTACGTGATCTTCACCTCGGGCTCCACCGGCGTGCCCAAGGGCGTCGCCATGCCGCATCGACCCCTCGTCAACCTGTTCGCCTGGCAGCTTCGCAACTCGGTGCTCGGCCCCGGGGCCAAAACCCTGCAATTCGCCTCGCTGTCCTTCGACGTCTCCTGCCAGGAGCTGTTCTCGACCTGGGCCGCGGGCGGCACGCTGGTGCTGATCTCCGAGGAGCTGAGGCTTGACCCTTCGGCGCTGCTCGACGCGCTGCGCAGCCAGGAGATCGAGCGCCTGTTCCTGCCCTTCGTCGCCCTGCAACAGCTCGCCGAGATCGCCGCCGAGCGTGACGTCTGGCCCGAGACGCTGCGCGAGGTCGTCACGGCCGGCGAGCAGCTCCAGATCACGCCGGCGGTCGCGGAGCTGTTCACCCGGCTCCCGGAGTGCCGGCTGTTCAACCAGTACGGCCCCTCGGAGACCCACGTGGCGACCGCCTACGCCCTCCCCGGACCGGCACGGACCTGGCCCGCTTTGCCCTCGGTCGGCATCCCGGTCGCGAACACCCGCATCCTTCTGCTCGATGGTGGGCTGGTTCCGGCCGGCGTGCCGGGGGAGCTGTGCATCGGCGGCGACTGCCTGGCCCAGGGCTATCTCTCCCGGCCCGACCTCACCGCCGAGCGCTTCATGCCCGACCCGTTCGCGGACGGCGAACGCCTCTACCGCACCGGCGACCTCGCCCGCTGGCATCGGGACGGCAACCTGGAGTTCCTGGGCCGCACCGACCAGCAGCTCAAGATCCGCGGCTTCCGGGTGGAGCCGGGGGAAATCGAGGCGGTGCTCGCCGCCCATCCCGCGGTGCGTGAAGCCGCCGTCGTCGCGCGGCAGGACCCCGGCACGTCCGCCCGCCGCCTGGTGGCCTACCTGGCCACTCAGGGCACGGTCACGGCCGGTGAGCTGCGAGCCGCGGTGCGCGAGCGGCTCCCGGACTACATGGTGCCCTCGGCGTTCCATTTCCTGGAGGCGCTACCGCTCACCCCGAGCGGCAAGATCGACCGGCGTGGGCTGCCCGACATGGAAGCGGCGGGGGGGGAAACCGGCTCCGTGCCGCCGCGCACGCCGCTCGAAGAAGAGATCGTGGGCATCTGGCGCCAGGTGATGGGCGTCGAGCGGGTGGGCGTGCACGACAACTTCTTCGACCTCGGAGGCCATTCGCTCCTGGCCGTGAGGCTGTTGGCCCGCATCCGCCGCCAGCTCGGCTGCGACCTGCCGCTGGCGAGCCTCTTTGCCGGACCGACGATCGCGCATCAGGCTGCGGCGATCGGGCGCGAACCCGTGTCCGACACACCCCTGGTAGCTCTGCGCAGCAGCGGCAAGCAACGCCCTCTCTTTCTGGTCCATCCAGTCGGCGGCAGCGTCTTCTGCTACACCGAGCTGGCCCGCATCCTGGGACCCGATCAACCCGTTTACGGTCTGCAGTCCTTGGAGACAGACGGCACGCTCGAAGAGATGGCCGCGGCCTACCTGGAAGCCCTGCGCGCCGTGCAGCCCGAGGGACCCTACCGCCTGGGAGGCTGGTCCATGGGCGGTGTGGTGGCCTTCGAGATGGCGCGACAACTGAACGGTCAGGTCGAGCAGCTCGCGGTGCTGGACGTCCCCGCGCCGGGCCGGGGGAATGGCGCCGTGGACGAGGGGACCCTCCGCGCCTGGTTCGCCCGCGATCTCGCAGGGCTCCAGGGGAAGCCTCTCCCCGAGGGGCTCGGGGGCCTCTCCGCGGATACGCCGCTGTCCGAGGCTTTCTCGCGGGTGCAGGAGCTCGGTCTGCTGCCGGAGGGCCTGGACTTCACGGCGGCCGCCCGCCGTTTCGAGATCTTCCGGGCCAACCTGCGGCGGATCGAGCGCTACGCCGCGCACCCCTATCCTGGCCGCCTCCAGCTTTTCCGGGCCGAAGCCTCCCACTTCGACGATCCGGCGGATCCGACGCTCGGCTGGGGAGCCCTCGCGGCCGGCGGAGTCGAAATCCAGCAGCTCCCTGGGAACCACTGGGCGATCGTCAGCCCCCCGGCCGTGGAAGCCGTGGCCGCGACGCTCCGTTTGAGCTGAATCTCGCCAAGGCGCTGGCCGCGCGCACGAATCCCAAGAGCGGCGGGCCCGGCCCCTCGGGCCCGCCGAACCTCCTGGGTCCATCGATTGTCAAAGTCGTCCACCGACGGCTTTCAGCCGCGACCCTGAGCCATGAAACGGGGGTAGAGTGGCTGAGGGCCGGGGCTGGCGTCGAGGTCGTTGTGTTAATGGCGCGGATAGCCCGTGTCAAAGTCTGACCCGG
>DATLNC010000295.1:0-5995 GCA_035536935.1 Thermoanaerobaculia bacterium
GAGCGGCCTCGTGCTCGCCGCCTCCGCCCTCGCAGGACTCCGCCAGGCGCTCCTCGCGACTGCCTGGGAGCGCTTCTCGGTGGCGGACTTCAAGGACCGCTTCGGCCTGAGCCGCAAGTGGGCCATCCCCCTGTTGGAGCACCTGGACTCCACCGGCGCCACCCGGCGGCTGGGTGACGAGCGCATGGTGATCCGGCCCGGTGCGTCCCGCCTTGCCTGAAGGAAGAGGCCGGTTCCCGGTCCTCCTCCACCCGGACCTCTATCAGAGGCTCCGGGAGAGCGACCGCCCTTCCCGCGCGGGAGTCTGGAAGACGCTCCGCCTTTTGCGTGAAGGCCATTGGGGAGGAGGCACCCGCGTCAAGCGCCTGCGCGGCGTCGCCCGCCCGGTCTACGAGGCCCGCACCGACTCCGGCGACCGCCTGCTCTTCACCCTGGCGCGCTCCCCGGTGGAGAACGACCCGGACCGGATCGCCGCCCATCTCCAGGTCTGGGACTGGGTCGGGCACGACGACGTCGACCGCACCGCGCGCCGCAACCGCTTCCCCGAAGCCGAGTTCCTGGAGCTGGAGGCGGTCGAGCAGTTCGACATCGACGAGCCGCCGCCCCATCCCGAGGCCACGTTCGCCGAGATCGCCGCGGAGACGGAGACGGTCGAGCCCCTTCTCCAGTTCCTCTTCCCGCCGGAGGGGCTGGAGGTCCGCTCCGAGCAGGAGCCGGGCGTCCGCTGGTATCTGCTCGAGCCCGATGCGCTGGCCGGGGAAGAGGAGTTTCAGCACCTTCTCGACAAGGGCGGCGAGGAGCTGGAGCTCAAGCTCAGCCGCGAGCAGTACGACATCCTCCGCTCCCCCGGCCCGGTGCTCCTGGCCGGCAGCGCGGGCAGCGGCAAGACCACGGTCTCCATCCACCGTCTCGCCGCCGCGCCCTCCACGGCGCTCTATCTCTCCTACAGCCCCGCGCTGGTGGAGCACTCCCGCAAGCTCTACCGCAACCTTGCCACGGCGCGGGGCGCCGAGGTCCGCCCGGCCAACTTCTTCGCCTTCGCCGAGCTCTACCGCTCCTTCGTGAAGGGGCCTGACACCCTGGAGATGACCGAGGCTCTCTTCCACGAATGGTTCCGCAAGTCGGGGAAGTCCCTCGACCCCGCCCTCGTCTGGGAGGAGCTGCGGGGCATCCTCAAGGGGGCCTGCCTCGATCTCGCTCAGCCCATGCTCGACGAGGCGGCCTACTACGAGCTGGGGAAGAAGCGCGCCCCGCTCTTCGTGGACGAGCGGCCGGAAATCTATCGCGTCGCCCAGCGCTACCAGCTCTGGCTCGCCGAGGAGGGGCGGAGCGACCGCATCGACCTCTGCCGCCGCGCCTTTGCCGAGCTGCGCAAGGGCCGGGGCTGGACCTGGGACGTGGTCGTGTGCGACGAGGTCCAGGATCTCACCGAACTGGAGGTGGCCTTCGTTCTCGCCCTTTCGCGGCGGCCGGACCTGTCGGGCGTCCTTCTCACCGGCGACACGCAGCAGATCATCCAGCCGAGCGGCTTCCGCTGGGCCGAGGTGCGGCGCCTGGTGAGCAAGGCCGGAGACCGGAAAAGCCGGAGGGAGACGCCGGAGGTGCAGCGGCTGCGCCGCAATCTGCGCGCCGTCCGGCCGCTGGTCGAGCTGGCCAACGCCCTCTTGCTGCTGCGGCGGGAGGTCTTCGGCCGCACCGAGGAGGACGAGCCCGAGGACGCCGCCCTGGATGGGCCGGTGCCGATCGAGGTGCCGGCCGGAGAAGAGGCGGCGCTCGCCGCCATCGAGGGGTTCGGCCCGCGTTGCGCGGTGCTGACCACCGAGGAGGAGGCCGGGCGCCTGCGCGCGCGGCTCGGCACCAGCCGGGTCTTCCAGGTGCGCGAGGCCAAGGGGTTGGAGTTCGACATCGTGGTCCTCTGGAAGCTGCTCGGCCCGGACCAGGACCTGGTCGAGCGCTTCCTGCGCAGTACTGCCGGCAATACCGGCAATTCCGGCAATACCGGCGGGCTGGACCGCGAGCCCCGCTTCCAGCGCCTGCTCCAGCATCTCTATGTGGCGGTGACCCGCGCCCGCCGCCATCTCGTTCTCTACGAGGGGCCGGAGCCGCACCCGTTCTGGAGCGACGCGCGCTTCCGCGGCCGGCTGGAGCGGGAGACGGCCGGAAACCTGGCCCGGCTCTTCCGCCCGACCGCCTCTCCCGGGGAGTGGGAAAGGGAGGGGGACTGGTTCCTGGAGCGCGGGCACTTCCGCCAAGCCGCCGAGTGCTTCCGCCGCGCTGGAAGGGCGGACAGGGAGGCCGAGGCCCTGGCCCTGGCCGGAGAGGAAAGGGAAGACTGGGCCGGCGCCCTCGCCCGCTGGACCGGCCTGCGCCGGGCCGACCGGCAGGCGCCGCTTCTCGCCCGCCTGGGACGGTGGGCGGAGGCCACCGCCCTCTACCGCGAGGCCGGCCAGGAGTCGGAAGCGCGGATCTGCGACATCCGCCTCCTGGAGGCCCGCAAGTCCTGGAAAGAGGCCGCTGCCGCCTGGGAGAGCCTGGGCCGTCACGCGGACGCCGCCCGCTGCTGGGAGCACGCCGGGATGCGCCGCAACGCCAACGCCGCCTTCGCCCGGGCGGCCGAGGAGGCGGGCGAACCGGGCAAGGCCGGCGCGTTCTGGATGGAGGCCGGCGAGTTCGAAGCCGCCGCGCGCTGCTTCCGCGCCGCGGGCGAGCCGGTGAAAGCCGCTCTCGCCCTGGCGCGCCTGCACGAGGAGGCCAAGCGCTGGAGCCGGGCAGCAGCCGCTTGGCGTCTGGGCGGCGATCGCCGCAGCGCCGCCCGTTGCCGCGCCGAGCACCTGGAGCAGGCGGATCGGGCCGCTCCGGCCGCGGTCTACCGGGAACGGCTGGGAGAGACCGAGCGCGCCCTGGCCCTCTATGTGCGGGCCGGCCGCTGGCTGGATGCGGCCCGGCTGGAGCCGGCCCGGCCCGAGGAGCGCCGGCAGGTCCTGCCGAAGATCCGCGAGCTGATCGAGTCAGGCGGGCACTACGAGGCGGAGCGCCTCCTGGCAATCCGCAAGGAGGCCCTTCGGCTTCCGAATATCCCCGGTGCCATTCTCCTCGGCGCGGAGCGGCTCGCCTGGCAGGAGCTCCTCGAGCTGGAGCGGCTGGAGCACCGCAACGCCGCCCTCCTCGCCGAGGCCGACCGGGCCTGGAGCCGCGCGGCCCGGAAATGGACGCTCGCCTGGGAGCCGCACCGGGCCGAGCAGGCCTGCCGGAAGGGCGGCCGGACCGCCGCGTGGCAGCCGGCCCCGAGCCCCGTCATCCATACAGAGGAACCCGAGGGGCACCCCGACCCCGAAATCCTGCGCCGCCTGCTCGCGGAGGTGGCTCTCGCCGCCGAAACCCGGGTCCTCATCCGCCACGTCATGCGCGGTTGTACGGACTGCTGGAGCGAGATCGGGCAGGCGAGCCAGCCGCCCGTCCCGCCGCCCGACGGCTACGACGCGGCCTTCGACCGGGTGCACGACAAGATCGCCCGGGGCCAGATCCAGGGCCTGCGGCGGGACATCCCTCCCCCGAAGGGTCTCCATGCCGAGATCTTCGAGAACCCCTACGTGCAGATGCTGCTCGGGATGCACGGTACCCGCCGCGCCACGGACCTGTCCCTCTGCGAGATCCTGCTGCGCAAGAGCCGCGAGCTTGGGGTTCGCGATCCCGGGCGGGCGCGCAGGGCCGCCGAGCTCGCGGCCCATACGGCCGAGCTGGTCCACGACGGCCTGTACGGCCCGCCGGTCGTGCAGGATGCCCACGCCTGGAGCTGGGCCCAGCCAGATGAGGAACGGCAAGCCAAGGGGGAAGACAGGCTGGTCGTGAACATCGCCGACAAGATCCGGCAGTTGATGGCCTGGGAGCCCGATCCTCCCCTGCGGGCAGGGTTGCTGGCGCTCCAGGCCTTTCTCGCCGGCAGCCGCGGCCGGATCGACGAGGCGGTCCGCGTGTTCGACCGCGCGGCCTCGATCCACCGCCGGATGGGAGACCGGCATCTCTTCGGCCGCGTCCTGCTGCAGAAGGGCATCCTCCTCGGCAGCTCCCAACGGTACGCCATGGCCCTGCGCCTGATCCGCCGCAGCCTCGACCTCGTGGACCCGGCGCGCGAGCCGCGCCTGGTCGTCAACGCCTCCCATCATCTGATCTGGTTCCTGAGCCAGATGGGCCGGATGGCCGAAGCCGAAGCCTGCCTCCACGCGGTGCGCCGGCTCTACGAGCGCGCCGGCGACCGCCGGCACCTGGGCCGGCTGTTTTGGCTCGAAGGCAAGATCGCCGTCCGGCCGCGCGAGGCCGAGGTGGCGCTGGTCGCCGCCCGCGACGCTCTCAACCGGGAGGGGCTCGGCCACGAGGCGGCCCTCGCCAGCCTCGACCTCGGCGCGCTCTACGTGCGCGAGCGCCGGGAGGTCGACGTGCGCCGCCAGCCCGAGCTGGTCTTCGGCCTCGCGAGCTCCGGAACCGTGGTGCGCGACACCACCTTCCTGGTGGAGACCGCAGGCGCCCTCGCTCGCGAAGAGCCGCCCGCGCCCCTTCTCGACGAGTTGTCGGGCTGGATGGAGCGCATGCGAAGCGAGAACAACCCGCCTTTCCTGGTGCCGAGCCCATAGTCCGTATCGAATTTCCATATCGTTGTGTCCTTTT
Source organism: Thermoanaerobaculia bacterium (assembly GCA_035536935.1). Lineage (GTDB taxonomy): Bacteria > Acidobacteriota > Thermoanaerobaculia > Multivoradales > UBA5704 > DATMER01. The sequence goes on from DATLNC010000295.1 coordinate 4,663, forward strand.
GGGGTTATAATCTAACCCCGTGCTCAGGCGGACTGGCCCGGAGCGTTCGACTGAACGCTTTCCGGTGCTGCTTCACCCGGACCTCTATGGGAGGCTCCGGGAGTGCGGAAAGATCGCGCGCGCCGCGATCTGGAAGACGCTGTCCCGTCTGCGGGAGGGGCTCTGGGGGGGCGGCACCCGCGTCAAGCGTCTGCGGGGGGTGAGCCGCCCGGTCTACGAGGCCCGCGTCGACTCCGGCGACCGCCTCCTGTTCACCATGGCGCGTGCGCCGCTTCCCCCGCTCGATACCGAGCCCGAGCGGAGCGCCGTCCACCTCCAGGTCTGGGACTGGGTCGAGCACGACGACGCCGAGCGCGTCGCCCGCCGCAACCGCTCCCCGGAAGCCGAGTTCCTGGAACTGGAAACCGTCGAGCAGTTCGAGATCGACGAGCCGCCTCCCCATCCCGGAGCTACGTTCGCAGAGGTTGGAGGCGAGACCTCCGATCCGCTCCTCCAGTACCTGCTCCCCCCCGAGGAGCTGGACGTCGCTTCGGAAGAAGCAGCCATCAAGTGGTATCTGGTCGAACCCGGCGCCCTGGCAGACGAGCAGGAGTTCCAGCGCCTCTTCGATGAAGGCGGCGACGAGTTGGAGCTCAAGCTCAGCCGTGAGCAGTACCGGATCCTCGCCTCCCCCGGCCCTTTGCTCGTCGCGGGCAGCGCCGGCAGCGGCAAAACCGCGATCTCGGTGCACCGACTGGCCGCCGCGCCCTCCTCGGCCCTTTACCTCTCCTACAGTCCCGCCCTCGTCGAGCACGCCCGCCGCCTCTACTCCGACATAGCGGCGGCTCGAGGGGCCGGCGCGGGACGCAAGCCCGACTTCTTCACGTTCTCCGATCTCTACCGGTCTTTTGCGAAGGAGCCGGAGATCCTTGAAATGACGGAGCCCCTCTTCCAGGAGTGGTTCCGCCGGGCGGGCCGGCCCCTCGATCCGGCCCTGGTCTGGGAGGAGCTGCGGAGCATCCTCAAGGGAGCCTGCCTCGCCCTGGACCGGCCCATGCTCCACGAGGCCGCCTACTACGAGCTGGGGAAGAAGCGGGCGCCGCTCTTCGTCGACGAGCGGCCCGAGATCTGGCGCATCGCCCAGCGCTACCAGGAGTGGCTCGGGGAGGAGGGGCGGTACGACCGCATCGACCTCTGCCGCCGCGCCTTCTCCGAAATCCGCCAGGGCCGCGGCCGGACCTGGGACGTGGTGGTCTGCGACGAGGTCCAGGATCTGACCGAGTTGGAAGTGGCCTTCGTGCTCGCGCTGTCGAGCCGGCCCGATCTCTCCGGCGTCCTCCTCACCGGCGACACC
>DATLNC010000296.1:0-66383 GCA_035536935.1 Thermoanaerobaculia bacterium
CGGCTCCGGGTCAGACTTTGACACGGGCTATCCGCGCCATTAACACAACGACCTCGACGCCAGCCCCGGCCCTCAGCCACTCTACCCCCGTTTCATGGCTCAGGGTCGCGGCTGAAAGCCGTCGGTGGACGACTTTGACAACTACTCGCTCAGCACCAGGCTCTCGGCCTCTTCGTCGCTCATCTCCTCGATCTGGGCCAGGAGCTCCTGCTCGATGAGGTTCGCGAGCTCGGCCACGGTCGGCGCCTCGAAGAGGGCGCGCAACGGCAGCTCGACCTGGAACGTTTCTTCGATCCGCGAGAAGACCTGGGGGGCGAGCAGCGAGTGGCCGCCGAGATCGAAGAAGTTGTCGAAGATGCTCACCCGCTCGCGGGCGAGAAGGTCGGCCCAGATCTCGGCCAGCATTTCCTCGGTCACGGACTCGGGCGGCGCGTAGGCTTCGTCGTCCTCCTTGGCCGCGGGCTCCGGCAGGGCGCGGCGGTCGACCTTGCCCGTGGCGGTCAGCGGCAGCGCCTCCAGGAGGACGAAGTCGGCGGGCACCATGTAGGCCGGCAGGGCCGACTTCACCAGCTCGCGCAGCTCGGACGCCGTGATGCCGGGATCGGCCGCCGCGTACGCCACCAGGCGCAGGCCCGCCGGACCGCCGTCCCGCGGCACCACCACCGCCTCGCGCACGCCGGGATGGCGGCAGATCACCGCCGCGATCTCTCCGGGCTCGATGCGGAAGCCGCGGATCTTCACCTGGTCGTCCACCCGGCCGAGGAATTCCAGGTTGCCGTCGCGCAGCCAGCGCACCCGGTCGCCCGTGCGGTAGGCCCGCTCCCCGGCAACGGCGGCAAAGGGCGAGGGCACGAACTTCTCGGCCGTGAGGTCGGGCCGGCCGGCATAGCCCCGGCCCAGGCTGGCGCCGGCGATGAGCAGCTCGCCCGCGGCGCCCACCGGCACCGGCTGCAGATCCGGACCGACCACGTACAGCTTCGCGCCGCGCATCGGCTTGCCGATCGACAGGCCGTTGGTCGAGGCCCCGGCCACGGGTTCCGCGGGATCGAAGACGCTGCTCGCCGGCGTGGCCTCGGTCGGGCCGTAGCTGTTGAACAGGCGCACGCCCTGGCGCATCGCGTCCTGCCAGCCGGCCAGGCGCTCCTGGAGAGCGCGCTCGCCCGCGAAGATCACGCTGCGCACGCAGCGCGGCAGCCCGACCTCCCCCTTGGCGAGCTCGATGCCGAGCTCGTGCCACCAGGCGGTGGGCAGGTCGATCATCTGCACGTCCAGCTCGCCGCAGGCGCGCAGGAAGCGCGCGGGGGAGGACATTATCTCCTCGCTGCGCAGGACCAGCGTCGCGCCCGCCGCCCAGCTCGTGAAGATCTCTTCCACGCTGATGTCGAAGACCAGGCTGCTGAACTGCAGGATCCGGTCGTCCGGCCCGATCCCATAGAGACGGCGCGTGGTCTCGGCGAAGCTGGCCAGAGCGGAGTGCGGGATCAGCACTCCCTTGGGCGTGCCCGTCGACCCCGAGGTGAAGAGCACGTAGACCAGGCTCTCGGGCACCGCCCACGGCTCCGGGTTGCGGTCGTCCTCCTGGGGGCCTGACAGGCCGCGCAACGCCAGGACCTCGCCGTCGAACGGCGGGAGCGCCGCGGGCCGGCCGTCGCGGGCGAGCAGCACGGAGATGCCGGAGCCGCGCACGATGGCGGTCAGGCGGTCGGCCGGCAGCGCGGGATCGAGCGGCATGTAGGCGCCGCCGGTCTTGAGCACGCCCAGCACGCCGACCACGAACTCCACGCCGCGCTCGGCCCAGATCCCCACGATCGAGTCGGCGCGCACGCCCAGGCGGCGCAGCCGGTGGGCGAGATGGTTGCCGCGGCGGTTGAGCTCGGCGTAGGTGAGCACCTCGCCGCGGTCCGCGGTCTCCAAGGCGATGGCGTCCGGCCGGACCTCGGCCCAGCGCTCGAAGCGCTCGTGGACCAGGGCGTCAGGCTCGTGCTCCCGCTCGCCGGGCCGGTTCCACCCGACGAGGATCTGCTCGGTCTCCCCGGCCGTGAGCAGCGGCAGTTGGGACAGGCGCAGGCCGGGATCGGCGGCGCCCGCGGTGAGCAGCCGCTCCATGTGGCGGAACATCCGCACCACGGTCGAGCCATCGAAGAGATCGGTGCTGAGCTGGAGCAGGCTGGAGAGGGCGTCCCCCTCTTCCCACATCCAGAAGGCGAGATCGCCGTTGGTGCGGGCGTGCTCGGTGAGGTTCACCGGCCGCAGGGTGAGGCCCTGCGCCTCCAGGGTGGGCATGGCGAAGTTCTGCAGGCCGAACATGACCTGGAACAGCGGCCCGCGCGAGAGGTCTCTCCCGGTCTCCAGCTCGTCGAGGAGGCTCTCGAAGGGGACGTCCTGGTTTTCGAAGGCGTCCAGGGCCATGTCCCGCACCCGCGCCAGGAGTTCCCGGAACGACGGGTTGCCGCTCAGGTCCAGGCGCAGGACCAGGGTATTGACGAAGAACCCGATGAGGCGCTCCAGCGCCGGGTGCGGCCGGTTCGCCACGAACGTGCCGATGTTCAGGTCCTCCTGCCCGGTGTAGCGCGACAGCAGCGAGCCGTAGCCGGCGAGGAGGACCATGAACAGGGTGACGCCCTCGCGCGCCGCCAGCTTGCGGATCTCCGCGGCCCCGGCAGGCGGGATCGCCGCCGGCAGCAGCTCGCCCTGCGGCCCGAGCACCGCAGGCCGCGGCCGGTCGGCGGGCAGGTCGAGCACCTGCGAGGCTCCCGCGAGCCGCTCCTTCCAGCGGTCCACCCTGGCGCGCATGGTGGGGCTCTGCAGCTGTTCCTGCTGCCACGCCGCGTAGTCGGCGTACTGTATCGGCAGGGGGGACAGCGCGGGCAGGTCCGCGGGCCGCCCCGAGACCTCGGCCTCGTAGAAGGCGGACAGATCGCGCAGGAACACGCCCGTCGAGAAGCCGTCGAACACGATGTGGTGGACCGTCACGACCAGCAGGTGATCGCGGTCGCCGACGCGGATCAGCATCGCCCGCAGCAACGGTCCGCGGGTGAGGTCGAACGGCAGGTCGGACTCGGCCGTGGCCGCCGCCAGGAGCGCGGCCTCGCGCTGCGCTTCCGGCCCCGTGGACAGGTCGAGCACGGGCAGGGGCAGGTCGATCTCCGGAGCCACGATCGCGGCCGGCCGGCCGCCCACGGCCACGAAGGTGGTGCGCAGGGACTCGTGCCGGCGGGCCACGGCGCGCAGCGCTTCCGCCAGGGCCATGGCGTCGAGGTCCCCCTCCAGCCGTACGGTGATCGGCAGGTTGTAGTCCACCGACTCGGGATCGAGCTGCACCAGGAACCACTGGCGGAGCTGCGAGGTCGATAGCTGCAGCTCCAGCTCGCGCGACACGGGCCGGAGCACGGGTCCGGAATCCGGCGAGGAGGAAGCATCCTCCACCACCCGGGCAAGGGCCTCCAGCGTCGACGCCTGGAACACGGCGCTCAGCGGGACCTGCGCGCCGAAGGCGTCGCGGATGCGGGACACGAGCTGCGATGCGAGCAGGGAGTGGCCGCCAAGCTCGAAGAAATGGTCGCGAGCGCCCACGCGCTCCACGCCGAGGAGGCTGCTCCAGACCGCGGCCAGCGACTCCTCCATGGGCGTGCGCGGCGCTACGAATTCCTGGCCGCTTCCGCGCTGCGGCTCGATGGCCGCCAGGGCCTTGCGGTCCGCCTTGCCGTTGGGCGTCACCGGCATGGACTCCAGGAAGACGAAGAAGGCCGGCACCATGTAGTCCGGCAGGTCGGCCCGCAGATGGACGCGCAGCTCGGCGGCGAGGTCCTCCCCGTCCGTGGAGGAGGCGACCACGTAGGCCACCAGGCTACGGTCGCCAGCCTGCCCCCTCGCCAGCACGACCGCCTCCCGCACCTCGGGATGGCGGCCCAGGGCCGCTTCGATCTCCCCCAGCTCGATGCGGAAGCCGCGGATCTTGACCTGGTGGTCGATCCGGCCCAGGTACTCGACCTCGCCGTCCGGCAGGCGGCGCGCCAGGTCGCCAGTGCGGTAGAGCCGCGCCCCTTCGCATTCCGGGTCCGGGACGAAGCGCTCGGCCGTGAGGCCCGGGCGCCGCAGGTAGCCCCGGGCCACCTGCACGCCGCCGATGAGCAGCTCGCCGGCCACGCCCACGGGCACCGTCCGGCCGTTGCGGTCCAGCAGCAGGATGCGCGTGTTGGCCACTGGCCGGCCGATCGGCACCCGCTCCTCGCCCGGACGGCAGGCGTGGTGGGTGACGTCGACCGCGGCCTCGGTCGGGCCGTAGAGGTTGTGCAGCTCCACCCCGCGGGGCATCCGGGCGAAGAAGCGGGCCGCGAGGCCGGCCGGCAGCGCCTCGCCGCTCGCCATCACCCGGCGCAGGCTCGTACACCTCTCCAAGCCTTCCTGCTCCACGAAGACCTGGAGCATCGAGGGCACGAAGTGGAGTGTGGTGATCGCCTCGCGGGCGATCGTCTCGGCCAGCCAGACGGGGTCCTGGTGCCCGCCGGGGCGCGTCACGACCAGCCGGGCACCCACGACGAGCGGCCAGAAGAACTCCCACACCGAGACGTCGAAGCTGAACGGGGTCTTCTGGAGCACCGCATCCGCGGGAGTGAGGCCGTACTTCGCCTGCATCCAGAGGATCCGGTTGACGATGCCGCGGTGGGTGTTGACGACCCCCTTGGGCCGGCCGGTCGAGCCGGAGGTGAAGATGGCGTAGGCGGCGTTGTCCAGGCCGGCAGCGGTCCCGGCGGTCTCCGCGAGAGGCTCGGCGGCGCTGTCGAGCAGCACGATCCGCGCATCATTCACTGGCAGGCGGTCCACCAGCCGCGCCTGGGTGAGGAGGACCGGCACCGCCGCGTCCTCGAGCATGAAGGCCAGCCGGTCGGCCGGGTAGTCCGGATCGAGCGGCACGTAGGCCCCGCCTGCCTTGAGGACCGCCAGCAGGGCGACAACCATCTCCCGCGAGCGCTCGGCGCAGACGCCCACCAGCGTCTCCGGTCCCACGCCCAGCGCGCGGAGCCGGCCGGCCAGGGCAGCGGAGCGCCGGTCGAGCTCGCGGTAAGTTAGGATCTCGCCCTCGAAGCTCACGGCCGGCGCCTCGGGCGTGCGGGCCGCCTGCGCCTCGATCAGCTCGTGCAGGCAGGCGCCGCCCTCGGGGTAGACGACGGCGGTGTCGTTCCACGCCAGGAGTTGCGCGCGCTCCCCCGCGGTCAGCAGAGGGATCTCCGACGCGCGCTCCGTCGGGTTCGTGGCCACGGCGACGAGCATGTTGGCCAGGTTTCCGGCCAGCCGCTCCACGGTAGCGCGGTCGAACAGGTCGGTGTTGTACTCGATCGTGCCCGTGAAGCTCCCCACCTCGGCGTCCACGAGACCCAGGCTCATGTCGAGCTTGACGACCTCGGTCGCGGGCGCGAGGCGCTCCGCCTCCACGCCGGGCAGGCGCAGGCTCGGGGCCTCGCCGTTGCGCAGGCCGAAGAGGACCTGGAAGATCGGATGACGGGAAAGATCTCGCTCCAACCGCAGCTCGTCGACCAGGCGGTCGAACGGCACGTCCGCGTGATCGTAGGCCTCCAGGGAGATGCGCCGCACCTGCTCCAGCAGCTCCACGAAGGAGGGATCTCGCGAGAAATCTGCCCGCAGGGCCAGCATGTTGACGAAGAACCCGACGAGCCCCCGGACCTCCGCCTGGTCGCGGTTCGCGACGGGCGAGCCCACGGTCACGTCGTCCTGGCCGGTGATCCGATGGAGCAGGGTCTGCCAGGCGGCCAGGAGGAGCATGAACAGGGTGACGTTGAGCTCGCCGGCGAGGGCGCGCAGGGCCGCGGCCACCGGCGCCGGCACCGCAATCCGCACGGACGAGCCGCGGAAGGTCTGGAGCGGCGGACGCGGCCGGTCGATGGGCAGCTCCAGGGGAGCCGTGCCGGCGAGCCGTCCGGTCCAGTACGCCAGGCGGCCGGTCAGCAGGTCCTCGGGCCAGGCACGCTGCCAGGCGGCGTAGTCCGCGTACTGGACGGGCAGCTCGGGCAGGGGGGAGCCGCCGTAGAGGGCCGACAGCTCGTCCAGCAGGATTTCCTCGGACCAGCCGTCGGACGCGATGTGGTGCAGGGTGAGGAAGAGGACGTGGTCCTCTGCGTCGATTCGGGCCAGCCGCACCCGCAACGGCGGCGTGCCAGCCAGGTCGAACGGCCGCGCCGCCTCCTCGCGCGCCGCGCTCTCGAGGTCCCCCTCGGCGAGATCCTCCACGGGCAGGGCGACCGGCGCCGGGGGCAGGATCTTCTGCCAGGGCTGGCCGTCGCGCTCGACGAACAGGGTGCGCAGCACCTCGTGCCGCTCGGCCAGGGCGCCGAGGGCGGAGGCCAGCGCCCCGGCATCGAGCGCGCCCCGCAGCCGGAAGGCGTAGGGGATCGAGTAGGCCAGGCTGTCGGGCGTCAGGCGCTCCACGAGCCAGAGCCGCTGCTGCTGGAAGGAGAGAGGCAGAAGCCCCGCTCTTGGGACGGGCCGGATGGCATCCTCCTGGAATGTCTTCCGCACCTCGTCCAGGGAGACGGTGGCGAGGGCGGCCACGGCGATCTCATCGAGGGCGGCGGCCAGCTCGCCCAGGGCAGGCGACTGGAAGACCACGCGCAGCGGCATCTCCACGCGGAAGGCCTCGCGGATGCGCGCCACGAGCTGGGTGGCGAGGAGCGAGTGGCCGCCCAGGTCGAAGAAGCTGTCGTGGACTCCCACGTGCTCGACCCCGAGGATCTCGCGCCAGAGGGCGGCCAGGGCCTGCTCGGTGGGCGTGACCGGCGCGGCGCTCTCGTCCATCTCGCCGTGGTCCCACTGGGGCGCCGGCAGGGCGCGGCGGTCGAGCTTGCCGTTCGGCGTGACCGGCAGAGCCTCCAGTTCGACGAAGGCGGACGGGATCATGTAGTCCGGCAGCGACTGGCGGAGGAAGTCGCGGAGGTCCGGCAGCTCTCCCGCCCCCACCACGTAGGCGACGAGGCGCTTGTCGCCCGGTACGTCCTCGCGGGCAAGCACCACGGCTTCGCGCACTGCGGAGTGACGCGCCAGGGCGACCTCGATCTCGCCCAGCTCGATGCGGAAGCCGCGGATCTTCACTTGATGGTCGATGCGGCCGAGGAACTCCAGGTTGCCGTCCGGGAGGAAGTAGCGCGCGCGGTCGCCGGTCCGGTAGATCCGCGCGCCCGGCTCGCCGAAGGGATCGGGGATGAAGGCCGCGGCAGTCAGGTCCGGCTGGTGCGCGTAGCCCACGCACAGGCAGTCGCCGCCAATGTAGAGATCTCCCGGTACGCCGGCCGGACAGGGGGCGAGCCCCGCGTCGAGCACGTGGTACTGCGCGTTGGGCATCGGCCGGCCATACGGGATGCTCGGCCACTCCGGATCGACCTCGCCGATCGGGTACCAGTTCGACCAGACGGTTGCCTCGGTGGCGCCGCCCAGGCTAGTGACCTCCGCACGCGGGAACGCGGCCCGCACCCGGTCCGGCAGGGTCACGGGAATCCAGTCGCCCGACAGCATCACGCGCCGCAGCCGGCTGAGCACGGCCGGCGCGGAGGGGAACAGCGGCGCGAGCCGCACCAGCGCGGCCGGCGCCGAGTCCCAGACTGTGACCGGCTCCTCCAGGAGGATCCGCATGAGCCGCTCCGCGTCCTGGAGGTCCTCCTCGGAAGCCACGTGCACGCAGCCGCCCGCGGCCAGCACGCCGAAGATGTCCCATACCGACAGGTCGAAGCAGAGCGAGGTTACGAACAGCACCCGGTCGGAGGGGCCGAGGCCGAACGCCGGGTTGATCCAGGCGATCAGGTTGGCCACGGGGCGGTGCTGGACCACGATCCCCTTGGGCTGGCCGGTCGAGCCCGAGGTGTGGATGACATAGGCCAGATCCTCCGGAACCGCCACCGGGGCCAACCGCTCAGCGGAGCAGCGGTCCACGTGCCACGATGTCAACAGGCTCTTGCTGCGCTCCTTCGAGCGCGTGAGCACCACGTCGTAGCGGAAGCGCAGCTCGTTGTCGAAGCCCGTCTCGCGGTGATGGACCGTGGCGCCCAGGTCGAAGAAGAAGCCCTCGTCCACGCTCAGCACCTTGTGCGGGTGCCGCGCATCGGGCACGTCCGCGATCACCACGGCGCCGCCCGGCGCGAGCAGGCGCTCGGCGAGCTTCACCACCCGCTCCAGATAGATCGGACCGGGAAAGAACTGCGCCGTGCTGGCGATCAGCACGAGGTCGAACGAGCCCTCGGCCCAGCCATCGATCTCGTGCGCAAAGCCGACCGGCAGCTCGACTTCGACACCCAGCTCCGCGGCCCGGGCGCGGTTGCGCTCCTGGGTCAGCGGCGAGGGATCGAGGCCCACGAAACGGGCCACTCGCGGCGCGATCTCCCACATCAGGAGACCCGAGCCGGAGCCGATCTCCAGCACACGCTTTTCCGGTCGGATCCAGGGCGCGGCCAGGGAGAGCACCCGGTCGCGGTACTCATCCACCTCGGCGTCAGAGAACGGCAGGCCCGTGAAGCTGCTCACGAAGCCGCCCGCGGTAACCCGGTCCACCGAGCGCTCGGCCAACAGGTCGAACACCTCGCGCACGCTCTCCGTGTCCACCGGCTCCGGCGCCGGCTCAGGCGTCTCCACGTCCAGGCAGACTACGGCGTTGAGGCCCGGCAGGCGCCACTGCATCTCCAGCACCCGGCCCAGGTGGGCCGAGCGGGTGAGGATCGCGGGCGCCTTCGTGCCGCCCAGGATCGATTCGACGCGATCCGCCGGCCAGGAGGGGTCGAGAGGCACGTAGTAGCCGCCGGCCTTGAGCGCGGCCAGAACGCCGGCCACCATGTCGAGCGAGCGCTCCATCCAGATGCCCACCGGCGTGCCGCGCCCGACGCCTTGCTTGCGCAGCAGGTTGGCGATGCGGTTCGCCCGCTCCTCCAGTCCGGCGTAGGTCAGCTCCTGCCCCTCCCAGACCGTGGCCAGCGCACCGGGGTCGCGATCTGCCGCGGCCTCGAAGAACTGATGCATCAGCGTCTCCGCGGGGAACGGGGACGCCGTGTCGTTCCACTCGCCCAGGAGCTGGTGCCGCTCCCCGGCAGAGAGCAGCTCAAGCTCCGACAGGCGGCGGCCCGGCTCCGCGGCCGTCGCCAGCAGGTTCAGGAGCCAGCCGGCCAGACGGGCCACAGTGCTGCGGTCGAACAGGTCGGTGCTGTACTCGATCCAGCCGTCGAGACCGCCTTCTCCACGGTCGAACAGGCCCAGCGTCAGGTCGAACTTGGCCACGGCGCCGTAGAGGTGAAGCGGCTCGGTCTCCAGCCCGCGCAGGGAGGGGACCGGGGGCGGCGTATGCAGCGAGAACATCACCTGCACCAGCGCCTGCCGGCTCAGGTCGCGCTCCAGCCCCAGCTCGTCGATCAGCCGCTCGAAAGGCACGTCGGCATGGTCGTAGGCCTCCAGCGCCATACCGCGCACCCGGTCCAGCAGCTCGCCGAAGGAAGGATCGCCGCCGCAGTCGGTGCGCAGGGCGAGCATGTTGACGAAGAAGCCGATGAGCCCCTCGATCTCGGGCCGGTTGCGGTTGGCCACGGGCGAGCCCACGGCCACGTCCGGCTGGCCGGTGATGCGCTGGAAGAGCGCCTGCCAGGCCGCAAGGAGCGTGATGAACAGGGTCGAGCGCCGGGCGCGGGAGAGCTCCCGCAGCGTGGCGGCGAGAGCGGGAGGCACCGCCATCTCGATGATCTCGCCGCGGAAGGTCTGCACCGGCGGCCGGGCGCGGTCGGTGGGGACCTCCAGGTTGGAGAGCCCGGTCAGGCGGCGGGTCCACCAATCCACCTGCCCGTCCAACACCTCCTCGGGCCACGAGCGCTGCCAGACCGCGAAGTCCGCGTACTGGACGGGCAGCGCGGGCAGACGAGTCCCCTCATAGAGGGTTGACAGCTCGCGGTCGAGGATCGCCTCGGACCAGCCGTCCGACGCGATGTGGTGGAGCGTGAGCAGCAGCACGTGCTCGCCCTGCCCCAGGCGGACGAGGCGGGCACGCAGCAGCGGGCCACGCGCGAGGACGAACGGCCGCTCCGCCTCCTCCCGGCCCAGCCGCGCCAGCTCCCGCTCCCGTATGTCGAGAGGCAGGCCGGAGAGGTCCACGAAGGGCAGCGCGAGCGTTCCGGCGGGGAGGATCTCCTGCCAGGGCTGGCCGTCCAGCTCGACGAAGCGGGTGCGGAGCACCTCGTGACGGTCCACCACCCCGGCGACCGCGCCGGCCAGGGCCGCCACGTCGAGCGGGCCGCGCAGGGCGAACGCCGCCGGGATGTTGTAGGTGTGGCTGTCCGGCGACAGGCGGTCCATGAACCAGAGGCGCTGCTGCGGGAACGAGAGCGGCAGCAGCCCGCCTCTCGGAACGGGCCGCAGCGGCGGCAGGAGAGGCGCCGTGCCCCGCCGGGCCTCCGCGACCAACCGGGCAAGCGCGGATACCACGGGCGCCTCGAACAGGGTCTGGAGCGGAAGCTCCACGCCGAACGCGTCGCGGAGGCGCGACAGCACGCGGGTGGCGAGCAGCGAGTGGCCGCCGAGGTGGAAGAAGTTGTCGCCCGGGTGGACATCGCGGTCCAGCACCTCGGACCAGAGGCTCGCGACCAGCTCCTCGACGGGGTCGGAAAACGCACCGGCGCCGGACAGTGCCGGCGCGATGTGAGCGAGCGCCCGGCGGTCCACCTTGCCGCTGGCGTTGAGCGGCAGGGACGGCAGCCGGACGAAGGCCGCGGGGACCATGTAGTCGGGCAGGCTCCGGCCCAGGAACTCGGCCAGATCGGTATCCTCTTCGCCCGAGACGTAGGCCACGAGGTTGTCCTCACGGACGAGCACGGCGGCCTGGAGCACCGCGGGATGGCGGGCCAGGGCCGTCTCGATCTCGCCGATCTCGATGCGGTAGCCGCGCACTTTAACCTGGTGGTCGATCCGGCCCAGGAACTCCAGCTCGCCGCCGGGAAGGAAGCGGACCAAGTCGCCGGTGCGGTACAGGCGCTCCCCGTTTCCAGCCGGATCGGGGATGAAGCGCTCCGCCGTCAGGTCGGGCCGGCCGGCATAGCCGCGGGCGAGGCCCGCTCCGCCGACAACCAGCTCGCCGGGCACGCCGGGAGGCATGGGACGCAGCCCGTGGTCCACCACGAAAGCCCGCGTGCCGTCGAGCGGCCGGCCGATGGACGGCGCGCGCTCAGCCTCGAGCGCCGGAGCCACGGCACCCGAGGTCGACACGACCGTGCCCTCGCTGGGTCCGTAGTTGTTCACCAGGACGAAGGGCACGGACGGTGAGGGAGCCCGGTGCAGCCGGTCGCCGCCGGTCAGCAGGACACGCAGCACGGAGGCTTGAGGCCAATCCAGGGCCAAGACCGCCTCGGCCAGCGGCGTAGGCAGGAACGTCGCGGTGATCCCCTCCTCCACCAGCCAGTCGCGCACGCCCTCGGGCGAGGTGCGGAGAGCCTCGGGCACCACGCGCAGGCTCGCCCCGACGGAGAGCGCCGGCCAGACCTCCCAGACCGAGGCGTCGAAGCCGACGCCCGCGATCAGGGCCGACCGGTCCGCCGCGGTGAGCCCGAAGGCGCGCACGTGCCACGAGATCAGGTTGAGGAGCGAGCCGTGCGTCAGCTCCACTCCCTTTGGCCGGCCCGTGGAGCCGGAGGTGTAGATGACGTAGGCCAGGTTCTCGGGCAGCGGCTCCAGACCATGGATACTCACATTCGACCGCGGCTCCTCGTCCGGGGAGACCCGGCGCACGTTCGCCAGATCGCGGCGCGTCACCACCATGGGAACGCGGGAATCCTCGATCTGGAAGGCCAGCCGCTCCGCAGGATGAGACGGGTCGAGAGCCACGTAGGCGCCGCCCGCCTTGAGCACGGCCAGCACCGAGACCACCAGCTCCGGCGAACGCTCCAGGCAGACGCCGACGCGCACCTCCGGCCCCACTCCCATCTCCCGCAGCCGGAGGGCCAGCATCCTCGCCCGGCGCTCCAGCTCTGCGTAGGTGAGGTCCCCGACGGCAGGCGCTTCCGGCTGGCGGCGCGCCTGCTCCTCGAACAGCCGGTGCACCGTCGTCGCCGGTACCATCGCCGGTACTGCAGGCTGGAGGCCGGCGCCGCTCCACTCCAGGAGCTGGCGGCTCTCCGCCTCGGAGAGGAAGGAGAGCTCGCCGAGCGGGCGGTCCGGCTCGGCCAGGGCGGCGGCGAGCAGGGCGTTGAAGTGGCCGAGCAGGCGGTCCACCGTGGCCGGGTCGAACAGGTCGAGGTCGAACTCGCAGCGCCCCGCGATGGCGCCGCCCCGGTCCTCCAGCTCAACGTCGAGGTCGAACTTCGAGGTGCCGGTGTGGAGGTCGGGCGAGGAGGCCGCGATCCCCGGGAAGGCCGGCAGCGGCCGCGCCTCCTCCACGACCTGGAAGGCTACCTGGAACAGCGGGTTGCGGGAGAGGTCGCGCTCCGGGTTCAGTTCCTGGACCAGGAGGTCGAAGGGCGCGTCCGGATGCGAAAAGGCAGCCAGCGACTCCTCGCGCACCCGCCCCAGCAGTTGCCGCAGGCCGGGCCGGCCCGGCCGGCCGGACAGGACCATACGCAGGGTCAGCATGTTCACGAAGTAGCCGATCAGCGACTCCAGACCCGAGGCGCTGCGGCCGGCCAGTGGCGAGCCGACCGCGAAGTCCTCCTGCCCGCTGTAGACCCCGAGCACCGCGCCGAAGCCGGCGAGGAGCGCCATGAACGGCGTGGCTCCCTCGCGCCGGGCCAGGCCCCGCGCCGCCGCGGCCAGCGGGGCCGGCAGAATCCACTGCCGGAGCCCGCCCTGGAACCGCTGCCGCGGCGGCCGCGGCCGGTCGGTAGGCAGGTCCAGGGGCGGCAGGCCGTCAAGGCGCTCCCGCCATCCGTCGAGCTGCTCGCGGAGCAGCGGCCCGTCCAGGCGGCGGCGCTGCCAGACCGCGTAATCCGCGTATTGGAGCCGGGGCTCGGGCAGCTTCGCAGTGGCGTAGAGCGCGGACAGCTCGCGCCAGAAGACTCCTTCGGACCAGCCGTCGAACACGATGTGATGGACCGAGAAGAGGACCAACCAGTCCTCCACTCCGAGCCTCATGACGGAGGCGCGGGAGAGCGGCCCGTGCGCGAGATCGAACGGCCGGCGCGCCTCCAGCCGCCCGAGGAGCTCGAGCTCGGCAGCCCGGCGCTCCTCCGGCAGGGCCGAGAGGTCGAGCACGGGGAGCGTCCGCGGCGCGGCCGGCCGCACCTGCTGCCGTGGCTCGCCATCGACCTCAGGAAAGCGGGTGCGCAGCGACTCGTGGCGGCGCAGCAGCCCATTCAGAGCCTCTTCGAGCGCGGGCACGTCCAGCCGGCCGCGCAGCGCCGCCCGGCTGATCACGTTGTAGACCGGCCGGCCCGGCTGCAGGCGGTCCAGGAACCAGAGCGCCTCCTGCGCGAAGGAGAGCGGCAGGAGCCCGGCCCGCTCCTCCACGCTCAGCGGGACCAGCGGCACACGATCGGAAGTTGACCCCGCATCGATCCTGGCGGCCAGAGCCGCGACCGTCGGAGCTTCGAGCAGCGCCCGCAGGGGCAGCTCCACGCCGAGGGCGTCCGCCACACGCGCCAGGATGCGGGTCGCGAGCAGCGAGTGGCCGCCCAGCTCGAAGAACGAGTCATGGATGCCCACGGCGCCGCAATGGAGGACCTCGGACCACAGCTCCGCCAGCCGCGCCTCGGTCGCAGTCGAGGGGAGCGTCCCGGGCTCGACCAGGGCCGCCTCGCCGGGCTCCGGGAGCGCGCGGCGGTCCACCTTGCCGCTGGGGGTGTAGGGAAGGGAGTCCAGGAAGACGAACCCGGCCGGCACCATGTAATCCGGCAGGCTCTCCAGCATCAGCTCGCGCAGCTCGCGGGAGGTGGGCGCCGGCGCCTCGGGGACCAGGTAGGCCACCAGGCGCTTCGCCCCGTCGGGACCATCGCAGGCCGTCACCACCCCCTCGCGCACGCCAGGATGGCGGGCAAGCGCGGCCTCGACCTCGCCCAGCTCGATGCGATGTCCGCGGATTTTGACCTGGTCGTCGATCCGGCCCAGGAACTCCAGCTCGCCCCCGGCGCCGACCCGCACCAGGTCTCCGGTGCGGTACAGGCGCTCGCCGGAGGCGGTCTTCTCCTTCGATGGCTCCTTCGATGGCTCCTTCGATGGCTGCGCGAACGGATCGGGCACGAAGCGCTCGGCGGTCAGGTCCGGGCGCCCGAGGTAGCCGCGGGCGAGGCCGGCGCCACCCACCAGCAGCTCGCCCGGCGTGCCGGCGGGCACGGGCAGCAGCCGCTCGTCGACGACGATCGCCCGGGCGTGCGGCAGCGGCCGGCCGATCGACGGCAGGCGGCCGTCGAGGGCCCCCGGCGGCACCTCACCTGACGTGGCCACTACCGCGGACTCGGTGGGACCGTAATTGTTGACCAGGGTGAAGGGCGCGGAGGGTGGAGGCGGCATGTGGAGGCGGTCACCGCCGGTGAGCAGGAAGCGCAGCGCGGTGTGCGTGGACCAGCGCACTGGCAGCACCGCCTCGGCCAGCGGCGTCGGCAGAAAGGAGACCGTCACCCCCTCGGAGGCGAGCCACGCCGTCAGCGCCGCGGGCGTGGCACGGATCTCGTCCGGCACCACCGCCAGGGCCGCGCCCGTCGTGAGATACGGCCAGGTCTCCCAGACCGAGGCGTCGAACCCCACGCCGGCGAGCAGCGTGCCGCGGTCCATGGTGGTGACGCCGAAGGCCCGGACGTGCCAGTCCACCAGGGCGAGCAGCGCGCCGTGGCTGATCTCCACACCCTTGGGCTGCCCGGTCGAGCCGGAGGTGTAGATGACATAGGCCAGGTTGGCCGGAGCGACCTCCGGCCCGGGCTCCGCGGCGTCCCTACCCTTCTCCTCCTTGGGGAAGACGCAGCGGAGGCCCAGAGACGCGCCGAGGTCCGCCACGGTGCCGCACTCCGCCAGGAGAACCTGTGCGCCGCAGTCCTGGAGCTGGAATGCCAACCGCTCCTTCGGGCTGGAGGGATCGAGGGCGACGTAGGCGCCGCCCGCCTCCAGCACGGCGAGGACCGAGGCGACCAGCTCGGGCGAGCGCGGCAAGCAGACCGCGACCCGCACCTCAGGGCCGACGTCCAGGGAGCGCAGGCGGCGGGCCAGGGATCGCGACCAGCCGGCGAGCTCGCCGTAGCTGACGCGCCGCTCTCCGCTCACCACGGCCAGGGCCTGGGGCGTCAGTCGCGCCCGCTCGGCGAACCGGCGGTGGACCGGCATCCAGCGGCCGGAGCCCGGCAGCGCATCCGCGAAGAGATCGGATTCCGGAGCAACAGTAGGAGTCAATCTTTTCATCTCGAAAACCTCGCTGCGCTCAGGCCATGACCCTGGCTTCGGTGCTGGCATCCACACTCGCGCGGAGCGCCCGCTCGATGCAGCCGGCCAGAAGGTTCGCCAGTTCGACGACGTGAGGGGGGGCCAGCATGGTGTAGTGGTCCCCGCTCACGGACTGCGTTTCAATCGGCTCGCCCGCCAGCCCCTCCCAGCCGTTCGCGGAGTGCCGGGATTCGGCGCCCTCGGAGCGGAACAGGAGGATCCGCCCGCCGTACGGCTGCGGCTGATAGGAGGACAGGGCCCGCAGGTTTGCCTTGTAGACACCGAGCAGACGCTCGACCTTCTCGGACTTGAGGTCGGCCCTCAGGACGCCCGCCTCTCGTGCCTGTTCAAGCATACGCAGTACAGCTTCCTCACCCGCCATCGGCATCTCGTCGAGCCACTCCGCGCCGCGCCCCTGGACGCCGGCCTGGTCGCGCAGGAAGGGCCGCAGCAGGTCGGCGTCGCTACGCTCCGCGAGCAGGTCCGCCCCGGACGGCGCGTAGCTGTCGAGGAGCACGACCAGGGGAACTTCCCTTTCGCGCGAGCGGAGCTGGCGCGCCATCTCGAAGGCCACCACGCCGCCGAAGGACCACCCGCCGAGCAGCACCGGGCCGTTCGGTGCCGCGGCCTCGATCTCCGCCAGATACGCCGCCGCAATGGCGGGCACCTCGTCCAGCAGCGGACCGCCATCGAGGCCGGGCGACTGCACGCCGTAGAAGGTCTGCGCCGAGCCCAGCGCGCGAGCGAGCTCGCCGTAGGAGAAGACCGAGCCGCCGATGGCGTGGACGCAGAAGAACGGCGGGCGGCTCCCGTCGCCATCCTGGAGCTTGACGAGCGCCTTCGGTATCGCAGGCTTTTGGGCCGGCTGTGCGGGCCGCGGTGCGGGGGTTCCGGCCCCGGCCTTGGCGCCGCGCAGGCGCTTCTCCAGGAGCTCGCGCTTGGCGGCCGAGAGATGATCGCGACGGCTCGTCAGGTCAGCCCGTTGCTTCGCTACGCTCTCGGATACAGCGGCCGGGCGCGCGTGCTCGGGCTCCGGGATGGTCACCTGCCGGCGCTCCCCCACGCTCAGCAACGGCACCTCGGAGATCGCCTGTTCCGGGCGCTCGACGGCGGCGGCCAGCAGGGTCAGGAAGTTGTCGCGCCATTGTTCGGCCGTGGCCTGGTCGAACAATGCGGTGTTGTAGCTCAGCCCGCCCTTCATCCGGCCGCCGGACTCCCACATGCGGAGCGACAGAGCGAAGTTGATGCGGAGATCCGCCTCCTCGCTGATCGGCAGCACGCTCATTTCCAGGCCGGGCAGGCTCATGTCGGGCATGGGCTGGTTCTGCATGGTGAACATCACGTCCACGAGCCCGAGCCCCTGCCGGCGGCTCGGCCGCAGGGCGTCCACTACGCGGGAGAAGGGCAGGTCCTGGTGGTCGTATGCCTCCAGCGTCGTGGTCCGCACCCGCTCCAGCAACTCGCGGAAAGAGAGCCCGGGCTCCACCCGCGTGCGCAGGATCAGGGTGTTGACGAAGAACCCGATGAGATCCTCGACCTCGGACCGCGTGCGCCCGGCGATAGGCGCGCCGACCGCGATGTCCTCCTCCCCGCTGTGGCGCTGGAGCAGCGCCTGCAGGACGGCGAGGAGCACCATGAACGGGCTCGCCGCCTGGCCCCGCGCCAGGGCGTACAGCGCCTCGGCGAGCGGCGCCTCCAGCTCGAAGGTGAGGTCCCCGGCCCGGAAGATCTGTCCCGAAGCGGCGTCGCGGTCCGTGGGCAGGTCCAGCGGCTGTAGCTTGGCGAGCTTCCCCGTCCAGTAGGCGAGCTGCGCGTCCAGCACCTCGCCGCGCAGCCACTCGCGCTGCCAGAGCGAGTAGTCGGCGTACTGGACCGGCAGGGCAGGCAGGGGCGAAGGATCGCCCACGGCGAGGGCCGGGTAGAGCGCCGCCAACTCACGCAGCAGGAGACCCATCGACCAGCGGTCCGAGATGATGTGGTGCATGCCGAAGAGGACGACCGAGTCCGCGTCCGCCAGCCGCAGCAGGGTGGCGCGCACGAGCGGACCGGTGGTCAGGTCGTAGGGCCGGTGCTCATCCGCGGTCGTGCGGCGATGGAGCTCCGCCTCGACCGCGGCCAGCGGCAAACCCCGCAGATCCACCACGGGAAGCGAGGGGCGCCAGCCCTCGTCGATCACCTGCGTGGGATGGCCGTGCACGGTAACGAAGCGGGTGCGCAGCGCCTCGTGCCGGTGGACGATCTCCCGCAGGCAGCCTTCCAGCACATCGACCCGCAGCTCGCCGCGCAGGCGGATCGCGGCCGGCAGGTTGTACATCGCGTGGTCGCGCTCGAGCTGCTCGACAAACCAGAGCCGCTCCTGGGCATAAGACAGGGGAATCTCGACCGGCCGGGGCATGGAGTGGAGCGGCGGCGTCCGCACGGCTCCCAGCCGCGCGGCCTGCACCAGCTCGGCGAGACGCGCCAGGGTCGGCGTCTCGAAGAGCTGCCGCACCGGCAGCTCCACGTCGAAGGCCCGGCGCAGGCGCGACGCGAGCTGGGTGGCGAGAAGCGAATGTCCTCCCAGCTCGAAGAAGCTGTCGCCCGAGCCGACGCGGGGCACGTCCAGCAGCTCGCACCAGATCCCCGCGATCATCTCCTCGACCGGCCCGCGCGGGGCCACCGTCGCCAGATGTCGGCGCTCCCCGCCTGCCAGCTCAGGCTCGGGCAGCGCCTTGCGGTCCACCTTGCCGCTCGGTGTCAGCGGAAAGGCATCCAGGGTCACGAACGCAGAGGGGACCATGTACTCGGGCAGCCGGCCCTTCAGGTGCTCGCGCAGGTCGGCCTTCCCGTCAGCAACGATCCAGGCGACCAGCCTGTCGCCGCGCAGGCCCGCGGCCGCCTGACGGACTGCGGGATGAGAGACGAGCGCGGCCTCGATCTCCCCCAGCTCGATGCGGAAGCCGCGCACCTTGACCTGGAAGTCGATCCGGCCGAGGAACTCGATACGGCCGTCGGGGCGCCAGCGCACAAGGTCGCCGGTGCGATACATGCGGCCTCCGGCAAACGGATCCGGCACGAAACGCTCCGCCGTCAGGTCCGGTGCATCCAGATACCCGCGCGCCAGACCCTCGCCGCCGATGCACAGCTCCCCGGGGATTCCCACCGGCACCGGCTCCAGCCGCCGGTCGAGCACGTAGAGCTGGGTGTTGGCGATGGCGCTGCCCACCGCGATCGACACCCCTTCTTCCTCGTGGGCCACTCGCCGGGTCGAAGACCAGATCGTGGTCTCGGTGGGGCCGTACATGTTCCACAGCGAGCCGACGCGGGGCAGCAGCTTCGCGGCCAGATCCGATGGCAGCGCTTCGCCGCCGCAGAGGGCCTTGATGTCTCCCCCCTCCCAGCCGGCGTCGAGCAGCATCCGCCACGTGGCGGGCGTGGCCTGCATGACCGTGACTCCGGCGAGGCGCTTCTTCAGCAGCTCCGCATCCGAGGTTTCTTCGCGGGTGGCGATCTCGACCCGGGCTCCAACGATCAGCGGCAGGAGCAGCTCCAGGCCGGCGATGTCGAAGGACAGCGTCGTGACGGCCAGAAGGACGTCGGAAGGCTCCAGGCCCGGCTCTCGGGCCATCGAGAGCAGGAAGTTGACCAGGGCTCGCTGCGGGATCTGAACGCCCTTGGGACGGCCGGTCGAGCCGGAGGTGAAGAGGATGTAGGCGAGGCCATCCGGAGCCTCCTCCCCAACCCTCCCCCGCTTCGCGGGAGAGGGGGCCCACCCGCTCAGCTCGGTGAGAACGGTTTGAGGGCGGGCGGCTTCCAGGATCAGGTTGAGGCGCTCCTGGGGGTGCGAGGGATCGAGGGGCACGTAGGCGGCACCGCTCTTGAGCACTCCGAGCACGGCCACCAGCATGTCCGGCGTGCGCTCCATCGAGATCCCCACCCGGGACTCGGGGCCGATCCCCTGGGACCGCAGCTGCGCGGCCAAACCCTCGGCGCGCTCGTCCAGCTCGGAGTAGGTGAGCCGCGCCTCCCCCTGGGAAACGGCCACGGCTGCGGGCGTGCGCCGCGCCTGCTCCTCGAACAGCGACACCACGGTCGATTCTGGCAGCTCGGACGCGGTCTCGTTCCACCCCTTGAGAACCTGCCGGCGCTCGGAGCGGCTCATCAGGGCCAGCTCCGAGACACGGCCGCCAGGGTCCGCCACGGCGCTCTCCAGCAGGATGCGGAAGTGCTCCAGCAGTCGGTGCGCCGTGGCCTCCTCGAAGAGCGCGGCGTCGATCTCCAGGAAGCCGCCCATCCGGCCGTCCGGCCGCTCCGTGAAGTAGAGGGAGAGGTCGAACTTGGACGTGCCGCTCTCCAGCTCCAGCGGCGCCAGCATCAGGTCTGGCAGAGCCAGCGGCTCGAACGGCGCGTTCTGGAGCACGAACAGGGCCTGGAACAGCGGCGAGCGGCTCAAGTCGCGCTGGGGCTCCAACGCTTCTACCAGACGCTCGAAAGGCAGATCCTGGTGCGCGTAGGCGTCCAGGGTCACGCTCTTCACCCGGCCCACCAGCTCGCCGAATGTGGGATCGCCGTCCACCCGGGCGCGCAGCGCCAGGGTGTTCACGAAGAACCCGATCAGCGGCTCGACTTCCTCGCGGGTGCGGTTCGCCACGGGCGAGCCCACGAGGAAATCATCCTGGCCGGTGTAGCGGTAGAGCAGCGTCTGGAAGCCCGCGAGCAGGGCCATGAAAAGCGTCGAGCCATCCCGCGAAAGCTCCTTGATCCTGTCCACGAGATTGGCGGGCAGCTCTACGGGAAGATGCCGGCCGCGGAAGCTCTGCCGGGCAGGCCGCGGATGGTCCGTGGGCAGGTCGAGCACGGTCGAGGCCCCGGCCAGCGCGCTCCGCCAGTGGCTCACCTCGGTCTCCAGCCAGTCACCCGCCAACTCGCCGGTCAACCGGCCGCGCTGCCAGACTGCGAAATCCGCGTACTGCACGGCGAGCTCGGGCAGCGTCTTGCCGGAGTAGAGCGCCGCCACCTCGTGCACCAGCACGCCCAGGGACCAGCCGTCGCTGACGATGTGGTGCAGGGTCGCGAGCACCGCGTGCTCGTCTTCCGCGAGCTTCACGGCCTGGACGCGCAGCAGCGGCGCCCGGCGAAGGTCGAACGGCTGCCGCGCCTCCTGCTCGGCCAGCCGTGCCAGCGCGGCCTCCCGCTCCTCGGAGGGCAGATGGGAAATGTCCACCACTGGAATGTCGAGAGTGGCGTCCGGCTCGATCACCTGCACGGGCTTGCCGTCCGCCTCGGCGAACGAGGTGCGCAGCGCCTCGTGCCGGCGCACGATCTCGCGGAACGTGGCCGCGAGGACGCCGGTCCGCAACCGACCCTTGAGCCGCAACGCGACCGGCACGTTGTAGAGCGGGCTCCCCGGCTCGAGCTGGTCGAGGAACCAGAGGCGCTCCTGGGCGAAGGAGAGCGGGAGCGGCTCCATGCGGGACACCACGGGGATGCCCTCCTGCCGCTCCGGCAGGACCCCTTCGACGCGCGCGGCCAGTGCTTCGAGCGTGGGCGCCTCGAACACCTGCCGCAGCGGCAGCTCGACCCCGAACGCGTTGCGCACCCGCGACGAGAGCTGCGAGACCAGCAGCGAGTGGCCGCCCAGCTCGAAGAAGTTGTCGTGGACACCCACCTGCTCGACGCGCAGGACCTCGCGCCAGATCTCCGCCAGCCGCGCTTCGGTACGGCTGCGCGGCGCCACCAGCTCGGAAGCCGGCAGGAGAACGCTGCCCGGCTCGGGAAGCGCCCGCCGGTCCACCTTGCCGTGGGTGGTGAGCGGCAGCTTGTCGAGGCTCACGAACGCGGCCGGCACCATGTACTCCGGCAGCGTCTGGAGCAGGTGCTCGCGCAGCTCGGAGTTGGAGACCGGTGCATCCTTGGGCACGATCCAGGCGACGAGCCGGCGGTCGCCGGTCGCCCCCATCTGCGCCATGACGACCGACTCGCGCAGGCCGGGGTGGCGGTTCAGCGCGGACTCGATCTCGCCCAGCTCGATGCGGAAGCCGCGGATCTTGACCTGACCGTCGATGCGGCCCAGGTAGTCGAGGTCGCCGTCCGGACGGCGGCGCGCCAGGTCGCCGCTGCGGTAGAGGCGGGCGCCCGGCCGCGGCGAGAAGGGATCTGGAATGAAGCGCTCGGCCGTCAGCTCCGGCCGCGTCAGA
This sequence comes from Thermoanaerobaculia bacterium, assembly GCA_035536935.1. Taxonomy (GTDB): domain Bacteria; phylum Acidobacteriota; class Thermoanaerobaculia; order Multivoradales; family UBA5704; genus DATMER01. Next base: position 21,546 of record DATLNC010000296.1, read on the forward strand.
TAGCCGCGCGCCAGGCCGGCGCCGCCGACGTGGATCTCACCGGGAACGCCGACCGGCAGAAGCTCCTGATGCGTGCCGAGCAGGTAGACCTGCAGGTCGGGGATCGGCTCGCCCACCGGGCTCGCGCCGGGCCGGTCGAGGTCGGCCTTCGTTACCGGGCGGAAAGTCACGTGCACCGTGGTCTCGGTGATGCCGTACATGTTGATGAGCCGCGGCTGGGCGTCGCCATGGCGCTCGATCCAGGGCGCGAGCGCAGCCAGGTCGAGCGCCTCGCCGCCGAACACCACCCACTTCAGCGCCAGCTTGCCCCGCCCCTCCTCCTCGGCCTTGATGAGCTGGCGGAACGCCGACGGAGTCTGGCTCAGCACCGTGACTCCCTCGGTTGCCAGCAGCTCGTGGAACGCCGCCGGGTTCATGCTGACCTCGCGCGGCACCACGATGAGCCGGCCGCCGTAGAGCAGCGCGCCCCAGATCTCCCAGACCGAGAAGTCGAAGGCGTAGGAGTGGAAGACCGTCCACACGTCGTCCGGCCCGAAGCCAAACCAGGAGTCCGTGGCCGTGAACAGCCGCACGGCGTTGGCGTGGGTCACGGGCACGCCCTTGGGCCGGCCTGTCGAACCCGAGGTATAGATCACATAGGCCACATTGTCCGGGCCCATGCCGGGTAGATCAGAAAGGTTTTCGGTGCTCTCGCTCGCCAGACTGGCGCGGTCCTTGTCCAGCAGGACCATTGGATAGGGAGCATCAAACCGTTCGACCAGATGGCTCTGGGTAACGAGCACTGGTGCGGACGACGTGCTCAGCGCGTTCTCCAGGATCCAGGACAGCCGCTCCGCCGGGTAGGCAGGGTCGAGCGGCACGTAGGCGCCGCCAGCCTTGAGAATGCCGAGGATGGCCACGATGGTATCGAGCGAGCGCTCCACGCAGAGCCCCACCGGCGTCTCCGGCCCGACCCCCATGGCGCGCAAGCGCCAGGCGAGCTGGTTCGCCCGCTCGTTGAGCTTGCGGTAGCTCAGCTCCGAGACCACGTAGACCGCGGCCACGCTCTTCGGATGCCCAGCGGCCTGCGCCTCGAAAAGCCGGTGGAGCGACGGCCCAGAGGAGAGCTCCGCGGCCGGCGTGTTCCACCCGGTCAGGAGCTGGGCACGCTCCTCCGCCGCCAGCATCGGCAGGTCGGCCAGCCGCAGCTCGGGCGCTGCCACCGATCCGGCCAGCAAGGTTTCCCAGTGCCGCAGCAGCCGGTCGATCGTCGACTCGTCGTACAGGTCGACGTTGTACTCCAGCGTCGTGGTCAGCCCCTCGGGCAGATCGAACAGGAAGACCGTGAAGTCGAACTTGGTCGTCCGGTTGTGGTTCTCCAGCAGCTTGAGGCTCACGCCAGGCAGGTCGAGCGCCTGGGTCGGCGTATTCTGCAGGGAGAACTGGACCTGGAAGATCGGCGTGCGGCTCAGGTCGCGCTCCGGCTGGAGGTCTTCGACGAGCTTCTCGAACGGGACCTCCTGGTGCGGCGTCGAACCGAGGAAGCCCTCGCTCACCCGCGACAGCAGCTCCCGGAACGCCGGATCGCCCGCCAGGTCCGTGCGCTGCACGACCATGTTCAGGAAGAAGCCGATCAGCCCTTCCGTCTCCAGCCGGTTGCGGTTGGCGATCGGGATGCCGAGGAGCAGGTCCTCCTGGCCTGTATAGCGGTGCAGGAGCGCGTTGAACGCCGCCAGGAGGGTAAGGAAGAGCGTGCCGCCCTCCTTCTGGCTCCAGGCACGGATCTCTTCGAGAGCGGCGCTCGGCACCGTGCGCGAAAGCCGCGCGCCGCGCGAGGTGAGGAGCGCCGGCCGCGGCCGGTCCGTGGGCATCTCCAGCACCGGCAACCGGCCCGACAGACGGCCGCGCCAGTAGGCCAGGTGCTGCTCCATGGCCGCGCTGTTCAGCCAGCGTCGCTGCCAAGCCGCGTAGTCCGCGTACTGGAGCGGCAGATCGGGCAGCGGAGAGCCCGTGTAGAGCGCCTCCAGCTCGCGGATCAGGATGCCGATCGTCCAGCCGTCCGAGGCGATGTGGTGCATGGTCAGGAGCAGCACGTGCTCCTGCTCCCCCAGCTTCAGCAACGACGTGCGGAGCATGGGCCCGACGGTGAGGTCGAACGGCCGCCGTCCCTCTTCGAGTGCAAGCCGCCGCCGCTCTCCCTCCCGCGATTCGGCGGGCAGACCGGACAGATCCATCACCGGCAGGTCGTCCGTGGCAGGCATCACCTGCTGCGCGGGCTCGCCGTTCACCGCCGGATAGACCGTGCGCAGCACCTCATGGCGGCGGCGGACCTCGCCGAAGCTGCGCGCCAGGGCGGGCACGTCGAGCGCGCCTTCCAGGAGCACCGCGGCGGGCATGTTGTACGCCGGGCTGTCCGGGTCGAGCTGGGTGAGGAACCAGAGCCGCTCCTGGGAGAAGGAGAGCGGCATGCCGGCTTCCCGCGGAACCGGGCGAAGCGAAAGGTCTTCTGCTGGCTTGGGCGCTGGGTATCCCAGCTCGGCCGCGAGCTGCCAGGACTCGGGCGCCAGACTCCCGCCCGCGGTCTGCCAGCGGTCGGCCACGCTCGCGTCAATCCCCTGGTGCTCGTGGAACTTGGGGTCGCCCATCATGCGCGTGCCGGCGTGGAGACCGTCCGTCATGCGCTGCCCCTGGTAGGGCTGAAGCATGGACTCTTCCATCTCCAGATCCAGGAAGCGGCTCAGAGACTCCATGGACCCGCGCGGGTCCTTCACCAGATCCTCGAAGAGCAGCCGGTGCCGGCGCTCCGCCGGGACCTCCTCCAGGAAGGTCAGGATGTTGCGATGCGCCAGCGTCCAGACCAGCTCCGCCTGCTCCTCGGGCGGGAACGGGAAGCCGTAGACCTGGTCCATCTTCGCTTCCAGGTAGGAATCGATCGTGGCCCGCGGATGGCGGATCAGGTGGACGTAGAGCGGGTTCTCGAACATCCGCTCCGCCCGCCGCATCGTCCAGAGGTCGAGCGCGTAGCTCGGCGTCTTGTCCACCACGAGGCGGCCGCCGGCCCACTCCTGGAGCCGGCGGAAGAACTGGCCCACGGTGAGCCCCTGGTCCTCAGCTTCAGACACGATGTCCCGCGCCCGGTCCGCATCGCAATCGTGGAGGTCCATGACTGCCCGCAGCAGGCCCTCGACCGCAAACCGGTTGCGCCCCGAGTAAACGTCGCGGCGCTCGTCCATCGTGCGGAAGGCGAGCAGCTCCAGCTCTGGAGGCGCGAACACGCCGGGATGGCCGGCGAGCATCACGCGCAGAAGCGTCGAGCCGGAACGGAACGGCGACAGCAGGAAGACCACCCGGGGGACCGGCCGGGTTTCTATCTCCGTCGGCTCCGCCCCCGGTGCGCGCCCCAACCGACGCGACACCGCGGCCCGCAGCTTTTCGAGCGCCGGCTCCAGCTCCATGCGGGCGTCGCCAGCTTGCCGCTCGACCGCTTCGCCGCCGAGCCTTCCGACCACGTCCGGGTAGGCCGTGGCCAGGTACTCGGCAAAGGTCGCCACCGTGGGCGCATCGAACAGCGCCATCACGTAGACGATCCGGCCCAGCTCCTTCTGCAGCCGGTTGATGAACATCGCGCCCTGGATCGAGTCGCCGCCCAGCTCGAAGAAGCTGTCGTGGATGCCCACGCGCTCGATTCCGAGCAGATCGCGCCACATGCCGGCCAGGCGCCTCTCCAGCTCCGTGCGCGGCTCCTCGTAGCCGTGCTCCAGCTCAGGCCGGTCCGCCTCGGGAGCGGGCAGCGCCTTGCGGTCCACCTTGCCGCTGGGATTGAGCGGGAAGGCCGGCAGCACCACGAACGCCGAGGGCACCATGGCCTCGGGCAGACGGCCGCGCAGGTACGATCTCAGCTCGTCCGTCTGGGGCGCGTCCTCGCCGCCGGAGACGAGATACGCGACGAGCCGCCCGTCTCGCGCCAGCACGCACACCTCGCGCACGCCGGGGTGGCGCGACAGCTCGGCCTCGATCTCGCCCAGCTCGATGCGGACGCCGCGGATCTTCACCTGGAAGTCGAGCCGGCCCAGGTACTCCACCTCGCCGTCGGTACGCAGCCGGGCGAGGTCGCCCGTGCGGTAGAGCCGGCCGCCGTCTCCGAACGGATTCGGGACGAAGCGCTCCGCGGTCAGCTCGGGCCGGCCCAGATACCCGCGGGCCAGGTTCACGCCGCCGATGTGCAGCTCCCCGGGGACTCCGACGGGAACCGGCTGGGACTCCCGGTCCAGGATCAGGATCGACGTGTTGTCGATCGGCCGGCCGATGGGCACGGCCCGTCCACCCGGCTTGCAGGCGTGGTAGGTGACGTCCACAGACGCCTCGGTGGGCCCGTAAAGGTTGTGCAGCTCGGTATCTCCGTCAGACGGGACGCGCGCGAAGAACCGCTCCTTGAGCTCAAAGGGGAGCGCCTCGCCGCTGGCGAACACCCGGCGCACGCTGCGGCAGGACTCGGAGAGGCCATCCTGGTCGAGGAAGATCTGGAGCATGGAGGGGACGAAGTGGAGCGTCGTGATCCCGTGACATCGGATCAGCTCCGCCAGCCGCGCCGCGTCCTGGTGGGCTCCCGGCGGGGACATCACGAGACGCGCGCCGGTCAGCAGCGGCCAGAAGAACTCCCAGACCGACACGTCGAAGCTGAACGGCGTCTTCTGGAGCACCCGGTCCTCAGCCGTGAGCCGGTAGGCGGACTGCATCCAGTTGAGGCGGTTCACGATGCCGCGGTGCGGGATGCCCGCGCCCTTGGGACGGCCCGTGGAACCCGAGGTGTAGATGCAGTAGGCCAGGCTCTGGGGCAGGGCTCCGGAGTCGAAGCCCTCGTCCGGACCGTCGAGGGGCTCGTCCAGGCGGACCAGTGCGGCTCGCGTCGCAGGAAGCTCCAGGTGACTCTGAGTCAGCAGCACGCCGACGCCCGAGTCCTCCAGCATGTAGGCGATCCGGTCCTGCGGGTAGGACGGATCGACCGGCACGTACGCGCCGCCCGCCTTGAGGATGCCCATCAGGCCCACGACCATCTCGATCGAGCGCTCGGCCGCGATCCCCACCAGGGTGTCGGCCTCGACCCCGAGCCCGCGCAGATGGCCGGCCAGCCGGTTCGCGCGGCGGTTCAGATCCTCGTAGGTGAGCTGCCGGTCGCCGTACTCCAGGGCGATCGCGTCGGGCGTGCGCCGGACCTGCCCCTGGAACAGGCCGTGGAGAGTGGCCTGGTCCGGGAACGGCGCCGCCGTGTCGTTCCAGACCTCCACCACCTGCCGCCGCTCGGCGCCGGAGAGCATCGGCAGCAGGGCCACGGGACGGTCTGGTTCGGCCACGGCCGCGGCGAGCAGGCTCTCCAGGTGGCCCGCCATGCGCTCCATCGTCGCCGCCTCGAACAGGTCCGTGCTGTACTTCCAGATGCCCAGCCAGCCGCCGTCCGCCTCTCCCATGGAGAGGGAGAGGTCGAAGCGGGCCGTGCCCAGGTCCACCTCGCGCGGCCGGAGCTCCAGGCCGGGCAATTCGAGCCGCCGCAGGGGCGCGTTCTGGCCCACGAACATGACCTGGAACAGCGGCGTACGGGAAAGATCGCGCTCCGGCCGCAGCTCGTCCACCAGGCGCTCGAACGGGATCTCCTGGTGCGCGTAGGCATCCAGGGCCGTGCGCCGCACCCTCGCCAGCAGCTCGCGGAAACCGGGCCGGCCGTCGAGACGCGTGCGCAGCACGAGGTTGTTCAGGAAGACGCCGATCAGCCCCTCCAGCTCCACCCGGTTGCGGCCGTCGATGGGCGTGCCCACGACGAGATCGTCCAGCCCGGTGTAGCGGTGGAGCAGCGCCTCGAAGCCGGCGAGGAGGGCCATGAAGCGCGTGGCCCTGCCTTCGCGGGCCAGGGCCTCCAGCCGCTCCACGAGCCGAGCGGGCACCAGCCGCTCGCAGTGCGCGCCGCGGTAGGAGAGCACCGCCGGCCGCGGATGGTCCGCCGGCAGCTCGACCACCGGCAGCTCGCCGCCGAGCTGCCGGCGCCAGAAGGCGAGCCCCGCCTCCAGAGCGCCCGCGTCGAGCCGGCGGCGCTGCCACGCCGCGTAGTCCGAGTACTGCACGGGGAGCGGAGGCAGCGGCGACGGACGACCCGCCGCGAACGCCTCGTAGAGCGCGCCCATCTCCCGCACCAGGACGGCCAGCGAGCCGCCATCCGAAGCGATGTGGTGGAGAGACATGAGCAGCTCATGCTTCTCCGCGCTGAACCGCACCAGCGCCACGCGCAGGAACGGCCCGGTCTCCAGCGAGAACGGCAGGCGGGCGAGGTCGGCGGCGATACCCTCACCCCCCGGCCCCCTCTCCCGCTCCTCCCAAGCACTCCCGCCCCGGGAGAGGGGGAGACCTGAGAAATCGAACACCGGCATCGGAATCGAAGCGGCGGGACGCACCACCTGCACCGGCTCCTCGCCGGGGCTCGCGAAACCCGTGCGCAGGGCCTCATGGCGCCGCACCACCTCGCCGAAGACCGCGGACAGCGCGGCCACGTCGAGGCGGCCCTGCAGGCGGATCGACGCCGCGATGTTGTGCACCGGATTCTCGGGATCGAGCTGGTGCAGGAACCAGAGCCGGCGCTGCGCGAACGAGAGTGGAACCTCGCCGCCTTGAAGGGCGACGAGCGGCACATCCGCGGCGGCCAGATCTCCCTGATCCAGGAGCGTGGCGAGCTCCGCGATCGAGGGCGCGCCGAACAGCGAGTCGATGGTCAGCCCGACGCCGAAAGCCTCATTCGCACGGGCCAGGAGCTGAGTGGCGCGAAGCGAATCCGCTCCGAGCTCGAAGAGGTCGCGATCGACGCCCACGCGCTCCAGGCCGAGCACCTCGGCCCAGATCCGCTCGAGCTTCTCCTCGGTGGGAGTGCGCGGCGCTTCGCCTGCAGCTGCTCCTCCTTCGGTCCACTGCTCCACCGCCTCCAGGTTGCCGGCGAGGAAATCGGCGCGGCAGGATTGACGGCGGATCTTGCCGCTGGACGTCTTCGGCACGCTGCCGGCGCGCAGCAGGACCACCGCGTGAATCGCGGCCTCGTGCTCCGTGGCCACGGCGCGGCGCACCGCCTCGGCCACCTCGGCGGCCGATCCCATCCCCTTCTGCCAGCGCTTCTCGGCGTCGCGCTCCACCTCCTGCACGAGCACCAGCCGCTCCTCTCCGTCGACCTCGACCGCGAACGCCGCGCCGCAGCCGGGGCGCAGGTCCCCATGGCTCCGCTCGGCCGTCAGCTCCAGGTCCTGCGGATAGAGATTGCGCCCGCGCAGGATGATCAGGTCCTTGGCGCGACCTGTCAGATAAAGCGTAGCGCCGGAAAGAAAGCCGAGGTCGCCGGTGCGCAAAAACGTTTCTTCAGCTCCGTCTGACAGCCGTGCCCCGAACGTGCGCGCGCTCTCCTCGGGCCGGTTCCAGTAGCCGCCGGCCACGCTCGGGCCCGAGATCCAGACCTCGCCCACCTGGCCCTCGGGCAGGGGCAGGCAGGTCTCGGGGTCCACGATCTCGAGCCGCTGATCGAGCCAGGCGGAGCCGCAGCTCACGAGCGAACGGGATGCGGCGCCGGGCCTCGCATCCTCGGCGCGGTTGCGCTCCAACGCCTCGGCGTCCACCTGCCGCACTTCGGGGAAGCTGCCGCGCTCGGCGCCGGTGACGAACAGCGTGGCCTCGGCCAGGCCGTAGCAGGGATAGAACGCGCCGCGGCGGAAGCCCTGCGGCGCGAAGCACTCGGCGAAGCGCTCCATCGTCTCGGCGCGCACGGGCTCGGCGCCGTTGTACGCGATCTCCCACCTGGACAGGTCGAGCCCCTCGCGCTCCTCCGGGCCGACCTTGCGCACGCACAGCTCGTAGGCGAAGTTGGGGCCGCCGCTGCCCGTTGCGCGATAGCGGCTGATCGCCCGCAGCCAGCGCGAAGGCCGCTGCAGGAAGGCCACCGGCGCCATGAGCACGCAGGTGCCCCCCACGTAGAGAGGCTGGAGCACGTTCCCGATCAGCCCCATGTCGTGGTAGAGCGGCAGCCAGCCCACGATCACCGACTCCTCCGACTGGCCGAAGGCGCGCCGGATCATCTCCTCGTTGTGCACCAGGTTGCCGTGGCGCACCACGACCCCCTTGGGAGTGGCAGTGGACCCCGACGTGTACTGGAGGAAGGCCACGCCCTCGGAGGTCAGCTCGGGACCGCGCTCCCAGGAATCGGCGAGCGAGAGGTCCATCTCCTCGGTCGCCACCCAGCGCACGCCCGCGAGCTCGGGGTTCTTCTCCAGGAACACGCCGGCCCTGTCGCGCAGGGCGGGGGTCGTGAGGGCGAAGCGGGGCCGGGCGTCGCGGGCGATGGCCTGGAGCCGGGAGTCGGGCCGGTTCGACCGCGGCGGATAGGCGGGGACCGCCACGGTGCCCGCGTACAGGCAGCCGAGGAACGAGACCACGAAGTCGAGGCCCGGGGGGTAGAGCAGCAGCGCCCGCTCGCCGGCTCCTCCCTCGCGCTGGAGGAACGCGGCCAGGGCGCGCGCCCGGCGGTCCACCTCCGCGTAGGTGAGGGAGCCCCCCTCCTCCTCCCCGTCGTCGAGGAAACGGTACGCCATCCGGTCCGGGTGCGCACAGGCCCGGCGGCAAAGGACGTCGACGAGATTGGAATCTGTTTTCATCAAAGCGCAGCAAATCCTTTCGCAAGGAGAGGCACAACAGGTCCCGAGAGATCAGGGTGCAGGACGGCGCCCAAAGCGCGCCCTGGACGGGCTAAATACTTACAACGCCGTGGGATGGCTCAGAGGACGCCCATGCTGGCGCCGCCGTCCACCTCCACGGTCCGGCCCGTGAAGAAATCGCATTCGAGGATGAACCTCACCGCCTGCCAGATCTCTTCCGGCCGGCCGAGACGGCCGAGCGGAATTCCGGCCCTGAGGCGGGCGAGGGCCTCTTCGGAAAAACCTTCGAGGAACCCGGTCTCCGTGACGCCGGGAGCGACCCCGCCGACTCGGATGCCATGGCGGGCCAGCTCCAGCGCCCAGGTGCGGGTGCAGGCATCGAGGCCCGATTTCGAAGCGGAATAATTCGACTGTCCCGGATTGCCCGCCCGGGCGATCGAGGACAGGTTCACGATCACTGCATCGCGTGTGCCGGTCCGGATGACGTGGTCCGCGAGCTCGCGGGCCATCAGGAACTGACCGATCAGATTCACGTCCACGACCTTGCGGAACTGCGCCAGGGGGAGCCTCTGCGTCTCCCCGCCGCTCTCGTCGGGCTGCACGAGCAACCCGTCGCGGGCGATCCCGGCGCTGTTGACCAGGGCGTTCAACCCGCCGAGCTCGTCAGCCGCGCTGGCGACGAACTCGGCCACCGACGCCTCATCCGTGATGTCCAGCCTGCCCACGAACACCTCGCCCGGCAGGTCCTCGGCCTCCGACGCGAGCTTGCGCAGGCCGGCGGCGTTCGTATCCCCCGCCGCGACCTTGGCGCCGGCGCGGATCAGCTCCAGGGCGAAGCACCCGCCCAGCCCCCCCGCCGCCCCTGTGACGATCGCGCGAACGTCCGGTAATCTCATAGCAGAATAACAATACCATGAGCTGCCGCGATGCGGCGAGGGTTCAATGTGGGGACGATTGCTCTCACGGGCTCCATTCCTCCTCACATGAGCTTACGCAAACTACAGGAAGCTCCCGCCACATTCCTGTACCGGCTTCTTGACTGGATCTCCAAGGCAGGTCAGGCTCAGGGCATGCCCGAGCTGCCGGAGGTGGAGGTCTACCTGGATGCGTTGCGCTCCCGCATCCTGGGCCAGCCGCTGGAAGGGGTCCGCCTGGGGAGCCCGTTCCTGGTGCGCACGGTCGATCCGCCGCTGTCGAGCCTCGTCGGCAAGCGGGTGGAGGGCCTCCAGCGCCTCGGCAAGCGCATCGTGATCGGCTTCGAAGGTCAACTCTTCGCGGTGCTCCACCTGATGATCGCGGGCCGTCTGCACTGGAAGCCCCGGGGCACGAAGATCCAGGGCAAGATCGGCGTGGCGGCCTTCGACTTCCCCGCCGGTACCCTGACGCTCACCGAGGCCGGCTCGAAGAAGCGGGCCTCGCTCCACCTGGTCCGGGGAGAGGACGCCCTGGCGGCCTACGATCCCGGAGGCCTCGAGGTCCTGACCGCGGACCTGGACGCCTTCCGCGAGGCGCTCGCTTCCGAGAGCCACACGCTCAAGCGCGCCCTGACCGATCCGCACCTCTTCAGCGGCATCGGCAACGCCTGGTCGGACGAGATCCTGCACCGCGCCAAGCTCTCCCCCTTCAAGCTCACCCGCAGCCTCCCTCCCGAGGAGACCGAGACCCTCTTCCGGGCCTGCCGGGACGTGCTCACGGAATGGATCGACCGTCTCCGCTCCGAGACCGGAGACCGCTTTCCCGAAAAGGTGAGCGCCTTCCGCGAAGGGATGGCGGTGCACGGCCGTTTCGGCAAGCCCTGCCCGGTCTGCGGCACGCCGGTCCAGCGCCTCGTCTACGCCGACAGCGAGGCCAACTACTGCCCCACCTGCCAGACCGGAGGCCGCCTCCTCGCCGACCGGGCGCTCTCCCAGCTACTCAAGAAGGATTGGCCGAAGACGCTGGAGGAGCTGGAAGCCAAGAAGCGGGAGTCCTCCGGCTGATACCATCCAGCCCGTGCAGACCGAACGCCCCCTCCTGATGATCCCCGGTCCCGTGGAAGTCTCGCCGGCCGTGCTTGCCGCGGCGTCCGGCCCTCCCCCCGGCCACGTCTCCCCCCGCCTGATCGAAGCTTTCGGCTCGTCGCTCGAGCGGATGCGCCAGGTCTGGCAGGCCGACGCCGGGAGCCAGCCTTTCCTACTCGCCGGCAGCGGCACGCTCGCCATGGAAGCAGCGGCGGCGAACCTGATCGAGCCCGGAGACCGGGCTCTCGTGGTGAACACCGGCTTCTTCTCCGAGCGCATGGTGGAAATCCTGCGCAGGTATGGAGCGGACGTGGTCCAGGTGACGGCGCCGGTCGGCGACGCGCCTTCCCCCGAGGAAGTGCGGGAGATCCTGGGCAAGAGCGCCCCGAATACCCCATTCAAAGCCCTCTTCGCCACCCACGTGGACACCTCGACCGGCGTGCGGGTTCCACCCGAGCCCCTCTGCCGCCTGGCGCGGGAGGCGGGCATCCTCTCGGTCTTCGACGGCGTCTGCGCCACGGCCGGCGAGCGCTTCGACATGGCCGCGTGGGGCGCCGACCTCTACTTCACCGCCTCCCAGAAGGCCATCGGCCTGCCGCCCGGCCTCGCGCTGATGGTGGCGAGCGAGCGGGCACTGGCAGCGCGAGCGGCCCGCCGGGCCTCTCCACCCCCTTTGCTCCTCGACTGGGACTCCTGGCTGCCGGTCCACCGCGCCTATGAACAGCGGAAGCCGAGCTACTTCGCGACCCCGGCCACCTCGCTGGTGATGGCCCTGGAGGCCGGCCTCGGAGAGATCCTGCGAGATGGAATTGCAGCACGGATTGCAGCCCACGACCGGGCCGCCGCCGCCCTGCGCGCCGCTTGGAAAATCCTGGGCCTGCGCTCCGTGCCCCGGGAGGCCGTGACCGGCAACACCCTCTCCGTCCTCCTTTTCCCCGAAGGGATCGACGGCGCTCTCCTGCCCAGGATCGCCGCCCGGGGAGTCATCGTAGCCGGCGGCCTCCACCCCGCCGTGAAGGCGACCTCCTTCCGCATCGGCCATATGGGCTACACCGTAACCCGTCCGGACTACCTGAGACGCACGGTGGAAGCGGTGGGAGGCGCGCTGCGGGAGCTGGGGGCGGAAGTGGATCTCGACGCCGCCCTGGCCTTGCTGGAGGCACTGCCCGCAGGATCGCGGTAGGAGGGGCGACCGCTCATGTCCCCTTTGTCCCCAATCTGGCCCGTTTCTCCGAAATGTAACGAGACTGTTGACACCTGTAGCGTCCGAAGATTGGACGTCTTGGACAACGCCGAGAGTCTCTCGGAGTTGAATGTTCCCGGCTTCAACTTCCATCCTCTAAGAGGACGTCCGCAGAGATACAGCTTGCACGTCAATGGCCCCTGGTGCATTACCTTCGAGTGGGAAGAAGGGAATGCACTTCGGGTGGACTTGGAGCAGTATCACTAGAGAGGTAAGAAATGTCACTAGAACTGCCTGTTCGCGGCCGACGCCAGAGACCCCCAACCCACCCGGGAGAAATCCTGCGTGAAGACGTTCTGCCCTCCCTTCAGCTTTCAGTGAGCGAAGCGGCACGACAGCTCCGGATCACGCGCCAGACGCTCCATCGCGTCCTCTCAGGCAAGGCCGGCATCAGCCCCGATATGGCTGTGCGCCTGGGCAAATTCTGCGGCAACGGTCCTGGCCTCTGGCTTCGCATGCAGCAAAGCTTCGATCTCTGGCATGCTCAGCAGCGCCTGAGCGACGAGCTGAAAAAAATACCTGGGCACTCCGCTCGGTAGTCTCCCTCGAAGCTGCAACGAGGCAGAGCAAAGTGAAGCTCCTCAAGGGCCTTCTCTACGCCGTCCTCCTCCTCGGAGCGCTCGCTGCCTTCGGCTGGTACTTCGTCTCTCAACTGGGCTCGGGACCGACCGACGACCTGGCGGGTGTGATGCTGGCTCCGCCTCCGGGCTATGCGGTGGTGGAACGTGGAGAGCTGACGCCCGCCGCGGCGGCGGCAGAGCTCGAAGCGCAGGCCCGGAACGGGGGCAAAGTGGCCCTTCGCTTCAAGCGCGGGGGCTCGGAGGTCTACTGGCTCGCCGACGTCGAAGGGGACCGCCTCGAAGAGCGCTCGGCCGGCCCGGGCGGCACCCGGCTGCAAACGGTCTGGACGGGCAGAATCCGCGAACGCCTGGCCTGGGCCCGCTCCCATGGCGACTTCACCGTTCCCGGCCTGCCGGAGCCGGAGCGCAAGAACCTCTACCACTAGGTACTACCACTAGGTACTACCAATCCGATGGCACCGACCCTGCACCCGAAGGTCTGGCGCCGCAGGACCGACCCACCTCTCTCAAAAGGAACGCCCATGATCGACACCAAAGCCTACGCCGCCTACTCCGCCACCACCCCTCTCGCTCCCCACAGCTTCGAACGCCGCGATCCGGGCCCGAAGGATGTCCAGATCGAGATCCTCTACTGTGGCGTCTGCCACTCCGACGTGCACACCGTCCGCAGCGAGTGGCCAGGGACCGTCTATCCGCTCGTGCCGGGTCACGAAATCGTCGGCCGGGTGGTCAAGGCCGGCAGGGACGTCTCCCGGTTCAAGGAGGGCGATCTTGCCGCGGTCGGCTGCCTGGTGGACTCCTGCCGGCATTGCGCGAGCTGCGGCGAGGACCTCGAGCAATACTGCGAGAACGGCTCCACCGGCACCTACGGAGGCGTCGAGAAAGAGACCGGCCGTCCCACCTATGGCGGCTACTCGGACAAGATCGTGGTCGACGAGCACTTCGTCCTGAGCCTCTCCGACAAGCTCGACCCGGCGGCGGCAGCCCCCCTCCTTTGCGCGGGCATCACGACCTGGTCGCCCCTACGCCATTGGAAGGTTGGCCCGGGCCAGAAGGTCGGCGTGGTGGGCCTCGGCGGACTGGGGCACATGGGAGTCAAGCTCGCTCACGCCCTGGGCGCGCACGTCGTGCTGTTCACCACCTCGCCGGGCAAGACCGAAGACGCGCGCCGTCTCGGAGCCGACGAAGTCGTGATCTCCAAAAATCCCGACGAGATGGCCAGGCACGCGGGCAGCTTTCATTTCATCCTGAATACGGTAGCCGCGCCGCACGACCTCGATGCCTTTCTCGTGCTCCTCAGACGGGACGGCGCGATGGTCCTGGTCGGCGCGCCGGGCGAGCCGCACCCCTCGCCCACCGTCTTCAACCTGATCATGGGCCGGCGAACCCTGGCCGGCTCGCTGATCGGCGGCATCGCGGAGACCCAGGAGATGCTCGACTTCTGCGCCGAGCACGGCATCGTCTCCGACATCGAGATCATCCCCATCCAGCGGATCAACGAGGCCTACGAGCGCATGCTGAAAAGTGACGTGAAGTACCGCTTCGTCATCGACATGGCCTCGCTCCGTGGAGATGCCGCCGCGTAGGCCGCCAGGCGTTTGAAGACCCACTCACCCGAGCTCGCCCTCCTGGTGTCTATCCGAAAGGACAGATATCGAGAGGAGAGCCGCGCATGGACTTCGCCGACCGCATCCGGGAGCTTGCGACCCGGATCCCGAACCAGCTTCCCCATCTCCGCACCGAGGAAGCCGCCAAGAACGCTCTCGTCCTGCCCTTCATCAGCGCCCTCGGCTACAACGTCTTCGATCCGTTCGAAGTCACGCCGGAGCTCGATGCCGATGTCGGGATCAAGAAGGGCGAGAAGGTCGATTACGCCATCCTCAAGGACGGCAAGCCCGTCATGCTGTTCGAGTGCAAGGCCTGCGCTGCCAACCTGGACGAATGCCATGCCTCCCAGCTCTACCGTTACTTCTCGGTGACTCCGGCGCGCGTGGGAGTCCTGACGAATGGCGTGATCTACCGCTTCTTCTCCGACCTGGAAGCTCCGAACAAGATGGACTCGCGGCCGTTCCTGGAGGTCAACCTTCTCTCCGCCGACGAGATGGTCCTCGCGGAGCTGAAGAAGTTCTCCAAGGCCAGCTTCGAGATCGGCGCCATCCTGGCGAACGCGAGCGATCTCAAGTACACGCGGGAGATCAAGCGCATCCTGATGCAGGAGCTGAATCAGCCGTCGGAAGATTTCGTCCGCTTCTTCGTCGCCCAGGTCTACTCGGGCCGCATGACGCAATCGGTCCGCGAGCAGTTCATCGAGATCACCCGGAAGGCTCTGCATCAATTCGTGAGCGAGCGGGTCAGCGACCGTCTGAAGAGTGCCTTGGCGCAGGAGGTGGAATCAGCCAAGGCAGCTCCCGCGGAAGAAACCGCCGCGATCCCCGAGTCCACCCTCGAGACCACCGGGGACGAGATGCAGGCGTACTACATCGTGAAGGCGATCCTTTCCCAGATGGTGGATCCCGACCGCGTGATCCTGCGCGACCAGAAATCCTACTGCTCGGTGCTGCTCGACGACAGCAACCGCAAGCCGATATGCCGCCTCTTGTTCAACACCTCGCAGAAGTACATCGGCCTCTTCGACATCGCCAAGGCCGAGACCCGCGTCCCGATCGCCAGCCTGTCCGAGATCTACCGCCAGGCGACCGCGTTGAGGGAGACGGTGGACCGCTACGAGTCTGGAAAGGCTGGGACTTCGGAGCCCTTGCCGGCGTGAGGTGAAGCGACGTGCGGCAGTACAGGCTGCTCCAACTCGTCGGCGCTCTCCTTGGAGCGCTGGCGAGCTTGATCGTGATCATTGATTACTTGGATGACAGGGGCTCTCAGCCGCTCCCCGAGCGGCCCGCTCCAGCCCCATCCGCAACGGCCATCCCCGCGCCGGAGGTCGTTCCTCCACTGCCGACTCCTGCACGCGAGCCGGACTCCGAAGTCTCCCAGATCGTGTATCGGACGCCCAGCGGCGAGAGATACCACCGGGTGACCTGCGGGTATGTAAAGGGAAAAGGGATTCCCCTCTCGCTCGCGGAAGCCAAGGAGCAAGGGCTCACGCCCTGCAGGGTCTGCAACCCGCCGTCGCTTCCCTAGTAACCTGTCACGCCGGAAAAGATGAGTCATCCCTCTGTAGGGGCATCCCTTGTGGGTGCCCTCCGGAGGGCGCCACGCGGGCCGCTTCCGAACAGTTCGCCCGGACGGTTGGCTGCCGGGCCGTTCTCTTCCCGCCTATGGAGGGCTGCCGGGCTCACTTATTCGGGACCCCAAGGCGATCGTTGCAAGTTGCGCCTCTCGACTCTATCATTCCTTCGTGCGAACCATTGAGCGCGGAATTGTGGGACAGCGGAGGCACTTCCCTGGAGCCCCTGCCGCTCCAACCTGTTGATCGAAGATCTCGCCACGGACCCTCCCTATGAAGTCACGGAAATCATCCCAGCCTCGGGGCAAACGTCCCCCGACGACCTCCGCGCTCTTCGCAGCAGCCGATGAACAGGCCTTTGCCGAGGTTGTGGAGATGATCCAGGTCGCTCGCGGCCGAACTTTGGCCGCCATCAACATCGCGCTGGTCGACCTCTACTGGCGATCGGTGAATACATCTCGCGCAAGCTGGAGACCGCGGCCTGGGGCGAAGGCGTGGTGGAGGCCCTCGCGAGCTACATTGCCCGCTGCCACCCCGGCTTGAACGGCTTTACCCGGGCAAATCTCTTTCGTATGAGGCAGTTCTACGACACCTACCGAGAGGACGAGAAAGTCGCACCACTGGTGCGACAAATCCCTTGGAGCCACAATCTGCTCATTCTAAGCCGCTGCAAACGCCCGGAGGAACGCGAGTTCTACCTCCGCTTGGCACACCGCGATCGCTGGTCGCGGCGCGACCTCGAGCGCCAACTCGCAGGCGCCATGTTCGAGCGTGCGGTGCTGAATCCACCAAAAGTCTCAACGCTGTTGAGACAATTGCACCCTGATGCCGAGGCGATCTTTCGCGACACCTACCTCGTCGAGTTCCTCGATCTGCCCGACCCTCATCACGAGGCCGATCTGCACAAGAGTCTGGTGCGCAACCTGCGCCACTTCCTGGGCGAGTTGGGGCGCGACTTCTGCTTCGTCAGCAGCGAGGTGTTGCTCCAGGTGGGCGGTAAGGACTTCGCACTCGACCTGCTTTTCTTCCACCGCGGCCTGAACTGCCTGGTCGCCTTCGAGCTCAAGATTGGCGAGTTCCAGCCTGAGCACCTCGGCAAGCTGGAGTTCTATCTGGAGGCCCTCGATCGCGACGTCCGCAAACCGCATGAAGGCCCGTCCATCGGCGTCCTTCTGTGCGCCAGCAAGGACAGCGAGGTTGTCGAGTACGCCCTCAGTCGCTCGTTGTCGCCTGCCCTGGTTGCCGAGTATCAAACCCGGCTCCCCGACAAGAAGCTGCTCCAAGCCAAGCTGCACGAGCTCTATGCGCTGACCGCAACGGAAGCCGAATGACTCCGATGTTCCACCGTACGCTCCGAAGGGCTTTCCTGTCACGGCAAGGTCCTTCGCCCTCTCCCCATAGCCTATCGGCGCCTCGCCCTGGCCTAATCGGGCACGCCGATAGACTTTGGCGAGACGCGATAGGCCATGGCGAGGCGCCGATAGACTTTTCCGGGCGCCGATAGAGCTTGGCGAGGCGAATATAGGTTATGGCGAGCCGCCGATGGGCAAAGGCGAGCCGCGATAGAGATTGGCGAGGCGCCGATAGGTTACGGCAAGCCGCCTATAGACTTTTTCGAAGCGCCGACAGGCTATGTCGGGCGCGATAGGTCACACCGTGCTGCCTACGGATTGCGCGTACCGCTGATCGGCTACGAGAGGACGCCAAGGACAAGGCCGACCGCCGGATCTCCCTGTCTTGAAGTCCGTGGTGTCCTTGGAGTCCTTTAAGGGCTTTCCGCCGCCGCCCAAGCCGGCACGGGCTTTACCTGGGAGCGCCGGCATCCCTGCCGGCTTGTCCGGATCAATCGGCGAAACGCCGGCCACCAGCCCATCCGCTGACGGAGGCGAGCAGGGCCGCCGCTCCGATGCCTGCCAGCAGGGTGACGGCATCGTCCCACCAGAACAGCTTGGGCCAGGCCACGGCGGCGAGCACGCCGGCCGCGATCCAGACCTCCAGCCGGGACTGCCGCGGGGGCACGTTCCGGAGCCAGAGCCGCCGGAACAGGAAGTAGGCGACCAGGAGAGCGTGCCCGCTGAGGGGAATCCGGACGCCGAGCCGGAGACTCGACAGGGCCACGATCAGCGCGATCTGGAGGCCGAGCTCCACCGTCGGGAGGGAGAGGCCGCGGGCCCTCCACAGGTCGAACAGATCGGCCACGAGCATCCCCAGCACCGGAAAGGCGAGCAGCATGTACCAGAAGGGCGCCATCTCGGGCAGAGGCGTCGTGATCCGGATGACAGGGACCGGACCCTTGTGCGCCAGCCAGGCGGCTCCGGCCAGGGTGGTGGCCAGGATGATGGCCAAGCGCACGAGGGCTGACCGGGGCCAAGCGACTACAACGCTCAGCGGCGATTCAGTCGAGGTCATGGCCCAGGCGGGCGGCGTACGCGCACTTTATTGGGGGTGGCCACGACAAAGCACCTATTCCAGGTGCTCGCGTCGGGCGTAGAGAGCCAGGCGACGAGATAGTCGGAGATACGCCACTGCTCGGCGTCCGGGAGTCTGACGAGCAAGACGCCTGCATGGCTACCGGCAGCGAAACGTCGCTTGTCCGAGAAGTCGAGATCCTGCGTGATCAGAAAGCGTTCTTCGAGCTGTGCGGCCGCCCAGACATCGCTGTCAACACGACCGCTCAGGTTCTCTTCTATTACAGTGTGGACATCATGTCCGAGGGCCGCGAGCCTGACCGCGGCCGAAGCCGCGATGTTCTCGTCGAGCTTGATCCTCACGCGACCTTGGTCTCTAGCGGCATGGGGGAGGGCGCCGGCAGATCCTCACTTGCCGATGCCGCGGCAAACGCGATCACGGCTCGCACATCGTCCTCTGTGAGGCTCGGGAACTCGCGCAGGATCACATCGACCGGCTCCCCATGCGCGAGGTAGCCGAGGATGACGCGAACGAGCACGCGGGTTCCCCGGATGACCGGCTGGCCAGCGCAGATGGCGGGGTCGCGAACGATGCGGTCGTGGTAGTCCATGGTGTCTCCTTGCCAGCCGGTGCCGAAGGCTGCCGGCCGTTCTCCCGCTCTATGATAACGCGAGGAGCACGACTCCCGTGCCGGGTCGAGAGGTAGAGGAAGAGCCGGGCTTTACCTGGGAGCGCCGGCATCCCTGCCGGCTTGTCCGGGATCAATCGGCGGAACGCCGACCACCAGCCCATCCGCTGACCGCGGCGAGCAAGGCCGCCGCTCCGATGCCTGCCAGCAGGGTGATGGGATCGTCCCACCAGAACAGCTTGGGCCAGGCCACGGCGGCGAGCACACCGGCTGCGATCCAGACTTCCAGCCGGGATTGCCGCGGCGGCACGTTTCGGAGCCAGAGCCGCCGGAACAGGAAGTAGGCGACACCCTCCACAGTTCGAACAGATCGGCCACGAGCATCCCCAGCACCGGAAACGCGAGCGGCATGTACCAGAAGGGTGCCATCTCGGGCAGAGGCGTCGTGATCCGGATGACGGGGACCGGACCCTTGTGCGCCAGCCAAGCGGCTCTGGGCCAGGGTGGTGGTAAGGATGGCCAACGCGAGCGAGGACTGGCCCGGGGCGGGTGACTGGCCCGAAAGCATAGTCTCTGTCATTAATTACATGACATCTAAGCCAATACCAGCAAGCCTGCACAGCGACCTGATCCTATTAAGCGGCAGCCCCCTTGGGGGCGAATGTCGCTCTCGGCTTGAGCAGAAGCACACTCAGCCCCCTGACATCTGGTACGATTCGGCCAATGGCTACAGAAGCAGCTCTCCTCCTTCGCTGGCCTATGTACCGCCGCGAGTTCACGGTTCTCGGATCGACTAACAAAGCGGCGGGGGGAGCTTGCCCACACTACCAGGGGACCGCACATGCCTACAACTAGGGCACTCTACTAGGATCTCATGAACTGTCAAGTTTTTCCGCGCGTAGAAGGTATCGCACTTGAGCGTTTCCGTGCACTTGCAAAGCAAGTCATGCAATACCAGCGGGCAGGGGAATCGGGGAAATTTGAAGACCTACGCCGACGCGAGGTGGACTGGGCGAAGCATCAGGCTGGATTAAATGGCGCTCGCGAAGAATATGAGGCGCTCGCTCGGGTACTCATCGATTTAGCTAAGTTACGCTGGCGAGTAGAGGAGGATCGCTTCGGTATCGAGTTGCTCGCGCCATACGTAAGCAATGGCTCCAGAGTCCACATCGGCGACTATAAGGAAATGGTCCGCAATGAGTTAGCCCCACAGCTAGCTGAACAGTTTGCCGACGAGGCGGCTCGGAAGTTCATTCGGCAAATGGAGGCGCCGAGAGCATCAACAAAAAAGAAGCCAGTCACCATGCTTATTGCTGATGGTGGCGAACTCCGCGCCCGATTACTAGAAGCTACGGAGGCACATGGTGCAGAACGCGTACATGTGCTAGAAGGCGTCGTGCAACCATACCTGCAGCTCGTCGAGCCGGATGGGCGCGACGAATTCACAGGACAGCGACTTTCTGATGTTTGGCGTTACTTTCGCTACACATGGACGATCCCGGCCACAAACATCCCAGGCCGCCAACTGAATTACCTGGTTCGAGACGCAGCACATCCGCACCACGCCATCATCGGTATAGCCGCACTCAGCAACTCACCTCTACAAATGCGTGAACGCGATACTGCGCTTGGCTGGACGCGGGAAGCGTTTACACGGAACGTTGATACTGCTCTCAGTCAACCCAACGCCTCTGCCACGCTCTCAGAATTCCTCGGCTTCCTTGAACACTGCATAGATCGCGCGCTCGCCGCAGTGGATTGGAGCAACCTTGTCTCCGAGGCAGAGGTAGTAAATCCAACTGAAGATGTTGTCGCTCGCCTGCGTCGGCGGGCTGGTGATTTTGCCTCGCGGCGTGCCGAAGCACTGAAGGGTCTTAGCGAAGCTGGGCCACTCGTTGTCGAGGAGCTTGAAGGAACGGGTCCCGGTGAACCGCCAGTTTCCGATGACGTTCTCAGATTGGAACAGAAGGTCTTTGGCGACCCGTCGCTTGACAGTGCCCGTCGTGCAATGGTGGCAAAGAAGAGGGCGGCGCTCATTGCCCGCTCCTTGCAAGCCCGTCTCAGTTTGCGCCGCTGCGCAAGCAGCTTTACGCAGCCAACCACTGCCCTTTCAACACTCGCCCGCGAAGATTTTTCAAGCGCGGTAGCTACTGCACTTGAGGGCATAAAGCACCTCTGCGTTGGGGCGAACATGCTGGAAATCACAACATGTGGCGCCGTAGCCCCTTACAACAGCCTCCTCGGCGGAAAACTCGTTTCACTATTAATGCTTAGTCCAGAGGTCGCAGATGATTACCGTAAGCGGTACGGTTCAGAACCAGCGATTATCAGCTCGATGATGAAGAACTCGCGGGTCGTTCCCGACACCCGTCTTGTGTTTCTAGGCACTACCAGTCTCTACGCCCATGGTGCGAGCCAATACAATCGACTCCGTTTACCACGCGGCATCATCGCACCGGACCAAGACGAGATCCGCTTCGAATCCTTGGGATATACCGGAGGATTCGGTACTGTTCAGTTCCCAGATGACACCGCTGCCGCCGTAAGAAAAGTGCTGGAGAAAGACGAGGGCTTTAGCCATGTAAATAGCATCTTTGGTGAAGGCCGTAGCCCGAAGTTCCGGATGTTACGCTCTGGCCTTAGACTCCTCGGGTTTGATCCGGAAACCGTCATGCAACATCATCAGCGTCGGCGCATCTACGGCATCCGCCTTTGCCCGCAGGCGGTCGATTTTCTGCTCGGCAAAATCGAATTTTTGCCCAATTTTATCGAACGTCCAGAGCAGTTTCGCGATGCCACAAGCCGCATCTCTGCGTTCTGGCGTGAACGCTGGCTTGCGTCGCGCATTGAGCATACACCTACTCTTGAAGTACTTCGCAAGACCCCGTCATGGAAACTGAGTGAACGAATCCCGGTTGAGCGCAAACAGCAGACGGACGGTGGCGGCAAACCGCCAGGAGGAGCACCGCCACGGGACATGAGCGATGCGACCATCGAATTTTGGCGCACTTTTGCACACGCCGGCCCCTCAGTTTGTTCCGACGAACTTTCCACCTCGGACCTCGATCGATTGAACATTGCGACATCGCTTGAAAACTTTCTTGTCGCGAAGGTGCGCATGGGCTTTAGTCTCGTGCTTACCGGAAATGCGGGTGACGGCAAGACACATCTTCTGCGTAAGTTGGCTCCAGAGTTACGGGGCGCAGGCGCCGAGGTGGATCTCGATGCCACTGCGCTGATGCGCCGAGGGTCCGTAGAACCTATCCTCAATCGGTGGCGCGCTGCTCTAGCTGCGTCGCGCCCCTACTGTCTAGCCGCGAACGAATATCCCCTCTATCTTCTCCGCTTGGAAGTTCGTAAATCGAATGCACTAGAATGGGTTGGCTCGCCGCTTCACAAGGTGCTCTCCGAGGTCGAACGGCAATGTAACCAGCGCCTCGCATACGGCGGCGAATCCACCGCTGAGGACGCTCAGGAGAAGGTGCTAGTAGTAGATCTGAGCCTGCGGAATCCTCTTGCCTCTGAATTCTCTGGTCCAGCGCTCGATAAGATCCTCACTGAGCCGGCTCTCCAAGGTCTCGCCGCTTCGGGAACGGATACAGACTTCACCTGGAACTTTCGGCACCTCTCTCACCCAATTGTCCGCAGCCGGTTGATTGCGCTCTTCGACCGCTTGGTCGACCGCGGAGGTCGCTGCACGGTGCGTGAGCTGTGGATTCTACTGGCCCGTCTCCTCTTCAACCACAGGGAAGATATCGTCAGACCTGTGCAGAGCCCATCCACTTGGTATTCGGAGCGGCTCTTCGAGACCGACCAACGCTTCGCATTGGTGGCCAAGCTCAAGCAGGACGCTGATCCAGCGGGAGTCAGCCATCCGCAATGGGACTTTCGGCTTGAGGACGCAGATGGCACTAAGGCGGAAGATTGGCTAGTGGACGGAAAAGTACCCACTCTCGACCGGCGCGAACTGGAGACTGCGCGCGGTGTCGCCCACTTCGCCGCACTCAAACGGCGCTTTTACTTCGAGCACCGAAATGGGGATCAAGCCTTTACGCTTGAACCGGAGGACGCCGTCGACTTCAGCAGATTGCTTGAAAACGCTCGTGAACCCGATGACGTACTCCGTCGCAAGCTCGTTCGTGCGTTGAATATGTGCTTCTGCCCAATACCTTTTCACGGCTGCGAGGACGCGTTTTGGCTCTGGATTGGTCATCGCTTCCACGAGCAGCCTTCGCGGTGTTTTCTTGCGAACCAGTCCGTCCATGCCACCGACTTTCAGATTTGGGTCCCGCGCCTTCCTCGAAGGCTGGCTGGTGCATGGGCGTATCGCCCCGACCACTTGATTCTGGAATACCAACCAAGTTTACTTCAGAGTCAACTGAGCGTCGGCGAGGAACCCTGCCGGCTCATGATCGATTTCGCTCTTTGGTCGACGCTCCACAAGCTCCGCACTGGCTTCCCTCGTCATCTCGCCTCCGAGCGCGAGTTGAATCGCGTAGACGCATTTCTCAACAAAATCCTTCGCACGAATCCTCCGCAGGGCCGCGTCTTCGTTGTGTTCAACAATGAGAACCGACTCGTAACACGAGTGACGCTGACGAACGATTACAGGCAATACACAGACATAGAGATCTGCTGAAACCACCATGAATAAGCCAACGAAGCAAAGGATCCACGGCCGGGCCTTCGGTTACGAGCCAGGACGCATGAAGCCTGTGCATTTTGCAACGGGGTACTTCCTAGCCGTAACAGAGAATTGGTACCTCCTTGAGTGGCTCAATAAAGGAGCAGTGACTTCCCATGGAAAAGGTCTAAAGGAAGACTATCTTCCTGAAAACCTCATCGAGGCTCTACGGTCGGGAGAAAGAATTAGCCCTCGCATAGACCGCACGAAGCTGGAAGCGCTTCGCCAGCAGGTACACGCTGCGGCTGATAACGATTCGGCTGTCTTTGCAGCCTTCCCGCCCTACTCACAATTCGGCAATGATTACACTCTCACCTCCTCTCGTTTCGTGACAAACCACAAGCGTAAGGATGGATTCGCGGGCTATTTCATTGCGCGAGTTCTAGAGCGTTCCGAGACTGGCCGTAAATTGCGCGAGTTATCGAAACTATGGATAATGCAGAGCTCTGATCCGTTCGAGCGATTTCTCGCGCCTTTACTCGATCCCGAGGACCAAGGTAGGCACTGGAAAAACGAATATGACGCGAAATTCGGTGAACTCGAGGATGTGCGGCTTGACGAGGTCAGCGCGCTCATGCAGGTGCAAACCGAGGCTGTGTCGCAACTCTGCCGAAATCTGGATGATTCTAGCCCGCATCACGCTAAAATTAGGTCACTTATACTCGGTCTATCGTGTTGGCTTTTCGCGTACCTAATCCGTGGATCGGCATCGCCTGGTGAATCCGCCCCACCGCTGATATTCATGGACTTCCTCGGCCAGCCTGGAACTCGCTGTCGAGTCCAAAGTCGGGCATCGTTTGCGCGGCACCGAGAGCTGGTCTATCGGAGCTACGAAATGTGGCATCTGGCAGGCCGATTCGAGGGACTCAGTGAAGATTACCAACGCTTTACCTCAGCCAAGAAGAGTGGGGAGCTAAAGGACTTTGACTTCAAGTTTCTGGAACAACACTTTTCAGACCTTACTGTACGCATCGGGATTGCCCAACCTCGTGCAGCAGTGGTGAAACAAAAGCACTACGAGTGCCAGCCCGATACATTACGCATGCTGCTTGCATCCGTTTTAACCTCGGAGGAGGTATTGCCACTCACGGAGCTAGCCCAAAGGCTCAAAGCAACTTGGGGAATTTCGTTCGGTGGTTGCGTGGACGACCACGCAGACTTGCAGGAGGCTGGTCATCTCGGGCTCGATGAAGATGACGACCTGCGAACCAACCGGAGAGCTCTGGCCGAATTGTTGAAAACAATGAATTTGGCAGTCGAGCCGTCCGATGGCTTAGTCTTGTGCTCCACTGAAAGCACTTTGCTGCCATGACTCGCCAGCAACTGGTTGCCCAAGCACTCGTCAGTTGGCTCGGCCAGACCCTGCCGCACGCAACCGATGCCGCGCGAGAGGCTCTGCCCCTGGTGGATGTGGAGTATTTCTTCCATGAACTGGCGGTGCTGCAAGATTTCCATTCAGATCAATTCTCTATTGCGCTTGCTGGTTTCGGCATCGGGGAGACTCGCTTGCGCGAGTTGGCCGAAGCGGCAGGTCTACAACTCCGAGCGGTAACAGACGACCTACACGTGGCCGCCGCATGGCGCAACGCCCGGGGAAATAACCCTCACATCCTGGCCTTCGCACGGGGGTTTCATCCCGGCGTGAGCACTCTGCGCCACTTCGACGAACCACGCTCCCACGACTTGGCTCTTGCCCTCCTCGAATGGGCAAAGGACGGTTCGCGATTTTGCGCCAATGCCGCCCAGCGTTCACTTCTCGAGGCACTTTCTTCCGGCCCCTTCAATGAGTTACTTTCTCTTGAATCGACCTCACGGTTCTTGGCAGCATGGAGCATCTACCAAACCAGGGATGCCAATTCCGCTCCGAGCCTTGCGCTTCCTCACCTTGGATTAATCGCCGATCCAGACCTCCTAGCGCAGGCGGACGGAATTGAGGCAAGGGTGGCGAAGAATCGTGACGTGACACGGCAGGTAATTGACGCTTCCTCACACCACATTCGGGGTTTGCGAGGAGCTGTTAAACGTCGACTTCGCAAAGACGTTCTAACACGGGAACGCCTGCTGGATATCATAGGCCGTATTGAGAAACTCCGATTGCAGCCAACGTTCGACCGTCTTTCCGCCGTGACGGTCGAAGAGGTAGGTGAGGCATGGCGACCACCGGTCGACCTACCAGACGCAACTCCCCCAGATGAGGATGAGCAGGAGGAAAGAGATGATTATGTCACGGAGAGGCCGGAATCCGTCGATTTACAAGAAATCGCTAGCTTTGCTGGCGACGCACTACTCGATAATCGCCAAGATCGACTTGAACGAATGCTTGAGGATCTTGAGCAAAACCTTGCCGATGCCCTGAACAACACCGAAGGTGAGCCATCAGGTGAAGTACGTATTGGAGATGCAACGTATGATTTAGATCTCAAAGTTGACCGCGAGTTCCTAAATTGGCTTCATGCCTTCTGTACTGAGGAGGTATGGGGTGGTGTTGTCGAATCTGAATATGTAGAACTTCCCAAGGCGTTGATTCACTACGCAGGTACTAAGCACCATTTCACCGAACCTGCCAAGATCGTTACAATAGATGGCCAATCTCTCGCTCTCGAACGGCTGTTAGAGGATTGGGATCGCGATCTTGCGCGAAGAGGGCACACGACGAATCTCTCTCAACTTTGGCGCGACTTCGTCGGCCTTCGTAAGCTGATCCTGCCAAACCTTGATTTGCTCGTTCACTTCCCCCTGAACTGGCTCGCTGGCCGAGTCGCCATGGCCGAAGTCTTAACGCGATATCTCGATACCTCGGCGAGGCTCTACCGACAGGTTCAGCAATACTATCGCGACATTTCTGATGTGGACGTAGGCTGGGCACGCGCCGTGCTGGACGGCCTGCTTGCACTTGACATAGTTCAAGTGCGGACCAAACTCGACGATGAGCGATGGTCATTCAAAGCTTTGCTGTTGCCGACGCATCCGCTTCACCTCTGGCGTTACCAGCGGCTAGTCGCTGTGCTCCGAGGTTTGGGATCGTCGCTGGCTAAAGAGGATCGCAAAGCAGTACTCGATGAATGCCGTCGACCAGAGCAATTTCTCAGCGTTCTTTTCGCGAGCAGCCTGCCCGCCGGACGAGGAGGCGGTCGCTTGCTGCCAATTTCAAGTGACCTGCACGGGCTGGCGACCTTCGAGAATCTTCAGAACGCCTACGCAGGTCTTGATGGACTGGACGCAATTCGTTACACGCTTGATCGCTTCGCCGTGACCTCCCGAAACCACACAATGCCCCTGCGCGTAGCTATTGTGAATCCACCACAGGCAACGACTTTAGTTGCGGCCCTAATAAAGTTGCTTAGTCGGCGTCGCGCTTCAACCGTGCGGACACTTCGCGTAGAGCTATTTGCCACAAACGCGCCATCAGTCAAGGCCCGAGCGGCACGAGCCCTTGAGTTTTCCGGCAAGGAGCAGGAGGTAATTGAGGATCGCTTGACCGGCGGTAGACTTGAATTACAAGTGCATGAAAAACCTCGCCCTATGAATGAGTTGGTCGCGGATTTTGCTGAACGGCCATTTCATCTCGTTATTGTCTTCGATGAGGCGGGAGTGGCGATACTCCGTCATGGGATGCCATTCCGCCTGCTCCCGATGAGCCCATTCTGCTTACGGAAGACTATTCGCTACGAAGAGCACCGCAACATGCTCCGGCTCGTGCCGAGCAACGACGATGCACCCTTTACCGACTTCATGCAGTTGGTTAACGAAGCTGAATCGGGTCAAAGAGACTCGACCCCGCAGACTTGGGCCGATGCCGAGAATCTTCGACAGGTCATAGACGATATTCTACAGGGTGAGAAGCCTGGCGCGGCATGGCTGTTATTTGCCGACCGAGCGTTGCCCCATGAATCGGGCCTGCGTTCTGTGCGCCTGCTAATGAGGCGCGAGGGTCAACGCGACGTACTCGTGCTGACTCGTGACTACCGCCGCCTTGCACATCGGGTGCGACCGGCGTTTGCCGAGAGTAACCTTCAATTCAGCAGCACACAGCTAGACAACCTTCTAGAAGAAGGCGTGAACCTTGTTGGTGCTGGCCTTCTAGACCTCATTAAACATGATGGCTCACCCGACATAAACAGAGTGCGCGGGCTTGCAGGAATGTTGCTCGCTGCGCGGGATTACCGCCGACGCTACCCGGAAAGCCTCATAGTTTCAGTGGACGATGCTATTGCCCGTCTTTGGCTCCGGCTTGGAAAGCGCGGTGAACGCTGTGACCTTCTGTGCCTGCGTCGGGAGGAAGAGAAGTTCGTCCTTGATGCCCTCGAAGTCAAGACGACCGCAGCAGAGGCCGGGGGGGGTAGCGAGAACGCACTCATTCGCGACGCTCAGGTGCAAATAGCAGCTACGTTGGAAGCTGTGGCTCAGGGTTTACCGAGCGACAATAATGAAGGGCCCCTCTCAGCGCCCCGCTGTGAGATGCTGAAGGAGGTGTTCGTTCGTGGTTGTCTTTCGCGAAGCGTTCCAGCCTACTTACGTAGTCGCTGGAGTCAGTGGCTTAAGGACCTTTTTAGGCAGGAAGATGAGGCTACACCGTACGAGCTTCGCGGGGAGGTGGTGCGGATCGCTATTCGTAACACCCAAGCCTCAACTGTGCGCGAGATTGTATCGCAGCCCTACCCGATCACGTTACGCCAGTTGAATGACACTGACGTGCAGAAACTCGTTGACGCAGTCGACACACGGAGTGGCGATGGCGTACCTCAACCATCCGAAGCGCCGACGATGAGGCTCCCGACAACTGCCTCGCCTCTGCACCAACAAAGTGAGGACTCGACAGATGCTGTTCTACCGCCTCACTCGCTTGCTCCGCCAATAGAGCTGGCCGAATCGCCTAACCATTCTGTAGCAAGCTCGACGGTAGCTACAGATGATCAGATCGACTACCCGTGGCCACCAAGGGTGAATGAGTTTGGAATGATCGGCCAAGTCGAGGTTGTACGGCAATTATTAAACCAGATCCATTTTGCCCACGACTTTGGGGAAAGATTTTCTGACAAACTATTTGTCGGCACAGCAGGCGTGGGGAAAAGTAGCCTTGCGCGCGCTATCGCGGACCGATTGATTAGCGAACCTCCTATCCAGTTCAATGGAGCCGATCTCCAGAAGCCGAAGATGTTCATCGAGCGACTCCAGCAATCGAAGAAGGTACCTCTACGCCCACGAGGGCGCGTGCGCATCGAAGCCTGTGTCATTTTTATTGATGAGGTGCATGCGATCAATGGCGCCATGGTGACTGCCTTGCTGGGTGCGCTCGATGATGCGCGCCTCACCACGATCGACAACATCGAATACGACTTCAGCCAAGTAGTGCTTTTAATGGCGACCACCGATCCGGGCCGACTTCCCGAGGCATTCCGCAGCCGACCCGGACGCGTACTGCTGCGCAATTACACCTTGGAAGAGATGGCTGGAATTCTATGGAAGCACGGTCGCGATGTCCTCGAAGGCTTCGAATTACCACGGGAAGTCTGCCTCGAAATCTCCGCGCGTCTTCGGTGTAGGCCTCGTGAGGCCGTGCGCATGCTCAGCGAAAACTTGATCCAGCATTTCCACGGCTTGGCACGACGGGAGGGGCGCCAACCTAGTCGCCGCCTGATCGGCGAGATGATGACTGTCGAGAGTGTCGCGGCGTTCTTTGATGATCAAGGCATTGACTCTAACGGCGTGGACCAGATTGGAAGGAACTATCTTCTCTACCTGCATCGAAATGGAGCCACCGCTGAAGAACGTCTTCGACAGGCACTCGGCATACCGAACCGAAATGACTTCATCGAAGTCGACGAGTATCTACAACGGCTTGGCCTTGTCACCATTCAAGGAGGTCGAACTCTTACGACGCAGGGACGACGCTACGTGCAAGCTGGCCCGATCGATCTCCGTACCCGTATCGCCCGACAGATCGGTTAGCGGTGAGCGAAATTCTCGCTGAGGGGCACGAGAGACACATAGTCTTCCTTGCGTCTGTCCCCAAGGAGCGCCAGCGTCTTAAGAGATTATCGGCCCTTGTGCTGAAATCGTTGAGGGGCAGATGAGGGACCTCCGGTCCTTCGCGGGGAGAAGCGCCTCGCGCTACCGCGAACCCGGATACAAGAAGAGAGACGAGAAGCTCCTCCTAGCTTGGCGCTTTGTACCCGCGTGGCTTGACGCCAACAAGATGCACGGCGAAGTTGAAGCTCCTCCGAGTACGTCCTTGAATCAACTCACAGCCCAGATCTAAGTGTGAATACCGAGGGTGCTACCTATTCTGGGAACTGACCCAAGGTAGTGAGCCACCGCCTAGAAGAGCCTCCCTTGCTTCTCCGCATCGGACAAATCATCAGTTACATCCTCGATAGCTTCTACGAAAGCAACGTTTTTACTTCTAAGCAGATCGGAGAGATCATCGAGAAAGCCAATATGGCCCGGGAGAATACGTTGCTTCGCTTCATGAATCACAAACCATTCAGCCCGATCGATCTCCGGGAACTCCTTCTGCTGACCTGATCCCTTTGGCCACTCCATAATGAATGTATTACTCTTTATCTGCCCTGGGTCCAAGTCGCCCTCGGCGACCCAGGCATAAACAACCTTTCCGCTTGGTTGCTTTCGCGGTGCGAGCGGCTCGAATGGGCCTTCGATGCCGCATCCTGTCTCTTCTCGAAACTCTCTAATAGCAGCTTCAAATGGATCTTCTGGCTCGGTAAACTCACCCTTTGGAATGGACCAAGCGCCCTGATCCTTCCTAGCCCAGAAAGGTCCTCCAGGATGGACTAAAAGCACCTCAAGCCTACCCTCTCGGAGGCGATAAACCATAATGCCAGCACTGGTCTTTGGCATCTATTACTTCTCCTCATGGCGCCGTGTGGTCCACATGGCGACCTCCATGGCTGTAATATCTCGTCCCTCAGCGATCACCTGTTCGTAGCTGTCTGCAAGCGTTACATAGAGTTCGTTGTCCCCGAAGTTGGATATCTCAAATCCCAGGCTCTTATTGAAGGGAACCCTGTACGGCTTTGTTTCAATTTGAATTCGACCGTAATCTTCATCGTGATCCAACAATATGGCGCTGCCAAAGGGTATAGCCTTATGGGCACGGAGTCGGAGGCACTCTCGCCGCTCCTGCGGAAGCTCCTGTTTGAGCTCCATGAGATGGCCAAAGCTTTCCTCGATACTCTTTGCCAAATCATCAGGTTCTTTGCCAATGCCGCGAGCCATAACATCGATGAGGCCTGTCTGCTCTGGGTCAAGAAGAGAGATTGTCGCCTCAAAGCGTCCCGCCAGCAACTTGGCTTTCAGAATGGTGAGGAGATCGTCAAAGGCGACCCCAGTCATCAGATTTATGCTAACCATAACGAGTCGCTTCCTAGCACTCGACACATATTCGTCGATGGATGCTCCGTCAGCGCGGTGAGTACCATAATACTTCCTTGATGGATAGAAGGCAGTTAGGCCGGCGGCACGAATGAGATCTCTCGGTGCGAGTACACGTGACAGGCCTGGCTCTGGAGGGCTCCACCCACCCTCCAACGATCGAACACTATCTACAAAAAGCTCTTTGAACGGAATGACAGCACGCTCCGCCTCTGATTCTGCCAAGGCAGGAAGAACTTCTATTGCTCGCTTTGGATTATCTAGCTGTATCACTTCACCCAATGGCACGTCTACGCTCAACACCCTTTCTCTCGATAAGAGGAGGTGAGCCAGATCCTGCGCAAAGCTCGCCTGTGCGGCAAACATTAGATCGAAGAGATTTCCGATCGCCTGCAGGCTCCACGGGCGGAGCCTTGAAAAAAAGCCGGTTGTGGAGCCTTCTGGGAAACGACCATTTCCCAAAGCGAGCAGGTGCATGCGCTCAAAGGGCACTTGAAGCCGATGGAAAGCCTCAAGTATTGCCGGAATCGCTGGCGAGTTTGCCCAGAGCCCTCCGTCTACGTAAGCTCGCTCGCGGTCTCCAGGACGGACAGGAGAAAAGTATGTAGGCGCGGCTGAGCTCGCAAGTGCGACGTCCTTAGCGGGGAGTTCCCGATCGGAAGAAAGGTGACCAGGCAAGGTTGAAAATATTCGATGCCTATACTGTTCAAGAGAAGTGGCTGTTACAAGTACGTTCGTCTTGCAATCACCAAGGCGCTGCTCTCCCAGCAGTTCGGTAGCGAGTGCTCGGAGGCGTGTGGAATCATAGCGTGGACCTCGTCGAAGACCGCCTAACTTTTTCCGACGAAAGATCGAGCACGACTGATCTCTGTAAGCCGCTACCACCCTGTCAAGATCGACTTCCAACGCAACAGCAAGGGCTATAAGGGCACCGGTCGAGGTGCCCGCGATCAAATCAAAATATTTCCATAGCGGCTCACGGAGGTTTTCGCTGAGACTCTTAAGGAAAATCGCCTGAAAAAGGCCGCGTACACCACCTCCGCTGAGACTTAGGATTCGGAAGGGCGGTGCTTGCACTGTCTTAACCCTTGGAGACGTCGGATTCGGTCTGCTTTCATTGAGCCCTGGTAGATCTTACCATTCTTGGGATGAGATTCGATCTGCTGAGGTCGCCGGAATAGGCGCTGCTCCGCGCCAACTACTTTCCCCGAGATGCGGTAGCATTGCGCCTGACCAATGGCCTCGGATCTCACCCACCGTCAAGGCGCTCAGGTAGATCTCCCCGGAGGAGGTGGCTCCGTTCAAAGTCGGCGTCCTCGCCACCCGCGGGGATAGCGAGGAGAAGCTCCTTGAGGGACTTCCGGTCCTTCGCAGGGAGGAGCGCTTTACGCAGGATCTCCCGGTGCTCCGCTTCAGCCGAGCGGCCATGGCGCGCGGCCCGCAGCCTTAGCTCTCGGACGAACTCCTCTTCGAGGTTTCGCACGATCAACTGGTGCATGGCTCCTCTCTTCATGCCGAACCCTCTGTAACGCCTCGACGACTGCCTGTAGCCTTCAACGTCTCCCCGTACGCGCCTACCCTATCCCTACACAAGGCGGGCACGGACGGCCCCCTCGGCCCTCCGCTGACCCTCCAGAAAGGGTAGGTGCTCATGACTCGCAGCACCCTTCGTTGCGCGGCGGGGATTCTCCTTGCCGTGACCCTCCTCCTCCCGGGCATAGCGGCGGCCCGGGAGATCCCCGCGGGCCGGCTGGCCGAGCCGGTCTTCTCCCTGTCCCGGCTCTGGTCGGCCCTCGTCCAGGCGCTCCCGGACGGATGGACGGCGGTCGTAGCCTTCGATGAGGGCGACAACGGGTGGCAGCTCGACCCGGACGGCAAGCCCGCATCAAGGCCGAACGACGACAACGGCTGGCAGCTCGACCCGGACGGCTAGCGCCGGGGGGCGGGGCTGCGGCGTCTTGCAGCCCCACCCAACTTTCTTCGAGAACCTTGTCCTGAAATCGCGCCCTGCGGCAACTATACTATTGGGAGCGGCGACGGCTCGCCTCCCCGGACGAAATCTCAATGCCCTCTTCCGACCGCCCGACACCCGAGGAGCTTCAGCGCCTGGTCGCGAAGCTCCGGCCCGAGATCGTCCGGCGCCTCCACGATCAGGGCCTCTCCGAGACGGAGGCGGCGGAGCGCGTCAAGTCGGCCTTGCGGGAGCTCGCCTATCGCTGGAACCGGGTGGGCGACCGCGAGCGATGGCTGCTCCTGAAGCTGAGCGGAGAGGCCCCCAAGCTATCGACGAACCCCCGAAAGGAGCCCGAGGATGAGTGACCGCCGCCGAGCCGGCGCCTACGACGCAGCCCTGGATCTCGGCGAGGTCAGTACCGAGGCGAACGAGATCCTTCAGGAGATCGACCATGCGGCAGCCCTCCTGGGCGAGATCCTGGGACGGACGGGTCCTGACCGCAAGCGGCTCGTAGAGGAGCAGCCCCGGTTCCGCGCCTTGATGCTCTGCGACCTCCTCCTGGACAGGAGCCGAGACGCCGGATACACCCATCCGGTTACGGCCATCGAGTTGGCCGAGCTGGCCGTCGTCGTCTCCGGCCGTCTCGATGCCGAGCACTATGGCGAAGCTCTCGTCGAGGATGCCCGGGCGCGAGCCTGGGGCTACTTGGCGAACGCGTTTCGGATCGCCTCTGATCTCCGGCAAGCTGAGGAGGCGCTCCGCAAGGCGGAAGAGCATCATCGGCAGGGCGGCGAGGACGCCTACATCGGAGCCGAGATCCTGGGCTTCAAGGCGTCTCTTCGGAACGCGCAGGGCCAATACATGGAAGCAGCGGCCTTGCTCGATCCGGCCATCAAAATTTATCGGGAAGCGAAGGACAGGCATCGCGAAGGCCGGACCATGATCAAGAAGGCATCCTCCCTGAGCTACGCGGGGAGGAACGCCCATGCGATCCGGCTCGTCCGTCGAGGTTTGGCCAAGATCGATATCTACGAGGAACCCCGGCTGCTCGTCTTTGCCCGTCACAACCTCATCGGCTACTTGAACGAGCTCGGCCGGCACGAGCAGGCGCTCCGGTCTCTCGCCGAGACCCGCGGCCTCTATCTTGAGCTCGGCGAGCGCTCCTCCCTGGTGCGTCTCCGCTGGCTGGAGGGCAAGATCCTCCGGGAACTGGGGCGGATGGACGAAGCGGAGGCCGCCTTCCGGGAGGTCCGGGACGAGCTGATCGGGCTGAACCTGGGCCTCGATGCCGCCCTGGTCTCGCTCGATCTCGCCATGATCCTCCTGGAGCGTGGCGACACCGGCGAGCTGAAGCGGCTGGCGGCAGAGATGATCCCCGTGTTCGAGTCCCGGGACGACCACCAGAAGGCGCTCGCCGCCTTCCTCCTCTTCCAGAAGGCCGCGGAGGCCGAGCAGGTCACGCTCGGGTTCCTCCAGGAGGTAGCGTCGTCCCTCGAACAGATGCGGAGGGGCGTGGATCGGGCATAGCAAAACAAAAGGCTCCGGGCTCTGCACCTCTCGATCCTGGGTAAGGGGTGGCGCGTTCTCATCGCGAGAGGCGGGAGGGGAAACATGGAGGGCAGGCGCCCTCGTCCCGGTCTCCTCCCGGAGCCCGCCTGCCACCTCCCTTGTGGGAGGGACACACGGCTTCCCCGGAGACCAGGTCCCCTTCATCTGGCGGACGGCGGCGTCCTTGGACCCGGAGGCCGGCCGTCCTCACTCAATTTTCAAAGAACACACGGCCCGACGAGCCTCTCGTCAGACCTTTTCAGCGTCTCGTCAGACCTTTCCAGAGGCTCATCGAACCTTTCGAGACCCTCATCGAACCTTTCGAGACCCTCATCGGACCTTTCGAGACTCCCGTCGACCTCGACGAGACCCTCGTCAACCTCAACGAGCTTCTCGTCGAACCTTTTGAGAGGCTCATCGCGGCCTTCGAGACTCTCGCGAACCTTTTCGAGACTCTCGTCAGACCTTTCGAGGCTCTCGTCGAACCTTTTCGGAGGCTCGTTGAACCTTTTGAGACCCTCGTCGGACCTTTTCAGCCTCTCGTCAAGCTCAATGAACGCCTGAAAAGGTCCATCCAGACTCTCATTGAACTCGTTCCTTGGGCAAAGACGCCTTCGTTGGTGTACTTTGCCGAAGAAAGAAAGCTCCAGGCGAGCGGCGAGGCGGGACTCTAGCCGGATTTCAGGCCGAACGTCAAGCGGCCGGTGCAGACGAAAGTGGATCAGGGTTGACTTGAATCCCCTCAGACGTGACAATCCGCTCTACAACTGGCCGAGGAACCGCTGTAGCGCGCTGTAGCGGATGAACGGGGCTGGCCGACCCTTGAGGGTCAGACACTGTGTTCCGTTTCTGCCTCTTCGGGTCTGTTCTTTGACAATCGATGGACTCCGAACAGGGAGGACGGGCCCGCGAGCGGGGCCCTACCCCCTTCACTCGGAGTGTGCTCAATCGCCAGGCGTGTAGCTGAACCGGGCATCCAGCTCGCCGGCCGGGGAGCCTCGCTCCAGGCGGCGGAGACGGCCTTTCAGTACGGTTCCCTGCGGCGCCTGGGTTGGCAGCTCGCCGGAAACCAGGAAGCTCCCCTCGAAGTCATAGGAGATGCCGTCGATCTCCTGCGTCTTGAAGGAGAGCGCCTGCCCCTCGAGCCGGACCGGCTGCAAGTGGAAGTCGCGGCCTCCCGCTTCCTCCTTCATCCGGATGAAGCCCTCGAGAGGGATCTTCACGATCTCCTCCCCCTTCAGCTCGATGTTGGAGAGGTGCAGGTGGTCGATCGACTGCGCCCAGGCCGGCAGGTTGTCCGGGTCTTCCAGGAGGTAGTAGCCGAAGGCATCGGTGACCGCGGCTCCCGAAGTGGAAGCAGCGGCGGGAGTCGAGGGTGGAGGGGGAGCGGGCCGGGAGGGCGGCGCGTCTCCCCCACAGCCGACGATCAGGGTCAGGACGGCGGCGAGAGGGATCCGCACCCGCAGGGTGTGGGACATGGGCGTCTCTCCTTGAAGCAGGTCAGGGAGACGCATTCTCTCATCTCCGCTGGCTGGAGGGCAGGATCTGGAGCAGGATCTTTAAAAATGCAACAATGCAGCAAGAGCGAAGCTGCAGAATGACCTGCAGCTTCTGTCCAGGAGAACGATAATGTCGATCGGTTCTCAGGCTCTGCGCCGTCTCGGTATGATCTTCGTCATTGCGGGCACATGCCTGCTCGCGGCTCGACCCGCATCGGCTCTCCACATTTGGCACTATTACTGGTACTCGGACGCTACGCACTCTACATTGGTGGGAGAGGAGTACAACAATGAGTGTACCGGCGAGGTCTGGTGGTGGGGTGTGGTTACAGAGTACAACACGGAACAGAGTACTTTCTGCCGCCCTCAGGTGGGGTGCCCGATCCTGATTGACCTCGAGAACGACGGGATCCGTTTGACAGGCCTCGCCGATCCCGTGTGGTTCGACATCGATGCAGATGGCGGCGCGGATCTCATCTCCTGGACCGACCGGAGCGAGGGAATCCTGGCGCTCGATCGCAACGGGAACGGCACGATCGACGATGGGGGTGAGCTGTTCGGCGATGCCACCCTTCTCGCCGATGGCACGCGCGCCTCGAACGGCTACCTGGCTCTGGCCGAGCTCGACTCCTGGGCCTTTGGCGGCAATGGCGACGAATTCATCGATTCCGCCGATGCGTTGTTCGGCTCGCTACGGATGTGGACCGACCGCGACCACGATGGGATCTCCCAACCCGAGGAGCTGCAGACGCTTGCCGAGACGAGCATCCGGCGGATCGAGATCAGTTATCGGAGGAGCCACCGCACGGACCGCTACGGCAACGAATTCAGGTTCCTTGGCAGGGCCTGGAAAGCAGGCAACAACGGTGTCGTGCGTCCGCTGTTGACGTGGGATGTCTTCTTCCTCGTCGAACCCTGACCCGCGAACCGGGCCCCCCAACCACCAAAAAGACAGCCGGCCAGTGACATCTCCGGGTGTCCACTGGTCGGCCTCCCGGAAGGTCGGAGCCTTTCAGCGCCAACCCGGCCGCGTGGCGAGCGCCAGGGTCAGGCCGAGCAGGGAGAGGACCACGATGGCCATGCCGGGGTTGAGCGAGGCCCGCGTGTAGGCGCTCGTGCGCATGACGTGGCCTTCATAGTCCCCGTGCTCCCGGCCGCTGCCGCGCATCGGGCCGTAGAGCGCGTCCGGACGGTCGAGCGCGGCCAGCTCGTCCGAGCGCTGCTGCTCGAACATCGCGGCTTCCATGTAGCGGTCGGCCAGCCGCGGCATCGTCGTCCCCATCGCGGTCATCATGCGGCCGCCGCCGCCCACCACCACGTCGCGCACCGGCTTTTCCGCACAGGTCAAAATTGCGTGCGCCACCTCTTCCGGCGCGTAGACCGGCGGCGGCAGCGTCGGCTCCTCGTCCAGGTAGCTGCGGGCGTGCTCCGTGAACGGCGTATCGATCGCCGCCGGCTTGACCAGGCTCACCGAGACCGGCGCATCCTCTTCTTCCAGCTCCATGCGCAGGGCGTCCGTGAAGCCCTTCACCGCGTGCTTGCTCGCCGAGTAGTGGCCCTGGAGGGGCACCGCGATGTCCGAGACGATGCTGCCCAGGTTGATCAGCGCTCCGCCCCGCTTGCGCAGGTGCGGCAACGCCACGAGCGAGCCGTTCACCACGCCCCAGTAGTTGGTCTCGAAGAGCCGGCGGGCGTCTTCCACCGGCACTTCCAGAATGCGGCCGTAGATCGAGATGCCGGCGTTGTTCACCCAGGTGTCGAACCCGCCGAACTCCCGCTCGGCCGTGTGCGCGACCGCGTGGAGGGCCGACAGGTCGGCCACGTCCGCCACCACGTGGACCGCCGTGCCGCCCGCGCCGCGGATCTCGTCCACCGCCTTGCGCAGGCCTTCTTCGTCCCGCGACGTGAGGACCACCTTCGCCCCGCGCTCCGCCGCCATCTTCGCCGTCGTAAGTCCAATGCCGCTCGAGGCTCCCGTGATGACCAGGACCTGATCGGACAGATTTTTCAGTTGAACTGCCATGATGCCTGCTCCTCGATCTGTCGTTGAATCGGTAGGCACTTGGGCCCAGGGCTTCTC
Source organism: Thermoanaerobaculia bacterium (assembly GCA_035536935.1). GTDB lineage: Bacteria > Acidobacteriota > Thermoanaerobaculia > Multivoradales > UBA5704 > DATMER01. The sequence continues at coordinate 59,396 of DATLNC010000296.1, forward strand.
CCAACCCCCTGTCTTCTGCAAGGCGAGGGCCATGGACCAGGATCATGGAAGCAACCAATGACCGCCCGAAGTGAACGGCTCTACATCCCGTTCCCATCCCAGATCATGACAGCCGCGCTGCCTCCGGGTTTGCCGTGCGCCGTCAAGGTGAAAGTCGAGTCCATGCCCGGCTTCATGGCGGAGGCGACGTCCAGGGTACGTTCCTCTCCGGGCCGCAGGCCGGTCAGGTTGAACTTCCTGCCGTTGACGTCGACCTGCAGCATCCGCAGACCGGGATCGCCGTTGTAGACCGTGACGACGTGCTCCTCCGGCGGGATGCCCGCGTACGTGCTGCTCTCGGGCTTGCCGGTCTCCCGCACCTCCTGCGTCAGGACCGGGTCGCAATCCGTGACGTTGCCCGCCAGGTCGGTCACCCGCAACCGGACCCGCGAGCTGAGGGCCTGGTTGATTTTCGTGCCGGTGACGATCAGCGGCTCGTTCGTGCCCGGCTGGAAGGAGGGGATGGCGACCGTGGCATTGGCCGATTCGAGGACCTGGATGCCCGCGACGCCGCTCCTGGCGTCCTGGACGAAGATGCCGAGCCGGGTCGGAGGGCCTGGATCGACGCTCCGTACCCGGCAGGCCGGCCGCGCGGCGTCGAGCCCCAGGAGGAAGTCGACGGGGGTCGAGGCGAAGACGCCAGTGTCGGGAAGCCAGGCGCTTTCCACCTGCACCTGGGCCGTCCAGAACTTGGCGGGATCTCCCGTGGTCGGGTTCCAGGTGAGGACGCAGGACTCGGAATCGACGCTCAGGCCGTCGGGGTTGGGACCGCCGCCCGCCTCGGCCTCCGAGGCGAGACGGCAAAACGCGATCATGTCTGAATAGACGATGCTCACCGGGATCGGGATCACGAACGTGTCGCCCAGACCGCCGGAGAGCCAGACGATCGGCGGCAGGCCGACCAAGGGTGAGCAGATCTCCTCGCCGTTCGTATAGACGACCGCGCGGACTCTGAAATCGCCGTTGGACCGGTTGTTGAGGTCGTCGCCGCCGTCGGTACCGTCGATCCGGCAGCAGGAGTCGAATCCGACCAGGTCTGCCCCCATCTGATGGTCGATGCGGCCCTTGGCCAGGAACCAGCCCTGGGACGCATGGACTTCGGAGACCGTCAGGACGACCGGGCCCAGGCCGTCGAGGGTCTCGGTCACCGTGTCTCCCACCGCCTGGCCTTCCCAGCGGTAGGCGGCGGAGAAGTCATACGACTGGTAGATGGGGTAGTAGTCCGGATAGATCGGGGCCCAGCACCATCGGATCGTGGCGTAGCGGTAGTGGCTCGCGGCGGCGGGGGTGGTGATCGTGAGCAGAACGGCGAGCAGCAGCAAAGAGAAAACCGTGGCTCTGCGAGAAATCCGCATGTCGACCTCCTCTCTTCCTGTTTTATTGTAAAGGAAAATGAAGGTGCCAGCCATGCCATTTCTGGCACGAAGAGTGCAAAACGTTCCCACGGCAGGTTCATTGCGGATATTAAGTTTGTTGCATCCAGATACATTCTGAATTGGCGATCAGGAGGGTTTTCTCCATGCGCAGGCTCCTCGCAGTCTCCGCTCTCTTCGTTGGTCTCTTCATCTCCATGACTCTGCAGGTCCATGCGGCGTCCCCGGCTTCGGGCACGGTGTCGCAGGCCAATCCGGTGGTGACCTGGACGGGCGGTCCGATCACCCCCAAGGCTGCAGGATGCGCGGGGCCCGAGGATCCGGGGTGCGATCATTTCCAATTGACGATCGTGCCTCCGCCCGGCGGCTTCACGGTGAAAATTACGCTGACGCCGCTGGACGACTGGGACTTGAGCGTGTACGACCCCTCCGGCTCGGGAGAGGGAAGCTCGGGCAATCCGCCGGGGATCGCCGAGATCGTGGTGCTCGCCAATCCCGTGGCAGGCGTCCACACCGTGAGCGGCGCGCCGTTCGCGGTCGGCGGGCCCTACAGCGCCACCGCGGTGCTGGAGCTCGGGGCCGCGACGCCCCCGCCGCCGCCGCCGGGCAGCCAGGCGGTGAAGATGTTCCAGTACGAGCCGCCGGCGGGGATCGGCGCGAGCGCGGGCGAGCCTTCGATCGGCGTCGGCCGCCTGGGCACGGAGCACGTGCCGAACGCGGCCATGTACATCGCGGCCCTCGAAGTGTTGCGGATGACGCGCGACGAGTGCCTGTCGAGCAGCCGCCAGGAGACCGACCTCTGGGTGGACAAGACCGCCCCGAACAACGGCCTCGCCACCCTGGACCCGATCCTGTTCACCGACTTCCGCACCGGCCGGACGTTCGCCTCGCAGCTCGGTCCGAAGTGCAGCCTCATGTCGCTCTCGGACGACGACGGCGACAACTGGCTCCCGAGCCAGGGGTGCGGCATCAACGCGGGCGTGGATCACCAGACGGTCGGCGGCGGACCGTTCCCGGCGAGCGATCCGGTCGGCGGCATCGGTTACCCCAACGCCACCTACTACTGCTCGCAGGACGCGGCCATCGCCCAGTGCGCCCTCTCCCGCGACGGCGGGCTGACTTTCGGCCCGGCGATCCCGATCTACAACGTCACCCAGTGCGGCGGCCTGCATGGCCATGTGAAGGTCGCGCCGGACGGCGCGGTCTACGTGCCGAACAAGAATTGCCAGGGGGTCCAGGGCGTGGCCGTGTCCACCGATTCGGGCACGACCTGGACGGTGCGCACCGTGCCGGGCAGCGCCGCGGGCGAGACCGATCCGCACATGGACATCGGGCCGGACAACAAGGCTTATTTCGCCTATTCGGCCGGCTCCACCTACGTCTCGATGTCCACCAACCACGGCCAGACCTGGAGCGCGCCGATCAATCTCGGAGCGGCTTTCGGCATCGCCAACAGCGTCTTCCCCGAGGTGGTCGCCGGAGACAACGGCCGCGCCGCCGTGGCCTTCCTCGGCACCACGGGCACCGGCCCGGTCTACGGCACGAATACGACGCTGGACGTGGAGTGGCATCTGTACGTGGCCACGACCTACAACGGCGGAGCGACCTGGACGACGGTCGATGCCACGCCGAACGATCCGGTGCAGCGCGGCGCGATCTGCACCCAGGGCACGACTTGCACGACCGGCCGCAACCTCCTCGATTTCAACGACATCACGATCGACGACGAGGGGCGCGTCCTGGTCGGCTACTCGGATGGCTGCATAGGCGCGTGCTCGGGCGGCGGCCCGCAGAGCGGCACGGCCGTGGCGCGCATCTCGGGCCAGGTGGGCGGCAAGCGCCTGATCGCGGCGTTCGACAACCAGCCTCCGGGCAAGGTCGGCGTCCGGGCCACGGAGATCGGCTCGGTGGTGGCGGTCGAGTGGTTCGCGGCCGACGATCGCGGCACTCCGGTCACCGGCTACGTGATCGAGCGCGCCACGGACGGCGTCAACTTCACCGAGATCGACACGGTCCCGGCCACGACGTTCCGCTATCTCGATCCGACGGCTCCGGGGCCCAACACCCGTTACCGGGTGCGCGCGGTGAGCAACGCCGGCCAGGGCGGCATGTGCCCGGCGGTGCCGGTCGACGATCCGCCGGTGGTGGTTCCCGAGGATCCCTGCCAGGCGCCGGGCGTCCAGATCACGACCGATCCGTCCGGCGACCAGACGGGCGCTCCCGGCAATGGCGGGCTGGATTTGAAGGCGGCCTTCATCGCGGAGCCCTGGAATCCGGCGGAGCCGGCGAACGACGACCTGGAATTCAGAATCCAGCTCCACAACAGCCTGGACCCGCTGCCGCCGCCCAACGGCTTCTGGTACGTGTACTTCACCTACCGCGGCGTCAACTACTACGTGGCCATGACGACCGGGGACACGCCGGTGCCGTCGTACGAGTATGGCCGGGTGGACGTCGATCCGGTGTCCGGGCTCAACGATCAGACCGAGCTCGGGACGATCACGGACGGCAGCGTGAGCGGCGACACGATCACGATCCGGCTCTCCCGCGGCCTGTTGACCGAGCCGGTGACGATCGGGGGTGCGGCGCAGCCGGCGCCGGTCGAGGGGAACCTGTTCACGAACGCCCGCGGCGAGACGCGCCTGCTGGTGGGCGGCGGCGGCACGGGCCTGATCGCGGTGATCGACGATTCGACGCCGAGCCAGTACGAGGTCCGCACCGCGGAGGCCTGCGCGCCGAACACCGCGCCCGTGGCGAGGCTCACGGGCACGCCGCGGTCCGGCTACGCGCCGCTCCAGGTGAGCTTCAGCGGCTCGACCTCGACGGATTCCGACGCGGGGGACACCATCGCCGAGTACACGTTCGACTTCGGCGACGGCAGCGCGCCGGTGACCCAGGCGTCGGCCGCCATCAACCACACCTACACGGACCCCGGCTTCTACCAGGCCACGCTGACGGTGAAGGACTCGCGCGGCAAGGCGAGCGCCAACGTGGCCGGCGTGGTCATCCAGGTGATCCCGAATGGCGATTTCTACACGGTGGCGCCCTGCCGGCTGCTCGACACGCGCAGCGGGTCGGCGGTGCAGTCGGGCACGGACCGGGTGCTGGACGTGGATGCCGTGACCGCGTGCGGCGTGTCGCCTCTGGCCACGTCGGTGGCCATCAACGTGACGATCACCCAGCCCACCGGCCAGGGGCACCTGATCGCCTATCCGGGCAGCATGGCCCAGCCGCCGGTGACGAGCACGGTCAACTTCCGCAGCGGGATGACGCGCAGCAACAACGCGCTGCTGGCGCTGTCGGGCGACGGCAGGATCAAGCTCCGGCCGTCCGTGACGGGCGGAGGCACGACCCACGTGATCGTGGACGTGGTGGGGTACTTCATCGCGGAAACGCCGTAATACGCCGCGCAATGGAAAGCGTTTCCTGTGGGGCGGCCCTTGTGGCCGCCCCACAGGATCGCTGTTATCATCCGGCCCGGCTTTTTATGTCTAATTCTTGCGGCTCTTTCGAATACGTCCGCGTCGAGCGGCCGGAAGACCTCCCCCCCGGCGATCCGCGGGTGGTGGACGTGGCCGTGCTGGACATGAACCACGGCTGGCCGAACCTGGGCCACGATTGCCTGATCCACTCCCTGCTCGAGATCGCATGCGAGGCATGCGAGGCCGGCGAGACGGGCGAGACCGGCATCCGCGTGCGCGCGATCTCCTTCGACGTGCGCCGTTCCGGAATGATCCCCGAGGCCCCCGGCGGCCGCTTCGCCCTCTATGTCGGGACGGGCGGGCCGGGCTCTCTCGATCCCTATGAGAACGACGGCCGTTCCGAGCGCAGCCAGGGCATCCGCGAAGATCCATCCTGGCAGGAGCCGCTCTTCCGTCTCTTCGACCGCATCCTTGCCGATGAGAGCGCGGCGCTCCTCGCCGTCTGCCACACGTTCGGCGTGCTGTGCCGCTGGTCGGGGCTCGCCCGGCCCGTTCTGCGCGGCCCCGAAAAAGGCGGCAAGAGCGTCGGCGTGCTCGAGAACGTGCTGGCGCCCGAGGCTGCCCAGCATCCCTGGTTCCGGGAGTTCGGCCAGAAGCTCCATGGCGGCCGGCTGCGCATCCTCGACAACCGGCTCTTCGACCTCATCCCCGGCCCCGGGGCGTTCCCGCCGGGGATGACGCCCATCGGCTGGGAGACCCTCGGCGCCGGCGGCCGGCGGGGGGAGGCGATCACCATGATCGAATTCGCCCGCGACGCGGGCGGGACGATGCCGCGCTTCTTCGGCGTCAACCATCATCCCGAGGTCGTGGACCGCGCGCGGCAGATGCAGATCGTCGATCAGAAGCTCGAGCGCGGCGAGGTGAGCGCGGAGTGGGTGGCGGAGCGCCGCGAGGCGCTGACCCGCACCTTCCCCGACGAGGATTCCGAGCAGCTCCTCGCTCAGACGTCGGAGTACACGCTGCGGAAGCCGCTGCGCTTCCACCTCCGGCGCCAGGTGCGGCTGCGGATGGAGTCGCTCGGTTTAGAGGTGTAGAGGAACTGGAATCAGCCGCTTGCCAGGAAGAGGGCTCCGACTTCGACGCGAAGGCCGGGCAGCACGGTCGAGGTCACGCTCTCCCCCATCCCGCCCCTGCAAAGCTCGACGTAGCTGCTGCGGTCCTCGCTCAGAACATGAACCGTGGCCGTCCGGCCCCTCGGGTCCACGAGCCAGCACTCGGGAACGCCAGCCTCGCGATAGGCATCGAGCTTGATCGTCTGGTCCCTTCGGCGCGTGCTCGGCGACAGGACCTCGACGACCAGGTCCGGCACACCGAGGAAGTCGCTGCCATCAGCGGTGGGCTCGCTCCCGGTCCGAAAGAAGAACAGGTCCGGCTGGACGGGATCGGCGATCCGGTAAGGGAGCCGGATGTTGAACGGCGCTCCCGCGACGGTTCCGAGACGGTGCTTGCGGACAAACTCCTGCAACAGGAATCCGAGCGTCCAGACTGCATATTGATGAGGCCAGGTCGGCGTCGCCGTCACGTAGAGGGTCCCATGGATGACCTCGTAGCGCTGCCCGTCATCGGGGAGACGCAGGTAATCCTCATAGGTCCATTTGCCCTGCGTGGGCCAACGCTGCTCCTCAGGAAGAGCCAGGGGGTATGCGGGTTCGGACATGGACACCTCTTCGTTCCGAATCGAGGTTAACGCCCAAGGCGGAGAGCGTCAAGCCGCGTCCCTGATCGTCGGAGATCATAACGCGGGTCGCGTTCAGCCGCAACCTGTCTTGAGGGATTCAGATGGTGCCCAGGACCGGAATCGAACCAGTGACACCGTGATTTTCAGTCACGTGCTCTACCAACTGAGCTACCTGGGCACGGGGGTTGCCCCCGAGGGAGAGACTTTTTAACAGGGAAGGGTGCCCGGAGTCAAGCGAGTCAAGCTCGCGGGCGGCCCTGTCCCTTCTCCACCAGGGAACGGATCTTTCCCTCTTCCTCTTCCATCTCGACGAGGCGGTGGCCGGCGCGCTCGCACCAGACGGGCATGTCTTCCCGGATGCCGGGGTCGTCCCCCACTACTTCCAGAAGATCGCCGGGCTGGAGCTTCCTCATCTC
>DATLNC010000297.1:0-12077 GCA_035536935.1 Thermoanaerobaculia bacterium
CTCAAGGCTGCCTACCAAGCTCACCCTGAACGCTTCAACCGACCTCCAGTCCCTCAAGCTCTCCCACAAGCCGTCTGGATCAACCCACCAGAGCAGCCGGCTCCCAAAGCTTCCCTAATTCCCGAGACACTTCTGTCTCAATGGGCTTGACAGGTTCCGCTCTCCCCGACGGGGACGGGGCATTCCCCCGCGTCCGCGCGCCGCGGACATCGGGGAGCGCGTTGCTCCCTCGTGGGGAGGGTGCGCTCCCCAGCGTTCGCGGCGCGCGATGACAGGGGAGCGAGGCGCTCCCCAACGAATGCGGTGCGCGAGGATCGGGACGGATGAGAACTTTCGAGGCTGGGTCGTCCATTCGGGCAGGACATCAACAAATCCGCCGAGCGCGGATAAAACCCTTGGAGGGACGTGCCATGGTTACAGAGCTCCCACCGCCCCCTGCCGCTCTCATCGAACGACTCGAAGCCTCATTCCCTTTGCCTGCGGCGCTGTCTCCCTACGAGCACCTGTGGGCCGGCGAGGGTGAAACCCCTCCGGCGAGCGTGCCGGTGCGCCAGTACCGCAGCGAGGTTCCGGAAAACCCGGTGTTCGGCGTGTATGCGTCCGCCAATCCGATCGAGCTCGTCCTCGACCGTCTGGGCTCGCTGCTCCAGATGATCTGGGACAGGAACGTGATCCGGATGCCGGTGACGGAGAGCAGCCACGGCGGCGGCGGGTTGGGGGACGGGTCCCCCGACCCGGTGCCCACGGGAGACCCGATCCCGGTGGATGGCGGCGGCAGGCCCGGAGGCTAGTCTCCTTCCAGAATCGCGCGGAACTCAGGGTCGTCCTGGAGGGGTTGGAACACGAAGTCTTCGCGGATCTCCTCCCGCGAAAGGCCTCCCTGGACGGCCCGCCGCAGGTAGCCAAAAGCGTTGTCGCGGCGGCCCGCCAGAAAGTAGACGTCAGCGGCGCGAAGGAGGAAAGCGTTCTCGTCCGGCTTGAGCTCCATCGCATCCTGGATATTGTTGATCGCCTCAACGAAGCGGCCGAGCTTGGCGGCGCAGAACGACCGCGCAAGGAGGAGGTCGGCCCGCCGCGATCCACCCTGCGCGAGCGAATTGTCGAAGCCCTGCAAAGCGGTCTTGTACCAACTGAGGGCTTTGTCGGCCTCGCCGAGCTTCTCGTAGGCCTCGGCCAGGTTGCGCGCCACGGTGGGATGAGGCTTTATGTTGTATGCCTTGCGGAAGTATTCGATGGCATCGTCCTCGTGGCCCATCTTCAAGTAGACGTTGCCCAGGCTGTTGGCCGAGCGCCAGTCGCCGGCCCCCTGCCAAGCCTTGAGAAACTGGGGAAGGGCATCGACTTCACGGCCGGTCTGCAGGTAGACCTCCCCCAGGTTGTGGAGAGCGCTTGGATGATTGGGATCGATGTTGAGCACCTTGCGAAGCTCGATCGCTGCGTCCTCGTAATAGCTGGCATCTTTCAGCCGAATTCCGTACACGAGATGCGCGCGCAGGTGATGGTCGCCGACCTCCGTACCGCGCTTGATCTCTTCCAGGCCCTTGTCCTTCTCACCCAGGAGGATGAGAGCCTCACCCCGGACCGTGTAGCCGCGGTCGAAATCCTGATCCCGGTCGATGGCCTCCCGCGCCGCCTGCTCGGCTTCCTGCGGTTTGTTATCCAGCAGCAGAAGCTTGGCCTTGGCAACCCAGGGCATCGGGTGATCGGCGCCGAGTTCCAATGCTTTATCCGTCCAACGGCGGATCTCCGCAAGCCGCTCTTCGTCTGGGAACTGGGCCTGCGTGCGAGTCAGGAGCGCGGCCAGGTACGCCATGACCACCGGGTTCTCTGGTTCGAGCGCCAGGGCTCTCCGGTAGGCCTTCTCGGCCTTGCCGAGGATATGTTCGGTGTCGCCGCGCCACTCCAGCTGATCCCCTTGCTCCACATACTGCTTCACCTGGGTTGAGAAATCCCAGCGGTGCGCTTTCCAGTACAAGAATCCCAAGGCTACCGCCAGCGCCAGCGCCAGCCCCGCGACGATCCACTTCCGTGGGACAGGCCGACGCGGCTGGCTCCGTGGGGCAACCTCCGCACCATCCCCCAGCGGGATTCGCGCGAGGTCCACCTCCATCTCCTCCCCGGCCTGGTATCGCTTCGCCGCCTCCTTATCCAGGGCCCGGTGGATCACCGCGGCCAGCTCGGCGGGAACTGAATCGTCCAGGGGCCGCGGCGGCTCGTGCAGGATGGCGTAGATCACCGCCTGCTCGTAATCCCCTCCAAAGGGAACCCGCCCGGCTACCATCTCGTAGAGCACCACTCCCAGTGCCCACAGATCGCTGCGCGGATCGACCGGCTCCCCCTTGGTCTGCTCGGGCGACTTGTAGGCGGGCGTGCCCGGGGAGAAGCCGAGCCGCGTGAGCGTGGTATCGCCGCCCATCTTGGCGAGCCCGAAGTCGAGGATCTTCACCGTTCCGCCCGGCAGGACCACGATGTTCGCCGGCTTGATGTCGCGGTGGACGATCTTGCTCTGGTGCGCAGCGGCTAGACCCTTGGCGATCTGGCAGGCGATCTCCACCACCTCGGGCAGCGGCAGCGGCCCGCGCTCGAGCTTCTGCTGAAGCGTCTCCCCCTCGTAGAAAGCCAGAACCAGGAACACCCGCCCGCCCTCGGTCTCCCCCGTGTCGTAGATCGTCGCCAGGTTCGGATGGTCCAGTTGGGCCACAGCCTGCGCCTCGCGCTCGAAACGCTTCCGGGCGCTCGGATCGCGGCCGAGCTCGGCGGGCAGGAACTTGAGCGCCACCGTCCGGCCGAGGCGCGTGTCCCTCGCCTTGTAGACCTCCCCCATGGCGCCGCCGGCCACCGGCTCCAGGATCTCGTACTGGGCGACCCGGCTCCCCGGCGCGAGCGGCCCCGGAGGGGGACGGCGGGAGACCTCCGCCACCAGCCGGTAGCCCTTCCTCGCAAGCGTCTGGATGTAGCGCGGGCTCTTCGCCTCGTCACCGAACGCCTTACGCAGCTCCCAGATCGCATGGCTCAGCACCTCGTCGTTGACAATGATGCCGCCCCAGACCTCGCGCATCAGGCGCTGCTTGGACACCACGTCCGGCGCATGCCGGGCCAGGCAGGAGAGCACCTGCATCGCGCGCGACTCGACGGCGACCGAGACCTCCCCCCGTTCCAGCTTCCCCAACGCAGGGCGCACCAGCCAGTCGGCTACGAAGAAATCAGGCTCCCAGGAACTTTGCATGAGTACAACTATCTTAGAAGAAAAGGAGCTTGCAAGGGCATCGAGCCCCGTGCCCTATGGCATTGCGAACGGCGGCCGGACTTCCGATTGCCCGCAGCGGGCTTCGAGCCGGGCGGCGGCGCAAATCCCGGGGCACGAAGAGGACGCTTTCGGGGGCCAGCGGCAGAACGCCGGCACGGCAAGCGACGCCAGCAAGAACAGCAATGCAGCCATCGATCACCCGTGCGCCAGGAACTCGCGCAGATCCCGCCTCACGAACACGCTGGAGGCCACGAGGAAGCCCAAGCCGCCGCAGGCCGCGTAGATCAGGGGGACGTTCTTGCCGGTCAGGTCGCCCACGACGCCGCCCAGGACCATGCCGATCGGCATCAGGCCGCCGGTCATCGTCATGATCACGCTCAGCACCCGGCCGCGCACCTCGCCGGGCGTGGCCATCTGGACCATGCTCATCAGGTAGACGTTGATCACGCCCAGTGCCACGCCGCCTAGAAAGGCCACTCCCAAGGCGGCCCAGGCGTTGCTCACGAAGCCAAGGATGCCGAAGAGCAGAGGCGCCAGGAGCATGGCCGTGACGATCCAGCGGCGCCGCTCCTCGCCTTTGAGGGGCTTTGCGCCGGCCAGGACGAAACCTGCCACCGAGCCGGCTCCGATGGTCGCCAGCAGGAAGCCGTACCAACGGGCATCCTTCTTCAGGTAAAGCTCCACGAAAAACGGGAACAGCACCATGATCGGCATTCCGAGGAAGTTGACCACCGACGCGATCACGGTGAAGTCGCGCAGTCCGGTCTGCTTCCAGAGGTAGCGGAAGCCTTCGGCAGTCTCCCCAAAAAACTGACGGAAGGGGTGGGCCGCCGCCGGTCTCGGCACGATCTCGCGCGCGGGGAGCCGGATCAGGAGCGCGCAGAGCGCGGCGAACAGGAAGCTCAGGCCATCGACCATGTACAGGAAAGCGGCTCCCAGGATCTGAAAGAGCACACCGCCGATCGCCTGGCCGAGCAGGCTCGAGCCCTGCACAGAGATCTGGTTCAGGGAGTTGGCGGCCGGGATCTTCTCCCGCGGCACGAGGTCCGGGATCGCCGCGCTGAGCGCCGGGGTGAAGAACGCCCGCAGGATGCCCAGCAGGGCCGAGACCCCGAACATCAGCGCGATGACGAAGCGGACCGCCGCGGGATCGAGCCGCTCCACCCGCGGATCGAACATCGCGAAGGACAGGGCGAGCACGGCCGCGCCGGAGAGAAGGTCACAGATCAGGGCGATGCGGATCCGCGAGTGGCGGTCGGCGAAGGTGCCGCCCACGGGAGCGAGCACCACGCCCGGCAGCAGCGCGGTGAACATGAGGAGCCCCATGAGGCTGGCCGAGCCGGTGGCCCGCAGGAGCCAGGACATCATGGCGATGTGAAAGGCCTGGTTGCCGAGCTGGCTGACCGTCTGCCCCTGCCAGAGCAGGACGAAGTCGCGGTTCCACAGCCGGGCCGCCGGCTCGGCGAGGATGGTGGGCTTGGCAGGCTGTTCCATAAGGCGCAAGCTTATGCTGAGAAGGGCCACACCCGCGCGCTCACGTAGACCACCAGCTCCACCTTGTGGCGCAGGGTGTACTGCCGGCGGAGGTACTTTCCCCGCAGTCTCTTCCGCAGAGCCTGCTCCTGCCCCGGTTCGCAGATCAGCACGTCGCCCTCGGGGTTCCCAGGGACATCCTTCGCATAGAGGACCGCGGTGTAGTCCCGGAGGTACCAGGGAAGCGGCCAGCGGTTGGCCGTGTAGAAGCGGATGGCGAGCCCCGTGCCCTGCGGAGAACGCTCGGCGGCCCCCTCGATCAGCGCCATCAGGTCGCGCAGGTCGCGGTTCGTCTGGACATAGACCAACCCCAGACTCTCGTCGTCGTAGCGCAGAAACGAGACTTCCACGGCGCGCGCAGCGCTCCAGGTCACGGCCAGGAGGCCCACTGCGGTGATAGCAGCCCGGACGGCTCCGGACAGCGGGCGCCTCCCCATCTCGCCGAACAGCACTCCGGCCGAGAGCGCCAGCAGCAGCACCATGTTCATGGCCAGCCACGGCGTCTTGTACGGGATCGCCGAGTAGGCCGCGAGCTGTGCCACCCAGGCCACGGTCACGAAGACACCGAGTCGGTCGCAGCGCCAGATGGCGACTGCGCTCCCGAGCACACCCCCCGCGAGCGCCAGCGGCTCGAACCGCGCCAGGAGCCGGAGAAAGTACGGCCATGGCTTCTCGTGCCCCGAGCCCTCGAAGCCCTTCTCCGTCCAGGGCAGGTAGGCGCGGAACGAATCCACCAGACCGGCGGGGTTCGTGAAGAAGGAGGTGTATAGGAGGACGTAGGGCACCGCCAGGCCCAGCGCCACGAGGAACCAGGTGCGACGCGAAAGGCTTGGGAGAGGGGGCCGGCCGGAAGCCCACCAGGCTGCGAAGGCTCCCAGAGCCAACGATCCGAGCGTCAGGACCGCCGTCTCCTTGACGGTCAGCAGAAGGCTCAAGGAAAGACAGGCGAGGATCAGATCCCGATCCCGCCTTTCTTCCAGCCAGCGGACGCCCGCGGCGATCAGTGCCAGGGTGAGCGCGGCCAGATAGGTCTCATGGATTAGGTCGCGGCCAAAGGAGACCAGCGACGGCGAGACCGCGAGCAGCCAGGCCGCCGCGATGACCCCGGTGCGTCCAAGCTGGCGGCGCAGCGGCAGGAGCAGAGGGACCATCGCAGCCGAGGCGAGCGCAACGGGCAGCCGTAGAGCGATCTCGCCCATCCCGAGCAGCAGGATGAACGGCGCGCCGAAGAAGTAGAGGAAGGGGCCGTGGAACTTCTCGGGGTCGTACTCCCAGCGGTAGCCCTCCAGCAGCCGGTGGATGAACCAGCCGTTCACTCCCTCGTCGTGATGGAGGGGCCGGACGTCCAGCCAGAGCAGGCGCAGGGCCAGGGCCGCGGCAAAGGCGATCCAGAACGGCCACCAGCGCGGGGACGTCAGGCGGTCCTCGGGAGACTCGGGCATGCGGGGGAGCGTATATCGCCTGGGGTTGAAACCCCAGGCTAGACGGGTACAGCCCCTCCCGGGGCTGGCTACGCAGCGACCGGCAACTCGCGCCGGGAGGCGCGATACTTTTCTAGCCTGGGGTTTCAACCCCAGGCTTCTTACCGCTTTTTGCCGTTCTTCTGCGCCTCGCCCGTCATCGGTACGAAGCGCACGGGGAGGACCGTGTCCTTGTGGAAGCTGCCGTCGCGCTGGCGGGTGTAGACGGTGAGGTCCTGCCAGGAGCTTCCCACGGGCGCGACCAGCTTGCCGCCCACGGCGAGCTGCTCAAGGAGGGGTTTCGGGACCTGCGGGGGGGCCGCGGTGACGATGATGGCGTCGAACGGCGCGGCCTCGGGCCAGCCTTTGTAGCCGTCTCCGATCCGGGTATGGATGTTGGCGTAGCCCAGGCGCTCCAGGGTGCGGCGCGCCTGCTCGCCCAGGGGCTTGACGATCTCGATCGTGTAGACGTGCGCGACCAGGCGCGACAGCACCGCCGCCTGGTAGCCCGAGCCGGTGCCGATCTCGAGGACCTTGTCGCTCGGCTTCAGGTCCAGCAGGTCGGTCATGAGGCCCACAATGTAGGGCTGCGAGATCGTCTGGCCCTCGCCGATCGGCAGCGGACGGTCGTCGTAAGCCGAGCCGCGCACGTCCTCCGGCACGAAGCTGTGCCGCGGCACCTGCTCCATGGCGGTGAGCACCCGGCGGTCATCCACCCCACGGGCGCGCACCTGCTCCTCCACCATGCGGCGGCGCTCGCGGGCGAGATCGTCCTGCGGGCTCGCCGCGGCGCAGGCCGCGAGCAGGATGAGGGCCAGGATCAGCCGGATCAGCCTACTCGCCATCGCGCACCTTGCCTGCCATGGGGGCCACGCGGACCGGGATGACCGTCCGCTTCTCCAGGCCGTCCGCCGTCTTGGTGATCACCAGCAAGTCCTGGAAGAACCCGCCCACAGGAACCACCATCTTGCCGCCCACGCGGAGCTGGTCGATGAGCGGCTTGGGCACGCGCGGCGGCGCCACGGAGAGGAGAATGGCATCGAACGGGGCCTTCTCCACCCAGCCCTGGTAGCCGTCGCCGTGGCGCACGAACACGTTGGGATAGCCGAGCCCCGACAGCCGCTTGCTCGCCTGGGCGGCCGCGGTCGAGTCGATCTCGATCGAATAGACCTCCCGCGCGATGCGCGACAGGATGGCGGCGTGGTAGCCCGTGCCGGTGCCCACCTCGAGCACGCGGTCGCCGCGGTCGAGGTCGAGCAGCGAGGTCATCAGCGCCACCACGTACGGCTGGTAGATGGCCCGGCCCGGACCGATCGCCAGGGCCGCGTCCTCGTAAGCCTTCGGCCGCACCGACTCGGGCACGAACAGGTGCCGAGGCACCTGCTCCATGGCCTTCAGCACCTCGCGCTCGCCAATGCCCCGCTGACGGATCTGCTCGTCCACCATGGCGCGGCGCTGCAGCCCATAGTCCTGAGCTGCCGCAGGCACCACCACGAGCAGAGCGATCAGCAGGGCGCGGGCGAAAGGGTTCACCGGCGCTTGCCCCTGTCATACATAACCTTGCCGTCGACCAGGGTGTAGTCGATCTCCACCTTGGGGATTTCCGCCTCGGGCACGGTCATCACGTCGCGGGCGAACACCACCAGGTCGGCGCGCTTGCCGACCTGCAGGGAGCCGACCTCCTTCTCCAGGAAGAGCGACCAGGCCGCGTCGAGGGTGAAACCGCGCAGGGCCTCTTCCCGTGTGAGCCGCTCGCCCGGCAGCCAGCCGCCCGCGGGCTGGCCCGCGAGGTCCTGCCGCGTGACCGCGGCGTAGAGGCCGAGCCGCGGGTCCGCCGATTCCACCGGGAAGTCGCTCCCCAGGGCCAGCTTGCCGCCGAAATCGAGCACCTTGCGCCAAGCGTACGCCCGCTCCAGCCGGCCCTCGCCCAGGCGCTCGTCCGCCCAGGCCATGTCCGACGTCGCATGGGTGGGCTGCATGGAGGCGATGATGCCGAGCTTGGCCATGCGCTGGAGGTCCTGCACCCGCGTCACCTGGGTGTGCTCCAGCCGGAAGCGCGCATCCGGTTTGCCCGCGATCGCCTTCTCCATGGCGTCGATCGCGACCAGGCTGCCGCGGTCGCCGATGGCATGGATCCCGACCTGGAACCCGGCCTGGGCGGCCCGCCGGGAGACGTCCTCCAGGTGGGCGCCGGTCGCGACCATCAGGCCGAGGTTGTTCGCATCGTCGCTGTAGGGCTCGATCAGGGCGGCCCCGCGGCTGCCCAGGGCGCCGTCCGCGTAGAGCTTGACACCGCGGATCAGCAGCCGGAAGTCGGGATCGATCTGGGGACCGCTCTTGAACCAGGTCGAGAGCCACTGCTCGTCATCGCCGAGAAAGAGAGCCGAGCGGATCGGCAGCTCGTGCGCCTTCAACAGGTTCGTGTAGGCCGCGACGTCCAAGGGGCCGACGCCCATGTCCGTTACCGTGGTCAGCCCCAGCTCCAAGCAATGGCGTGCCGCGCTGCGCAGCTCGCGCTCGCGGTCCTGCACCGAGGCGCCAGGCATCCGGCCGCCCACCACATCCATCGCGTTGTCGACCATGACGCCCGTGGGCCGGCCCCCGGCATCCCTCAGGAAGCGTCCGCCGGAAGGGTCCTGGATCTCGGGGCCGAGCTGCAGGATCTTCATGGCCTGGGCATTGACCAGGGCAGCGTGGCCGTCCACACGGGTGAGCCAGACGGGATGGTCCGGCACCGCCGCGGAAAGCGCGTCGTGGGTAGGGAACTCCTTCTCGGGCCAGAGGTTCTGATCCCAACCCCGGCCGAGCACCCAGGTGCCCTTGGGCACCTTCGCAGCGGCCTCGCGCACCCGGCGTACGACCTCGCCGTAGGTAGGCGCGGCGGTCAGGTCGACGGCTGCCAGCGCCTGACCCAGGCCGGCGAGGTGGGAGTGGGCGTCGATCAGCCCGGGGGTGACGGTGCGGCCGGCGAGGTCGATCACCTGGGTCTTCGGACCGCGGAAACGGGCGGCGCCCGCGTCCGGTCCGAGATAGACGATGCGGCTGCCGCGGACCGCAAGGCTGCCCTCGACGCGGGCCGCCGGCTGGACCGGGTAGAACACCCCGTGTTCCAGGATGAGGTCGGCACTGTCCTCTGCAAGGGAGGGTCGGACGGTCGCCAAGACCGCCATACCGAGCAGAAGAAGCGGTACTAGCCCTCGAATCATCAATGTTTTCCCCATCTCAGGTCGCCTTGCCTCATGTCGGGAGTGCAAAGGCCAGGCCACGGAAAATGATAACGGCTCCCTGGTATGCTCCGCCGCAATGCCGCCCATCTCGCCACCCCCGCCGATACTGCCACTCCCCCCGATCCCCGAGATGCTGTCGCGCCTGGAGCGCGCCCTCGCATCCTCGCCGGCCGATGCGACCGAGCTGATCTGGGTGGAAGCCCGGCGGGGGCAGGAGAGCAACGGCAAGCGCCGGCGCGACTCGTACGAGCTGCAAGAACGAATGGTGCTCGCGCGGGTGCGCGAGTCGGGCCGGTGCGGGACTCACCGCACCAGCGGTTGCGAGGTCTCCCACCTGGAGGGCGCCATCCGCCAGGCGATGGCCCAGGCGAGGCTCTCCCCGCCTTCGCCCCCACCGCTGCTGCCCGAGGGAGCGGAAGGCGCGCTCGCTCCCCTGCCGGGCAATGCCCCCCTGTGGGACCCGGAGCTGGCGCGGATGACGCCCGGCCGGGCTCGCGAGCTGGTGCAGCGGCTCGCGGACCGGGGCCTTCCGGACGGGGACAACACCGTGCGGCTCGGCTGGGCCGAGGGACGGGTGGCGGTCGCGGGCAGCCGCGGTCTTCGGCGCTCGGCCGAGGTGACCTCGGCCTGGGCCGCGGTGGCGACTGGAGGGGGCCCCGGAGCGGGGATCGCCTCCGTGGCCTCCCGCTCGTTGGCGGGGCTCGGCCCCGACAACCTGCTTGCCCGTGCCCGGGAGCGCCAGGCGCAGGACGCGCCGAAAAGCGCCGAGGGGCCGGATGGACCCGTGCCCGTGGTGCTTTCCCAGGAAGCCGCCGCGGCTCTCCTGGAAATGCTCAACCGCCGTGCCTTCACCTCCACGTCCTTCCATCACGGCTCCCCGTTCCTGCGTGACGCGCTCGGCACGCCGGTCTTCCATGCTGCGATCAGCCTGCGGGACGATGCGACGGATCCGCGCGGCATTCCGTTCCCCTTCGACCTCCTGGGCTCGGCCAAGCGCCCGCTCGACCTGATCGAGCGCGGAGTGTTCCTGACCCCGGCTCTGGACGAACGGCTGGCGATCGCTCTCGGCCGCCGGCCCACGCCGCACCTGGTAGCCCCCGACGAGGCCGCGCCCAGCCACCTGTTCTTGCTGCCGGGCGAGCGTCCGGACGCCGAGCTGCTGCGCAATGCCGAAGGCGGAGTCTGGATCGGCGCGCTCGATGCGGTCCAGGGCCATGACCCGGGCAGCCTCCGCTTCCGCGCCCTGGCCCGGGGAGTCCGCTGGATCGAGGGAGGAGCGCTCGGCGCTGCACTGCCCGACCTCCTCTGGGAGGACGATCTCCGCGCCCTCCTCTCCGGAGAGGTCGCGGTAGGAAGCGAGCCGGTGACCCTCCCCCTGGGAGACGGACTGTTCGGCGGCATCACCGCGCCGATCGTGTTGCTGGAGCAGGTTCACGGCCTTCGCCTGCAGGCCTAACCTTTACCAGATCGCGACCTCGGACCTTCCGTTCGAGTCCGCCGCACCCCGGTACATCCCCTCCGAGTTGAACACCAGGGCGATGGACCCGTCCCGGGCCACGCCGATCACGCCGCCGTCGTCCTTCTGCAGCTTGCGGTGGATGACCTCGTCGGCGGCCTGCTGCAGGGTGAGCCCCTTGTACTCCATCAAGGCTGAAATGTCGTGCGCCACCGTGTGCTTGATGAACTGCTCGCCCCAGCCGGTGGCCGAAATGGCCGCGGTCTTGTTATTGGCGTAGGTACCGGCGCCGATCACCGGCACGTCGCCCAGGCGGCCGAAGCGCTTGTTCGTCATGCCGCCAGTCGAGGTGGCTGCGGCCAGGTTGCCATGGACATCCAGCGCCACGGCGCCGACCGTGTCCTTGTCCTTCTCCGCCTCCTCCTTGAGCTTCTTCTGCCAGTCGTCGTAGCGCTTCTGGGTGAAGAAGTACTTCTGGTCCACCCGCGCAACCTTCATCTCGTCGGCGAACTTCTCGGCCCCCTGCCCCACCATGAAGACGTGGGGGGACTTCTCCATCACCATCCGGGCGAGCGAGATGGGGTTCTTGACCGTCTTCAGGCTCGCCACCGACCCGCAGGAGAGATCGCGGCCATCCATGATGGCGGCGTCGAGCTCGTGGGTCCCCTCGTTGGTGAAGACCGCGCCCTTGCCGGCGTTGAACAGCGGATCGTCCTCCAGGAAGCGGACCACCTTCTCCACCGCGTCCAGGCTGGTGCCGCCGCCCGCGAGCACCTTGCTGCCGACTTCAAGCGCCGCGCGCAGCGACTTCAGGTACTCCTCTTTCTGGCTCTCCGGGATGTCCTTGGGCATCGTGCCCGCCCCGCCGTGGATGGCGAGCGACCAAGTTGATCCCATTCCCCCTCTCCCCCCTGCTTTGGGAGTTCCCGCAGACGGCTCCGGCGGCTGGGCGGCCATGAGAGCGGCGAAGATGGGGAGGAGGAGGAGAAGCCAGAGGAGCTTGGCGGCGGTCTTCATGCGGGGGATTGTAGTCGAGGAGCCGCCCGCCTGGGGTTGAAACCCCAGGCTAGAAGAGTATCGCCCGCCTCCGGGGGCGAGCTTCCGGAAGCATCTGTGACGAGGCGCAGCCTGCTGTATCTCCAGCCCCGGGGAGG
>DATLNC010000298.1:0-16179 GCA_035536935.1 Thermoanaerobaculia bacterium
TTCGGGCAGCTCACGGCCGCGCCCTTGTTCTCGCTGGCGGTCACGTTGGAGAGCGCGACGTTGCCGGTGTTGCTGATGGCGAAGAGCCAGGTCACGGGTGTGCCCACCGTGATCGTTGGACCGGGCGGGACGTCGGCACCCTGCCCGTTGGCGCTCAGCTCGAAGCCGAGCCCGGGCTGGACCTGGCCCGTGTAGTAGCTCGGATCGGAGGCGGCGACCTGCGCGCCGTCGGCCGTCTGGGCCGTGGCCGTGCCGAGGTTGTCGTTCTGGCAGGCTTTGGCCACGCCGGCGCCCGCGCAGCTCATGGTTTCGCCGGGCTGCAGCGCGGCTTTCGGGCAGAGCACGGCCACGCCGCGGTTGTCGATCACCTTGACGTCGGAGAGCGACACCAGCCCCAGATTCGTGACGTTGTACGTCCAGTTGACCGGATCGCCGAGCGGGACCGAGGGGCCGGGAGGTCCGTTGGCGTCCTGCCCATTGACAAAGGTTTTTATTCCGATCCCGCCGGTGCCTCCGCCCGTGTAGTGGCTCGGGTCCTGGGCCGTTACCTGGGCGCCGCAAGGAGGCGAGGCGGTCACCGTGCCGACGTTCTTGAACTGCCCTTCCTTCGCTTTGTCCTGGGCCGAGCAGGCCATCGATTCTCCGGCTTGAAGAGTGGTCCCCGGGCAGCTCACCGCCGCTCCCTGGTCGTCCGTGACCAGGATCGCGGAGAGCGGCGCGTCGCCGGCGTTGGTAACCGTGTAGATCCAGGTGACCTGCGAGCCCACCATGATCGTGGGACCTGGCGCGGCGTCGGCTTCGACGTTGTTCACGGTCGTCTCGATCTTGACGCTGGGGTGGTGCTCGCCCAGGTAGTAGCTCGGATCGACGGCGCTCACCGTCTGGCCGGAGGAGGTCTTGGCACTGACGTTCCCCTGGTTGTCGAACTGGCAGGCTTTGGCAATGCCGCTCGCCGTGCAGGTCATCGTCTGCCCGAGCGGCAGCTCCGTCATCGGGCAGGTCACGGCCGCGCCGCGGCTGTCGATGACGAGGATGTTGCTGAGGGCGAACTGGCCGGTGTTGGTCACCACGTAGCTCCAGGAAACCGGGCCGCCGACCTGGAGCGTGGGGCCTGGCGGCGTATTCGCGTCTTGATTGTTGACGAACGTCTTGATCCGGATGCCCGGATCGCCGACGCCGCGGTAGTGGCTCGGATCGTCGTCGCGCACCGGATCGCCGCAGGGCGGGTTGGCGGTCACCGTGCCGAGATTCTTGAAATCGCCGGAGATCGCGGTACCGGTTGCGGTGCAGCCGATGGATTCGCCCGGCCGCAGGTCGGTCCGGGGACATGCCACGGACGCGCCCTTGTCGTCGGTGACCACGAGGCCGGTCAGCGCGACCTTGCCGGTGTTGGTCAGCGTGTAGGTCCACTGCACGGGCGAGCCGATCGGCACCGAGGGGCCGGGAGGCAGGTCGGCGTCGTTGCCGTTGGCCGACGTCTTGATCAGGATCGACGCCTCGGCCTGGCCGAAATAGTGGGCGGGATTGCTCGCCGCCACCCTGGTGCCGTCCGGGGTCTGGCCGTTGACCGAGGCAAAGGCGGCATTCTGGCAGGAGCTCGCCACGCCGCGCGCGATGCAGGTCATGGACTCGCCGGCTATCAGGCCGGCCTTCGGGCAACTCACCGCCGTGCCCTTGTCGTCGGAGACGGCGAGGGCGTTCAACGGGAACTTGCCGCTGTTGGTGACGATGTACTCCCAGGTGACCGGACCGCCCACCGCGATCGAGGGGCCGGGCGGGAAGTCCGCGTCGAAGCCGTTGGTGAGCGCGCGGAGCTGGACGTTCTTGTCGCTCTCGCCGAAGTAATGGCTCGGGTCGGAGTCGGAGATCTCGCCGCAGGCCGTGCTCGCGGTCACGGTCGCGACGTTGGCGAACTGTCCGGCCGCGGCGACGCCCACCGCCTCGCAGGTCATGGCTTCGCCGGGGTCGAGGCTGGTGGCCGGGCAGACCACCGCCGCGCCGTGGTCGTCCGACACCCGCACCCCTGCCAGGCGCAGCTCGCCGGTGTTGGTGACGAGATAGGTCCAGGAGATCGGCGAGCCGGCCAGCACGGAGGGGCCGGTCGGCACGTTCGCATCCCATCCGTTCGTGGAGGTCACGATTTCGATCTCGGCGCCGTCCTCGCCGAAGTAATGGCCCGGGTCCTGCGCCGTCACGGTGCTTCCGCCCCCCTTCTTCCCTTTCTTCCTGGTCTTGGCGGTGACGGTGCCGACGCTGCGGTGCTGGCAGGCCTGCGCCGTCGTCCTGGCCGTGCAGGTGAGGGACTGGCCCGGGTTGAGGGTGCCCTTGGGGCAGGCCGCCGCGATTCCCTGGCCGTCGTGGACCGCGATTTGGGTGAGGGGATCGGAGCCGGAGTTGGTGATCCGGTAGCTCCAGTTGACGGTCGATCCGATCGGGACCGCCGGTCCCGGCGGCGAGGCTGCGCGCTGGCCGTTGACGAGGGTCTCGATTTGGACCGCGGTCTTTCCCGGGTTTGGGCCCGGCTCCGGACCCGGGCCGGTCTGCACGCAGGAGGTCTCGAACAGGGGACCTCCGGCGGAGTCCTGGATCAGGGCGACGGAGGCTTCCGCAGTGGCGATCTCGATCCGGCCGAGCGGCTCGGTCAGTCCAAGCTCGGCAATCGGGATCTGCTCCGCGGGCAGGAGCTGGAACGGCTGGTTGCGCAGGAGCCTGCCGTCCGCCGCGTAGACCGAGACGTCGATCTGCCGCCGGCGGTCGACGGGGACCGGGGCCGGGAGGATCTGGCCGGCCATGTCGCGCCAGACGATCACCTCGGCTTCGGCGAGGCCGGTCCCCGAAAGGTGGCGCAGGTTGTGGCGGTTGCAGACCTCCTTGGTGGTCGTCTTGTTGATGTCGACGAGGTCGTGCCCGCGCGCCGGGCCCTGCTCGGGATCGACGAGGAAGCCCTCGCCGCGCAGCGCGGCGGACTTCGTGGCTTTCTTGCCGCCGGTGCGGATGGTGCGGAGCGTGAGATAGCCGGTGGCGCGCCCGAGGGCGACGTCCGTCGCCCGGTAGAGGCCGTCGGCGGGGGAGGGCTGGCCGCTGAGCATGGCCTGCACGAGCTGCATTTCGCCCGCGGTCAGCGGTTGGCGGCCCGGCAGGCGGCCTTCGACGATCCAGGCGCGGAGGTCGGCCGTCAAGACTTCGCCGGGCTTCAGCCGGATCTGCGTGCTCACGACCGGAAGGCCCCAGTTCGTGTAGAGAGCGGCGGCGACGTCCACCTGTTTGTCGAGCGCGTTGACGACGGCGAAGACCGTGGTCGCCTCTCCGCCTTCGAGATCGACCTCGAAGTAGGGCAGGAGCAGGTCCGAGGACGGCTTGGGCTGCGCTGCCAGCACACCCGCGACGAAAACCAAACCGAGCCAGGACACGGCCGCCCTTCTGAACATGACAATTCCCCCTTTGTGAAGGAAGGTGGTGGAAGGGTGGCGGGAATTGCAGGGAGGGGTCCTACCCCCCGATCAGCACCGTGACGCACCCCGGCGGCAGAATCTTTCCGGTAGGCCCGGGGATCGGAGCTACGCAAGCCGGATGGCTCGTCATGTCGCCGGCCCGGGCGGCGGGCATGTTGCCGATCAGCACGGTGAAGGAGCCCAGCGCGATCATCGCCGGTCCGCTCGGCACGCAGCCCGCGGGGATGCAGGGGGTGGTGGTGTCGGTGGCCCGGGCGGCTGGCATGTTGCCGATCAGCACGGTGGGCTGTCCCTTGATGATCGTCTGCGGCAGGGGAGCGTGGGGCTGCGGCGTCGGCACCGGCGCCGGCGGATGGATCGGCGCGTGGCAGTGCGGCGCGTCGTTCAGGACCATGTCGCCCATGCGGGCAGCGGGCTTCGACATCGATATCTCCCCTGCGTTGCTATTTTGCGGCTCGTCTCCCCACCCAAAGAGAGAGTGGCCCCTCCGAATGAGGTATTGCAAGGAAATTGCGGAATGAGCGAAGAGAGAACAGAGCTGGTCGTCTACGGCGAGCGGGGGCAGGTCCTGCGCCGGCAATCCTTGCTGGACGGCCAGCCCGACGGCGAGTGGACCGCCTGGGACGAGGATGGCTGGATCGCCGAGCGCGGCCGATTCCAGGCTGGCCTCCTCGAGGGCGAGCTGCAGCGCTACGACCGCGACGGCCGGACCGAGGCCGCGCTCTCCTACCGGGCGGGCAAGCTGGATGGCCAGGCCCTCTTCTACGATGCCGGCCGGCTCCAGATGAAGATCGCGTACAGCGGCGGACTGCAGGACGGCGAGACCGTGATCTTCGGCGAGAGCGGTCTCCCCACGGCGCGGTCGATGTACCGCGCGGGTCGCCTGCACGGCCTCTCGGCCTGGTACCGGCCCGACGGCTCCGTGCTGCGCACTTCCGAGCACGTCGACGGCGAGCTCGACGGCGAGACGGTCGAATACGACGAGAAGGGAAAGGCCGTGGAGCGAATTCTCTTCCGGCGCGGGAAAGCGGCGCGATGAAGCACTCCATGATCACCTGGCGTCTGCACCGCAAGGGAGTGGTCCTCATCTCCATCGGCGCGGTGCTGGTGGGATTCCTGATGTTCGCGGCGGGCTATCTCACGGCTTTGAGCCGCTCCATTCCACCAGCCGCCGCGCCTGCCCAAAAAAAGGACAGAACGGAAAAGCAAGAATCCGCGCCCAAGCCCCACATAGAGGATGAGGCCTTCACATTGCGGGTTGGAGCGTTCGCGGACGAGGCCGATGCCAAAGCCTTCGTCCAGGAGATGACGGCGCGCGGTCACAAACCCGTCGTGGCACCGGTGGCTCAGAACGGAGTCGTGCTCCACATGGTGCTGATCGGCCGCTATACAGGCCGCGACGCGGCGGCCGCGGCGGCGGAGGAGCTGAAACAAAAGGAAGGCATTCTCTCGGCCGTGGTTCCTGCCGCGCCCGAAAGTTGATGGAGCTTCGATGCGACGAACGGTTCTCTCGATCATGGCCATGCTTGGGCTCCTCGCCGGAGCCTGCGATTCGGGCAATCCGGTGGCTCCGAAGGCACCGGAGACGCCGGGAACGGGCTCGTCCGACCTGGTCGTGGTCTTGACCTCGGACCGGGGCACGCTCGAGGCCGGCTCCGTGCAGGGCGCCACGCTCACCGTCAGCGCGCGCAACAGGGACGGCAGCATCGCAGCCGACGGCACCGAGGTCGTGCTCAACACCAGCCTCGGCAGCTTCGGCACGGACTCTTCCGGCAAGCCGGTCCAGCTCGTCAAGAAGCCGCTCGCGGGCGGCGCCACGACCGTGCAGCTCTTCCCCGGCGCCGCGCCGGGCACCGCGAACGTCCTGGCGCAGGTGGGCGTCAGCGTCGGCCGGCTCAACCTCCCGATCGTCGGACCGTCGGCGCCGCCGGTGGCCGAGTTCACCTTCCAGGTCGCCGGCCTCTCCGTCCTGTTCGCCGACGCCTCGACCGGCAATCCGACCTCATGGCAGTGGGACTTCGGCGACGGGGAAAGCATCGGCGGCAGGAAGAGCACGCAGCACACCTATCCCGCGGCCGGCACCTACACCGTCACCCTGACCGTGGCCGCGGCCAATGGCGCGTCGAGCACGGTGCGCAAGTTCGTTACCACGGTGGCCGGCCTGCCGCTCCAGGCGGGCTTCGGGTTCGAGGTCAACGGCCTGACCGTCCTCTTCATGGACATATCCACGGGCGAGCCCGTGAGCTGGATCTGGGACTTCGGCGACGGCGGCGCGAGCACCGAGCGCAACCCCAGCCACACCTACGCCAAGCCGGGCAATTACACGGTGAAGCTGACGATCCTCAACGAGTTCGGCATCTCGGCCACGGCGAGCAAGTTCGTGAGCCCCACTCTCGGCGAGGCACCGAAGGCCGAATTCGACTTTCAGGCAGACGGGTTACGCGTCCTCTTCACCGACAGGTCGGAAGGCAACCCGGACTCGTGGACCTGGGACTTCGGCGACGGCACCTCCAGCAGCGCGCAGAACCCGGAGCACACCTATGGCCAGCCCGGGACCTTCAACGTGACGCTCACCGCGAGGAACAAGGCGGGCTCGGCTGCAAAGAGCAAGTTCGTCGCGGTCTCGCGCGGCGAGGCGCCCAAGGCGGCCTTCGAATTCCAGGCCAATGGCTTGAACGTGGTGTTCATCGACCGCTCCGAGGGCAAGCCCACGAGCTGGAACTGGCAGTTCGGGGACTGCTCGGGCCCGCTCTGCGAGAGCACGGAGCAGAACCCCACGCACACGTATGCGGCCCCGGGGACCTACACGGTGATCCTGACGGCGGCCAACGCCGCGGGCACCAGCCGCGCGACCAAGCTGGTCACCGTCAGCACCGCGGGTCCGCCCGTGGCGAGCTTCTGCTACCAGCGCAACGGGCTGACGGTGATCTTCACCGACACGTCGACTTCGAACCCGGCGTCCTGGCAGTGGGATTTCGGCGATTGCGCGGAGCAAGCTTCGACCTGCAAGAGCGTCTCTCAGAACCCCGGCCACGCCTATGCCACGGCGAAGACCTACGCCGTCACGCTCACGGTCATCAACGCAGCGGGGCAGAACAGCAGGACCAAGTTCGTCGTGGTCGATCCGACGGAATCGGATCCCGGCCCGGTCTGCCCATAGCGCAAACTTTTCAGGAGCCGAACATGAACACCAAAATGCTTTCCATTCTCGTTCTCCTCAGCCTGCTCGGCGCCTCCGCGCTCCCTCTCCATGCCTCCGGCTTCGCCTTCACCGATCAGGGGGCGAAGGCGGCCGGGATGGCCGGCGCCTTCGTCGCCCAGGCGAGCGACCCGTCGGCCATCGTCTACAACCCCGGCGGCCTCGCGCTCTTGGAGAAGAAGAAGTCCCTCTCGGCGGGCATGGCCGTGACGGCGTTCAACGAGTCGCTCTATCAGGGTCTGCCGCCGGGGATCGGCATCGGCGCGACCGGCCAGCAGGAGACGGCGCCCGCGATCCCCCCCCACGCCTATGTGACCCTGCCCGTGGGCAGGCGGATGGTGGCCGGCGTGGGGCTCTACTCTCCGTTCCGGATGAACACCGAGTGGGCCGATCCCGGCGGTTTCGTCGCGCGCCATCAGGCCACGAAGTCCAGCATCCAGGCCTGGGACCTCGCTCCCACGCTGGGCATTCAGCTCAGCCCGTCTTTGGGGGTCGGCCTCGGGGCGGTCTACCGCTCCTCCGAGGTCGCCGTCTCGCGGCGCATCCCCGGCGAGGTGGAAACCGGTTTCGACATCGCCAGCCTCGACATGAAGACCGACATGGAGCCCGGCTACGGCTGGACCGCCGGCATGCTCTTCAAGCGCAAGCGTTTCTCGGTGGGCTTCTCCTACCGCAGCGCCATCGCGACCGACTACGTGGGCGTGGGCAGGCTCACCCAGGTCGAGACCGGCGATCCCCAGTACGACGAGCTCGTGCGCAGCACGCTGCCGTTCGGGCAGGATCTTCCTCTATCGTCCTCCCTGGAGTATCCGGACCAGGCGAGCTTCGGAGTGGCCTGGAACCTGAGCAAGTCCCTGCTCGTGGAGATGGACGTGAACCGCACGGGGTGGGGCAACGTGCAGGATCTGTCGCTCAGCTTCCCCGCCTCGTCGTGGCTGAACACGGCCTACCAGCTCGACTTCCAGGACGCCATGAGCTACCGGATGGGAGCGAGCTGGCGCCTGCCCACGGGGCCGAAGCTCCGGTTCGGCTACGCCTTCGACGAGACGCCGCAGCCCGATGCCGCGGTCGGTGCCTTCCTGCCGGACTCGGACCGCAACATCCTGTCCGTGGGCGCCGGCCTGGACTGGCTCGACGTGGCCTTCTCCTGGGTCACCTACGACCAGAGGATCGTGTACACCAGCTCCCAGAATCTGAACGGGAACTACCGCGCCAACGGTTGGACGCTCACGATCTCGGCGACGAAGTAACACGCTATGCTCCCCGCCGGTGAGACGCGTCATCCTCTACGGGCTCGCAGGCGGGGTGCTGATCGCGCTGCTCAAGGTGCTGGAGTACAAGCACTTCGTTCGCGCCTATCCCACCGAGATCTATGGCGGCCTGGTGGCGGTGATCTTCTCCGCGGTCGGCATCTACTTCGGGCTGCGGCTCGCCCGGGCCCGGGAAGTGGTAGTGATCAAGGAGGTGCGCGTCCCGGAGGGCGGGCCTTTCGCGCTCGATTCTGAGAAGCTCAAGGAGCTCGGGATCACCCAGCGCGAGCACGAGATCCTCGGGCTCATCGCAGAGGGGCTGAGCAACCGGGAGATCGGCGAGCGGCTCTTCGTTTCCGAGAACACGGTCAAGACCCACTCCTCCCGCCTGTTCGCGAAGCTCGGGGTCAACCGCCGGGTCCAGGCGGTCCAGAAGGGGCGGGATCTCGGCCTCCTCCCCTGGTCAACGAAAGTATGATTCCGGGGCTCCGGCCCGAAAATCACCCGAACGTAGGACGACAGGCGAGGCGCCGCGGCGCTAGGGTCCGGGCAAACATGGAGGAAACGGCAATGAAGAGAATCGTGCTCCGCTTCGGACTTGCGTCGGGTGTCATTCTGATAGCGCTCTCGGCAGTGATGCTGCCCATGTGCATGAACGGGACCATTGACTTCGACCATAGCGAGCTCCTCGGCTACAGCGCCATGGTCCTGGCCTTCCTGATGGTCTTCTTCGGCATCCGTTCGTACCGCGACAACGTCGCCGGCGGCACGATCGGCTTTGGCAAGGCCTTCCGGGTCGGCATGCTCATCACCCTGGTCACCTGCGCGATGTACGTGATCTCCTGGGAGATCACCTACTTCAACTTCTTCCCCGACTTCCTCGACCAGTACAGCGCCCACGTCCTCGACAAGATGCGCGCGGCCGGCGAGAGCGAGGCCGCCATCCAGGAGCAGACCGCGCAGCTAGCCACCATGGCGAAGTACTACGACAACATTCTCTTCAACGTCGGCATCACCTTCATGGAGGTCTTCCCGGTCGGGCTGATCGTGACGCTGGTCTCCGCCGGCATCCTGCGCCGGAAGCCGCCCCAGGATGCTCCGGAGGCCGTGACGGCCTGACGGCGTACAATACGGCCATGGGGATCGGACTGAATGCTGTGGACCGGGAGATTGCCCGGGAGTTGCGGCGGCGCCTCGCGCAAGGTGTGAAGATCGAGGACTTTCGAGTGTATGGATCGCGGGTCCGAGGTGAGGCGACACCTGACTCGGACCTCGACGTCTACCTCGTGGTCACCGAGCTGACTCCTGCCCTCCGTCGCTGGATCGACGAAATCGCCTGGGAAGTCGGATTCGACAACGATCGGGTGATTTCGACCCTCGTGACCACTCGTCGCGGGCTGGAGCAGGGCCCGTTCGGTGCACAGCCTGTCGTCCAGTCCATCGAGCGAGAAGGCATCCGCATTTGAATCGGAGCCCCGAGCAACTGCGTGCCCTGGTCCGCTACCGGATGGAGCAAGCCGTCGAGACACTCCGTGAAGCCACCCTGCTTCTCGACGAGAGCGCTTGGCGGGGTGCGCAAAATCGAGCCTACTACGCGATGTTCTACGCGGTCCTGGCCCTCCTGGCGACCCGGCAGCTGGGTTCCTCCCATCGAAGAGTTCCTCCGAGCTACCGAGCTCGGTGCTCTGAAATAGCCTCTCACCGGTACCCCACCGCCTGCAGCTCGAACAGCTCGGTGTAGCGCCCGCCCTGGGCCAGCAGCTCCTCGTGGGTGCCCGTGGCCTCGAGCCGGCCTTCGGCGAGGACCAGGATGCGGTCCGCCATACGCACGCTCGAAAAACGGTGGGAGATCAGCACCGCGGTCTTGCCCTCGCTCAGCTCCTTGAAACGCTGGAACACGCCGAATTCGGCGCGGGCGTCGAGCGCAGCGGTGGGCTCGTCGAGGATCAGGAGCTGGGCGTCGCGCATGTAGGCGCGGGCGATCGCGATCTTCTGCCACTCGCCTCCGGACAGATCCACCCCCGTGCGGAAGCGCTTGCCCAAAACCTGATTGTAACCCTCGGGCAGCTTGCGGATCACCTCGTCGGCCAGGCTGCTCTCGGCCGCG
Source organism: Thermoanaerobaculia bacterium (assembly GCA_035536935.1). Classification (GTDB taxonomy): domain Bacteria; phylum Acidobacteriota; class Thermoanaerobaculia; order Multivoradales; family UBA5704; genus DATMER01. The sequence goes on from DATLNC010000298.1 coordinate 10,009, forward strand.
TCAACGATCCGCGCCTGGTCGTCCCGCGCCTCGATGCGGCCCACCGCGATGTTCTCGGCGGCTGAGAGGTGATAGCGGACGAAATCCTGAAAGATCACGCCGATGTTGGCGCGCAGATCCTCGACCGCGTACTCGCGCAGGTCGTGCCCCTCGAGCAGGATCCGGCCCTCGTCCGGGTCGTAGAGCCGCGCCAGCAGCTTGACCAGGGTGGTCTTGCCCGCGCCGTTCTCTCCAACCAGGGCAAGCACCTCGCCTGCTTGCAATGTAAAGGTCAGGTTGCGCACCGCCCAGCGCTCGGCGCCGGGATAGCGGAAGCCCACGTCCTCGAAGGTGAACCCCCGGCGGATCGGCAGCGGGAACGGCCGCGGGTTTTCGGGCGAGACGATCTCCGGCTCGATCTCGAAGAAGGAGAACAGGTCGTCGAGATAGAGCGCCTGCCCGGCCACCTGCGAGAAGCCGATCAGGAGCCCCTCGAGCAGGTTGCGCAGCCGGCGGAAGGAGCCCGCCAGGAAGGTGAGGTCGCCGATGGTGAACTGGCCGCTCAGCGTGCGCCAGGCGATGAACGCGTAGGCCACGTAATAGCCCAGCGTGCCGACCGCGGTCAGCAGGCCGCCCCAACTGGCGCGGCGGGCCGCGAGCCGGCGGTTCTCCTCGTAGATCTTTTCGGCCAGGACACGGTAGCGCTCGATCAGGAATCCATTCAGGCCGAAGATCTTCACTTCCTTCGCGGTTTCGACGCTGGCGCCGGTCTGGCGCACGTAGTCGAGCTCGCGCCTCTCCGGCGTGCGGGCGTAGCTGAGCGAGTAGCTCTGGGCGTTGAAATGCGCCTCGCCGAGGAAGGCCGGCGCCAGCGCCAGGAGCAGCAGCGCGATCAGCCAGGGCGCGTAGACCACCAGCCCGGCGGCGAAGGCGGCGATGGTCACCACGTCCTGCGCCTGGCCGAAGATCTGGCCCATCAGCGTCACCCTGCCCATGGTCTGGCGGCGGGCGCGCTCCAGCCGGTCCTGCAGCTCGCTGTCCTCGAAGTCTTCGAGATCGAGCGTGGCCGCGTGCTCCATCAGGCGCACGCTGGTCGCGTTCGTGAACTTCTCCGACAGCAGCGTGTCGAAGAGCGAGACGATGCGGCCCAGCACGTCGGACAGCACGGCCAGGGTGAGCTCGGCCACCAGCAGCCAGACGAGGTGGTCGATCCGGCCGCTGGCCAGCCACTCCCGCAGGCCGGCCGGCGCAATCCCCCCACCAGCCCCCCCACCAGCCCCGATACCGGCCAGGCGGATCACCTCGTCGATGATCAGCTTGCCGACGTAGAGCGTGGCCACCGGCAGCAGGGCGCGCACCAGGCGCAGCGCCAGGTCGGCCACGGTGAGACCCCGGCTGGTGTGCCAGATCAGCTTGAGGAAGGGAGGAAGGTTGCGCAGCGCGCCGAAGCGCTCGCGCAGCGATTTCGGCGCCGGAAGAGGTACGCCGCCCGGGCCGCCCGGCGGCGCCGAGGGCCCCGTTCCGGCGCGGCCTCCCATGGTGTAATGCTTCGGCATCCCGGCTTTCTCAAGCCAGAACGATGCCAGAAACTTCTAGGGCTCGTCCTCAGCCTCTTCGTCGTCCTCGTCGTCCTCGCCGCGCGGCCAGGTGTTGAAGACGAGGACCTCGCCCTCGACGAGGGCCTGCTCGTAGAACTCGCGGTCCTCGTCGCCCTCCTGGTAATCCTCGCTGGAGACGGTCCCCGAATCCTCCAGGGCATCGACCGACCAGCCGTAATCGCGGATCAGCTCGATCGCGCGCGCCTGGGCCTCGTCGCGGTTGTCGTTCAGGATCCAGCAGCTGACGTAGGCGCCCTCGAACTCGGCGAACTCCTCCGCGTTCGGGGTGGGTTGCGACAGGAAAGTGAAGAAGTGCATCGCCATGATCAAACCTTATCAGAACAGCGAGGCGAGCTTCGCCTCGGCTTCCGCGTGCAGTCCGGGCGGAGCGCCGTAGAACGCCCCGGCGGCCCGGCCCTCGGCATCGAAGAGCAGGAGCGTGGGCACGGCGCTCACGTCCCCGAACGCCCGCACCACCTCCGGCGTCCCCAGCGTCCAGACGAGCGGAATCCCGAGCTCGGTTGCCAGTTTGCGGACCTCGGCCTCCGGGGATTCGACCGCGATGGCGACGATCGCGAGCCGGTCGCCGTGGCGCTTCTTGAGCTCGCCGAGCCAGGCCAGCGTGCCGCGGCAGGGCGGGCACCAGGTCGCCCACAGCTCGACCAGCACCGGCCGGCCGGCGAGATCGGCCCGCGAGAGGGTCCTGCCTGCGAGGTCCGTGATGGTGACGGACGGCAGCGCGGCGATCCCCTCCGACTTCGCCGGAGCGGCCTCGGCCCGCGCTGCCTCCTTGCGGCCCGCGAGGACCAGGCCGATCATGCGCGTGAGATCGGCGCGGAACCGCTCATGGCTCTCCGCCTTCCTGAGCGGCGCGTAGCGGCCCTCTGCCGCGCCCTTGGTATTGCCGCCATTGCCGGCATTGCCGTAGAAGCCGAAGTCGTTCGGCGTCGCCACCAGCACGTCGTCCACGAAGATCGCGGGATAGCGGGTCACCCCGAAGCGCTTCGCCAGCTCCGACTCGCCGTAGTTCTCGACCACGAACCGCGCCTGCCCTCCGAAACCCTGCACCACGCTGCGTGCCAGCAGACCTGCTGGATCGGAGAGGTTTCATGTGTAGGGCCAGCGCACCAGGGTCACCGTGACCTTGGGCGCCGGACCGGGCTCCTGTGGGCGGGCGGGCTCCAGCGCCGCGAAGTAGCGGGGGAGCGCGTCGGCCTGGCCGGATTCGAGGAACAGCTGGCCGATGCTGTGATCGACATCCCCCTGGGAGAGCCGCTTTTCGAGCGCCGTGGTATCGGAGGTGGGGGAGGCTCCGCGCAACGGCGCGAACTGGTGCGCCGCCTGGAGATAGCGCAGCAGCGCGCCGTGGCGGAGGCCCGCCTCGTCCAGCTCCCGCGCCTCCTTCAGCGTCGAGCTGGCGGCGATGAACTCCTTGTGCCGTTCGATCGAGACGGGGGGCCGGTAGACCGCGAGCATCTCGGCCTCCAGGGCGTCGAGCTCGGGCCGCAGCGGCCGGAGCGGCGGCTCGCGGCGGGAGGAAGGGACGGAGACCTTGCCGAGGAGATCCACGACTTCCCTCTGCGCCTGCGCGGAGCCGAGGTAGTAGAGCCCCTGCTCCGGCATGGTGTTGCGCCCGTACTCGAGGCTGGCATCGTAATAGATGCGGACCTGGGGGAGCGCGGCCTCGCCGAGGGCGCGGGCCGCCGCGGGATGCAGATCCTCCGGCTTTGCCGGCGAATCCTTCTTCAGCGTATCCCCCATGCGCGCCCATTCCGCCTCGAAGGCGGCCATGTCCTTGCGCTGCTCGGCCGGGCGCCCGCCCATGTAGGCCGCGACCGCGAGCTCCTCCCGCGCGGCAACGAGGCTCTGGAGCGCAAGCAGGCGCTTGCCCTGGCCCAGGGCCTCCTCGGCGCGGGCGAGCACCGGCTGGACCTGCTGCTTGAGCTTGTCCTCCGCGGGCCGGTTCTCCAGAGAGGCCGACCAGCGCTCGATCTCGGCAGCGAGCGGGTCGTCGGGCACCAGGGCCACGGTCACCCTGTCGCAGGCGGCCAGAAGGGTGACGATCAGGATGAAGATTCGAGGGGCGCGCATGCCCCTAGGATATCGCGTTGACCGGCCGTCCTTCAGCAAAAGCGACGACCTGATCGAAGGCCTGGCCGAAGTAGCTCTCATAGCTGTCCTTCTCCACATACCCGAGATGGGGCGTGCAAATCGCCTTCTCCAGGATGTCCAGGGCGAGCAGCGGGTGCGCTATGCCGGCCGTACCGAGCACCGGCTCCTCCTCGTAGACGTCGACTGCCGCGAAGCCCGGCCGGCCCGCGCGCAGCCCCGCTTCGAGGGCGCCAGGCGCGATCAGCTCGGCCCGGCTGGTGTTGACGAGGAGCGCGTCGGGCCGCATCCGGGCGAGGTCCGCCCCGGTGACGATGCCGCGCGTCTCCGCGCTCAGCTTCAGGTGGAGGGAGAGCACGTCCGAGCGCTCGAACAGCTCCTCCCGGCTGGCGGCGAGGGCATACCCGTCCGCCTGGGCGCGGGAGAGCGAGCCCTCCCGTCCCCACACCCGCACGTCCATCCCGAACGCCCGCCCGTAGCCGGCCACCAGGGTGCCGATCTTGCCGTACCCCCAGATGCCCAGCGTCCGTCCGCGCAGGCCCGTGCCCATGGTGCTCTGCCAATGGCCGGCGCGCAGCCGGGCGACTTCATGAGGAATGTGGCGCAGGGCGGCGAGCACCAGCGCCCAGGTCAGCTCGGCCGGCGCATAGGGAGACCCGGTGCCAGCCGTGACCACGACGCCGTGCCGCGCGCAGGCCGCGAGATCGATGTGCGCCGTCCCCTTGCCGGTCTGGCTGATCAGCTCGAGCCGCGGCAGCCGTTCGAGCAGCGCTTCGCCGATCCGCGTGCGCTCGCGAATGAGGACGAGGGCATCGGCCTCCTGAAAGCGTTCGGCGAGCGCATCGACCTCCTTGACCGTGTCGGTGAACACGGTGACGGAGTGGCCCGCGAGCTTCGCAAAGCAGGCGAGCCCGCGCACGGCATCCTGATAGTCGTCGGGGATGACGATGTTCATGGGCAGCGCTCCGCGGACCAGACGACGACGTCCACCCGCTCCGCGTAGTGCAGCAGCGGGGGCGGACCCTCGACGCGCAGGCCGTGAAAATCGAGCATCGTGTTCTCCTCTATTTCGGCTTCCGCCTTCTGAAGCGGCCACTGGGCGTGGTGGACCTCGTTGCGGCAGATCGAGCCGTCCGGCCGCCGGGCATAGAGGCAGTAGCGCTCCGTGAGCCAGTGCTCCAGCGATCCCGGAGCGGCGGCGTAGACCTCCGAGACGGGACGGTAGCGGCCTACAAAGGATGCGCCCGCGCGCCTCGAGTCGTAGTGGAACGTGCCGTCCGCGAGGCGCATGGACATCCGCGCGAGGTAGTAGGGAAGATAAAAGAAGCGGCGCGCCGCCCACACGGCCAGCGGGTTGGCCGCGTCCAGGCTCAGGAACCAGACCCCCGGCTTGCCGTCGCGCTCGACGTAGAGCCGCACGTTCAGCTCCGGGAACGCGGAGATCCAGGGGAGGTCCGGCACTCCCCGGAGCATCACGCCCGTCATCCGGAACGGCACCAGCCCAACCCAGGAAGTGCCGTCGAATTCCTGCACGCTCAGCTCCGGGGGGACGTAGCGCCGCAGCTCGCTTGCCGGAACAGGCCAGTGCGCAAACAGAAGCTCCCGCCAGGTCTGCCGCCAAGCCCATCCCGATGCCGGCAGAGGCCAGGGCCGGTGATCGAGGTGGGCGAGGGAGGGATGCATCAGTTGCGGGAGCGTATCGCAGTCCGTGCGACCAGGGCGGTGACCAGGCCGATGCCGAACGCGTGGATGAGCCACTGGTTGACGTCGACCACCAGCGGCCTCGGCCCCGCCGCCCGGGTCACCGCCGACAGCGGCACGACCAGCTTGTCCATGATCACGAACACCAGCAGGCCATACAGCGGTCCGAACACGAAGGGCTTCTGCGCGAGGATCGGCAGCCGCCGGCTGGCGAGGATGTAGAGGGTCACGGCCACGAAGGCGATGAAGAAGTGGAGCAGCAGGCCGAGAGCCTGGGTGGCGGCTCCGCCGTCGAAGGACTCCTGCCCGAGCAGGCCGGAAGCGATGAACTGCAGGATCCGGCCCGGGCTCACGCCGGAACGGACTCCGTTGAAGATGAACGCGTCGAGGATGTCCAGCGTGCCCACGACCAGGGTGCCGAAGAGCACCGCCTGGGAGGTCGTCAGCGATTGGCGCGTTTGGCGCGCGGAAGGGGCGTCGACGGTCATGTCTGTCTCCTTGGAATCGAAGGCTTGCCGGGTGGGGAGCAACGGATGTGCCAGCGAGAAAGCGCCAGTCCCGCAGGGAAAAGGGCGTTTTTCTCCAAGGAGTTGGATTGGAATCCAAGATTCCGGTTGGGGAGAGTCATCCCCCCGTCGGGGAGAGTCGCCTCCCCGCGTGTACGAGCGACTCCCCCATGCGGGGGAGTCGTCCCCCTGCGTGTACGAGTGGCTCCCCTATGCGGGGGAGTCGTCCCCCCGCGTGTACGAGTGGCTCCCCCATGCGGGGGAGTCGTCCCCCCGCG
>DATLNC010000299.1:0-2546 GCA_035536935.1 Thermoanaerobaculia bacterium
GAGGCGGTGGGCGTCATCGCCGCGCAGTCGATCGGCGAGCCCGGCACGCAGCTCACGATGCGGACCTTCCACTACGGTGGTACCGCCTCGCGCGTGTCCGAGCAGTCGAAGCACATCTCCAAGAACCCGGGCGTCGTCAAGTTCCTCAACGTCAACACGGTCGAGAGCCGGCGCGGCTCGCTGATCGTGATCAACCGCAGCGGCAAGCTCGTCATCACCGACGAGAAGGGCCGGGAGCGGGAGCGCTACGCTCTCACCTACGGCTCGCAGCTGCTGGTGCACGAGGGGGACATGGTCGAGCCCGGCACCGAGCTGGTGACCTGGGACCCCTTCACCTACGCGATCCTTTCGGAGATCGGCGGCAGGGTGGAGTTCCAGGACATCGTCGAGGGCGAGAACGTCCGCGAGGAGACCGACAAGGTCACCGGCCTGTCGCAGAAGATCATCGTCGAGGCCTCCGCCAACGAAAAGCGGGTGCCGGCCATCCTGATCCACGGCGAGGACGGCCGCGAGAAGCGGTACCTGCTGCCGTCCGGCTCCCACCTCGTGGCGCAGAACGGCTCCGACGTCTTCGCCGGCGACACGATGGTCAAGATCCCGCGCGAGACGACCAAGACCAAGGACATCACCGGCGGTCTGCCCCGCGTCGTCGAGCTCTTCGAGGCGAGAAGCCCCAAGGAGCCGGCGATCATCACGGAGATCGACGGCGTCGTCCATCTCGGAGACGTCCACAAGGGCATGCGCAAGGTGCAGGTCGAGAGCGACATGGGCGACACCCGTGAGTACCTGGTGCCGCGCTCGATCCACATCAACGTGCAGGAGGGCGAGCGTGTGCGGGCCGGCGATCCCCTGATCGACGGCGCCATCAACCCGCACGACGTCCTCCAGGTGCTGGGCGAGAAGGAGCTGCAGCGCTACATGACCGACAAGATCCAGGAGGTCTACCGGTCGCAGAGCGTCGCGATCAACGACAAGCACATCGAGGTGATCGTGCGCCAGATGATGCGGTCGGTGAAGATCGAGGAGGTCGGCGATACGGAGTTCCTGATCGACGAGCAGGTGGACCGCTGGAAGTTCCAGGAGGAGAACGAGCGCGTCGTCGCCGCCGGCGGTACCCCCGCCATCGGCCGGCCGCTGCTCCTGGGCATCACCAAGGCCTCGCTGTCGACCGACAGCTTCATCTCCGCCGCGAGCTTCCAGGAGACCACCCGGGTGCTCACCGAGGCGGCGATCAGCGGCAAGGTGGACGGCCTGCGCGGCCTGAAGGAGAACGTGATCGTGGGCCGTGTCATCCCCGCCGGGACGGGCATGCACTACTACCACGACTTCCACATGGCCGAGGAGTACGTCGAGTCCGAGCCGGAGACCGAGGAGGAGCTCTTCTTCGAGTTCGGCGAGGAGGAGATCCGCAGCCTGCCCCAGGAGGTCCTCGAGGGCGACTAAGCTCTCGTTTCCAAGCAGCCAACATCCAAAAGGGCGGCCTGCCAAGGCCGCCCTTTTTCTTTCCCCTCCCCGTCCCCCAGGTGTAAGATGGACCCTGTCATGTTGTCCCGGACGAAAGGAAGCCTCATGCGGATCCGGTCCCTCCCTCTGATCCTCCTCCTCTCCCTGATCGCTGTTCCCGCGCTCGCGGACGACGTCTACCTGGTCAACGGGCGGAAGTTCGAGGGCGTGATCGCCGAGACCGTCGGCTCCCAGGTACGCATCCAGATGCAGGGCGGCATCCTCAGCCTGCCGACCAGCCAGGTGCTGCGGGTGGAGACCGGGGAATCGAGCCTCGCCGAATACCTGCGCCGCAAGGAGGCGCTCAAGAAGAACCCCTCGGCCCGCGCCGCGGACTGGCTGGCGCTCGCCCAGTGGACGCAGGGCAAGCAGCTCGACCAGGCCACCCGCGAGTCCGCCGTGATGGCCGCCTCGCTGGACCCGAAGCTGCCGGGCCTGAAACCGATCCTGGGCGGATTCGGCTACGTGCTCGACGAGGAGATCGGCCGCTGGATCCTCTATTCCGACGCGATGCGGCGCCGGGGCTTCGTGCTGGCCAACGGCGAGTGGGTCACGCGCGAGGAGTACGCGGCCACGGTGCGCGCCTACGAAGAAGAGAACGCCCGGCGCCGCGCCGCCCGCGAGCAGCAGGCCCGCGACGCCCGCCAGGAGCGGCTGGTCGCCCTGACCGAGCTGAGCCTGGTCCGGGACCTGACCCAGTCGGCCCTGGCGCCCCAGCAGCCCGTCTATCCGCCGGCGTACTCCGTGCCCTTTTACAGCGTGCCGGTGATCGTCGTCCCTGGCGGCGCCTGGGGGCACGGCAACTGGCGGTCCCCCAACAAGCCGGATCCCCGCGGCTTCACCCACGTGCCAGGGAGCCTGATTCCCGGCAATGACTTCCCTCCGTCCGCCGGCTCGAACTGAGCTTCGTGGCCGACGCGATCGAAGTAGAAGACCTCCGCAAGACCTACCCCGGCGGAGTGGAAGCACTCCGCGGGGTCTCGTTCACCGTCCGCTCCGGCGAGGTCTTCGCCCTGCTGGGGCCGAACGGCGCCGGCAAGTCC